>OMJA01000189.1 GCA_900299245.1 Nitrospiraceae bacterium | reverse complement strand
GGCCATCGGCAACCCGGCCGACGGGTATTACGCCTTGAAGGCGACCGCCGAGAGCAAGGGCGCCATGGAGATGGTGACCGACGAAGAAGTGGTCGACGGCATCAAGCTGCTCGCGCAGACGGAGGGCATTTTCGCCGAGACCGCCGGCGGAGTGACCATCGGTGTCCTGAAAAAGCTGGTCAAGCAGGGCGTAATCAAAAAGAACGAAGTGACGGTTGCCTACATCACGGGGAACGGATTGAAGACGCAGGAAGCGGTCATCGACGCCGTCGGTCGCCCGACCCGCATTCAACCGAGTCTCGTGGCTTTTGAAAAAACCTTTAAGCTGGGAAAGAACGGTGGTGGTGACGCATGATTAAAGTCCGCATTCCCACTCCCCTCCGGCCGCTGACGAAGAACCAGGGGGAAGTTGAAACGACAGCCGGCAGCATTGCCAACATGATCGAGACGCTGAACAGCGCGCATCCCGGCATCAAGGACCGGCTCTGCGACGAGTCCGGTGAGTTACGGCGTTTTGTGAACATCTACGTGAATGAGGAAGACATCCGTTTTCTCAAGGGCAAAGAGACCATGCTGAAGGATGGCGACGAAGTCTCCATCGTTCCGGCAATCGCGGGAGGCTAGCCATGTCACACTTGCGCTTTCACGTCCGGTTCCCAGAGGACAAAGTCAAAGAGCCGATCATTTACCAGATCGGCCGCGAGTATAATATCGTCACCAATGTGCGGCGGGCCGACGTGCGCGAAACCACGGGGTGGGTCGATGTCGAGCTCTCCGGCGAAATTGCCGAGATCGAACGCGCCCTCGACGGGCTTCGCAAAAAAGGCTGCGTCGTCGACCCTATCGAATTGAACGTGGTGGAATAGGAGACTGCTGACAGAAGATCAAGCCGACAGCCTGACAAGAATCAGCTTGTTCCTTTCCGGCTCTCTCGACTGTTGGCGTGTCAGCAAATAGCTATGGAACTCACTGACTCACAAATACAGCGTTACAGCCGCCACATCATCCTGAACGAGGTGGGCGGAAAAGGGCAGAAGAAGCTGGCAAACGCGAAGATCCTGTTGATCGGAGCCGGCGGGCTCGGATCGCCGGCCGCGCTCTATCTGGCCGCCGCCGGCATCGGAACGATCGGCCTCGTCGACGGCGATGTCGTCGACCTCTCCAATCTCCAGCGACAGATCATGCATTCGACCGCGACACTCGGACAGCCGAAGGTTGAGTCCGGCAGGAAGATGCTCTCGGCCATCAACCCGGAGATCACGGTCAACGCCTATCATCAGCTGGTCGATGCGGACAATATCCTTCCGCTCATCGCTCAGTACGACATCGTGCTGGACGGCTCGGATAATTTCTCCACCCGGTTCATGGTGAACGACGCCTGCTTCTTCGCCAAGAAGACGCTGATCTCGGCAAGCATGTTCCGGTTCGAAGGCCAGCTCACCACCATCAAGCCCCATGCGGGCTACCCCTGCTATCGCTGCCTCTACCCGGAGCCGCCGCCCGCCGGACTGGTCCCGAACTGCCAGGAGGCCGGGGTACTGGGTGTACTCGCCGGAACCATGGGAATCCTGCAGGCATCCGAAGCCATCAAGGAAGTCCTCGGCATCGGCGAAACCATCGCCGACAAGCTGCTGATCTACGACGCGCTCGACATGAAATTCCGCAAGGTCGGACGCCCGAAAGATCCGGCCTGCCCGCTTTGCGGCCCGAAGCCGAAAATCACGGATCTTAGCACTGACTACGCCGTCAGCTGCACCATTTGATATCGTGGCTGATCTCGTCGTTCCCCGGCACATCCTCGACGATATGGTGGCCCACGCGAAGGAACTCGCCCCGTACGAGTGTTGCGGGTTGCTGGCTGGAACCGGGAACACCGTCACCAGGATCTATCGGATTAAGAATGTTGTCGCCCTGGAAGGCGCGCAGCAACTCGCCTCCTTCGATGCCGCGAAGGTTGCGCATCTGGAGCGATTGAGCCCGGCCGAGCGGGCGGAGATTGCCTTTGTCATGGATGCGCAGGATCTTGCCCTGGCGCAAAAAGATATGCGGCGGAACGGCCATACGCTTCAGGTCGTCTACCACTCGCACCCGCACGATCCCGCCCGACCTTCCGTCACCGACATCAAGATCGCCACTGATTACGAAGATTATTGGGGAAAGATCAACCTCCCCGTCCCCGCCTACCTGCTCGTCTCCCTGATGCACCAGACGCCGGACATCCGGGCCTACTGGATCAAAGGCGGCGCAGTCACTCCCGCGGAGATCGCCACGTCCTGATTCAGGCGCCCGCAATGCGCCGGGGATTTCATAGTTCCCTTCTGCCACCTTCAATGCGATAATGCCGTCATCATCGACCTCTTTCAGAAGGAGCAATCGTCATGGCATTCATCCGTACGATACTTCTCACGGCCGCTCTCCTCATCCTTGTCGCCGCACAGAGCCAGGCCGAAGATAAGAGCTACTACAGCCCGGTCATCCACATCGATACCGAAAACCACCGGATTCTGATTTCCAAACTCGGCGGAGTGTTCTACATCAATGTGCCGGATGCGGCACGACCCCATATGGACAAGCTGCCGCTTTCAGGCCTGGTTGACTTCGTCGTCGAAATGCGCGGCGAAGGAGAAATGCCGTTGATCAAAACCTGGAAGGTCAAGTCCGGCGAGTCCACCTGTATGTTTTTTAACGGAAAAGAATGTAAGTAGCGGTCCGGCGGTCGATCCGACCAATCCGGCAGTGGAGCTGTGAGCCACACCAACGGTGTTTTCGCCGGGACTTCTCAATCTTCCCCGCGCAACCGGCCTTCCGGTCCTCAGTGAACTTCCGCGCACCGGCTCTCGTTGAAATCTCCTTCACCCGATCATTGGAGCGTGCATGCCTTACGTATTGATCATTCATGAAGTCGAATCCTATCCTGCGTGGAAAGCCGTGTTCGACCAGGCGGCCGGCATCAGAAAACAGGCGGGAGAGATCTGCTACCGGCTTCTCCGCTACGATCACGATGCCAACCGCATCGTCCACTTTTCCGAATGGACCTCGCTCGATTCGGCCCGCCGCTTTTTTGAGTCTCCGGAACTGGTTGCCCTCAGAAAGAGGGCCGGCGTCAAAGCTCCGGAATTTCTCTACTTGCAGGAGATCGAACAGGGCCGGCTCTAACCTGAGCGCGAGCAGCATTCCGGCTGCAGACCGCTGCCGGATCCAGCCGGCCGCTCTTGCTGACGCGCGTCGGACATTTCCCCGTGAACTTGCGG
>OMJA01000188.1 GCA_900299245.1 Nitrospiraceae bacterium | reverse complement strand
GACGACCTGCTCGGTAAGAGTTGGACACGGCTCTATCCGGAAGAATGGGCTGCGATGATCGACCAGATGTATCTCCCGACGCTGCGTTCGGAAGGGCAATGGCAAGGCGAAGTGGTCGGGAAAAAGAGATCCGGCGAAGCCTTTCATGTCGACCTGTCACTGTCCCTGCTGGAAGAGCCCGGCACCGGGCGCCAGACCATTCTCTGCACCTGCCGGGACATCTCGCACCGCAAGCAGATGGAACTCGACCTGATCACCGCCAAGGACGCCGCCGAAGCCGGCATTCGGGCGAAATCCGAGTTCCTGGCCACCATGAGCCACGAAATCAGGACCCCGATGAACGGCGTCCTCGGCATGACCGATCTTCTCGTCGACACCGCACTGACACCGGAACAGCGGGAATATGTGCAGACGCTCAAGCACTCCGGCGAATCGCTCATGCGGATCATCAATGACATCCTGGACTTCTCAAAAATCGAGGCCGGAAAGCTCACGATTGAAACGCTTCCGTTCGATTTGCGTCTGACCATCGAGGACACATTGGACCTGCTCGCGCCAACCGCACAGGCAAAAGGCCTTGAACTGGTGGGCTTGATCGATGCGCAAGCCCCCAATACCGTAATCGGGGATCCGGGGCGTATTCGCCAGATCCTGACCAATCTGATCGGCAATGCCATCAAGTTCACGGAGCGCGGCGAGGTGCTGGTGCAAGTCCTCAAAGCCGAGGAGAGCACGGCCTCCGTCCTCTTGCGATTCGAAATCGTCGATACCGGTGTTGGCCTGACTGAGGAAGCCAAGGCAAAACTATTTCAATCTTTCAGTCAGGCCGACAGCTCGACCGCTCGCAAATACGGCGGAACCGGCCTTGGCCTGGCCATCTGCAAGCGCCTGACGGAACTCATGGGCGGCCAGATCGGGATTCAGTCCTTTCCGGGATCAGGCACCTGCGTGTGGTTCACGATCCGCCTGCTCACTCAGTCCGACTCCGCGGCACTCCCAGCACCCCCGCTCATCGACAATCTGAGCGGATTGCGCATTTGCCTGGTCGACGATAACGCGACGAATCGCAGTCTGCTCCAGTACCATGCCTGCGACTGGAAGATGCACTACGAGAGCGCGGAGGACGGCCCCTCGGCTCTGGCGCTGATCCGCCGGGCCGCGACGGAAGGGAAACCGTTCGACCTGGCCATTCTAGACATGCACATGCCCGGCATGGACGGACTGGCGCTCGGACGCGCCATCAGAGACGATGCGAACCTCGACCACACGCGGCTCGTGCTGCTCACGTCCTTGGGCCGGCGGGGCGACGCCAAGGTGGCCCATACCTCGGGATTTTCCGCCTATCTCACAAAACCGGTACGAAAGAAACACCTCTACGATTGTCTCCGCCTCGTGATGGGGCAAGCACCGTCTGCTCACGCCGTTAGTCCAACCGCACCCCCCGCGCCGCCGCTCATCACCCGCCATCAGGTGGCTGAAATGCACGCGAATCTCCGGCTGCTGGTCGTGGACGACAATCCTGTCAATCAGAAAGTTGCGGTGAAGATGCTGGAGAAACTCGGCTATCGTGTCGATGTGGCCGGCAACGGGAATGAGGCGCTCGCCGCCCTCACCCGTCACCGGTACAATTTGGTGTTCATGGATTGCCAGATGCCCGAATTGGACGGATTCAAAACGACACGCATGATCCGCTCGCACGAGCAACCGGGCACCCGTCTCCCCATCATCGCGATGACCGCCAATGCGATGCAGGGCGACCGCGAGCACTGCTTGTCCTCAGGCATGGATGACTTTGTCAGCAAGCCGGTCAAAAGTCAGGATCTCAGCAAAGTCCTGACGCAGTGGCTGGATCAATCCGATCACCGCGCGGCGGCCTAGACAGCGATGATACGTCATACGTCAACTTCTGTTGTGCTCATCGGGTTACACCCGCCTCTCGCCGAAACGCTCGAGGCCTGGGTACGCACACATATCGCCGAACCGCTGGACGTCACCTCCGTCCAGACGGTCCCCGATGCACTGGCCTATCTCCGATCCCACCGGATCGACCTGGTTCTTGCGGATGAAACGGCTGCACGGCACGAACTGCGCACGATCCACACCGTCTCTCCCGATACTGCGATCATCGGCGTGGTGATGAAGCCGGAAGACTCAGCGCGGCTTCAGATGCTCCGGCACGGTGCACACGAAGTCCTGTGTCTTCTCCCCTCGGCTGACACAGACCAGAGCCGAATGCTGCAGCAGGCTCTGGCCAGGGTCAACGGTCGGACCGACATCCTCAAAGAGTCTTCGCCTCACACCATCTGCGAGGCCGCACCGCTTCATTTGATCCACGATATGAATAATCTGCTCACTTCCATCAACGGATTCGCCGATCTCCTACTGGCCCAGCTCCAACCCGACCATCCCGCGCGAACGGGAGCCGAGCAGATTCGTCTGGCCGGGAAACGCGCGACGGCCTTGCTGAAATCTCACACTCCATCGGCGCCGGCCGCCCCGCCGCAATCGCCCTCATATCCAACATCCCCGGTCATAGCACAAGCCGCCTGACCCGCCGCGTCCCTCTGGCCTCTTCGAACTATGCGCATCTGAATTGACAGGTTTCACATCGCCCTCTAGGATACGGAACACACTGCCCCAGGCGGGCGTTTCAAAGGTTGAGGAGGTTTGATGTCCAGCGAGCACGGGTCTTCAGCGCAGTCCCCCACCCACGCATCCAACACCGTATGGAATACCGTGGAGCGTAGTTTCGAATTTGCCGTCTTCCACAGCCGATGGATCCAGGCCCCGCTCTACTGCGGCCTGATCATCGCCGAACTCTTGTACGCCTACAAATTTCTCGTCGAATTGTGGGAGATGAGCATCCACATTCAGAGACTGAAAGAAGTCGAGTTCATGCTGGGCGTGCTGGGCCTGATCGACGTCACGATGGTGGCCAATCTGTTGACCATGGTCATCATCGGCGGCTACGCCACCTTCGTAAGCAAACTGGATCTGGAAGGCCACCCCGACCGGCCTGATTGGCTCGGCCACGTGGATCCCGGCACTATCAAGGTCAAACTCGCCGCGTCGCTGATCGGCATCTCCAGCATCCACCTGCTGAAAGCCTTCGTCGACATCGAGAACGAGAATCTCGAGCACATCAAGTGGAAGATCTTCATCCACATGACGTTCCTTGGGTCGGCGATCCTGTTGGCCTGGACGGACAAGATCATGCAGAAAGACAAGAAGCACTGATCCGGTATCGAAAACCATACAGGGCTGTATCGCTTCCGACGCCATAGGCGTCGCGCCCTTCGATCTTCGCGGAACCCGTTCCGGCAAAAACCTGACTTTCAGGCCGTTTCACCAGGGCCGGTCAGGGTATGACCCTTGCGAACATTTCAACTCAACATTCCGGCGCCGCACATGGCGCCGGATTCCCGCGTTACACGCTGCAAGAGGAGATCAGCATGGTTCGTCTCGGCTTTTTGGCACTCCTGACCGTTCCCCTTCTCACCGGCTGTATGTCATCGCGCATCGATCTGCGGGAGCCGCTTGATGTGCAACGGTCCTCGTTCGAAGAAAAACTGGCAGGCGACGCGGCGCGTCTCGACCGTTACCGGGCCTGTACCAGGCAAGCCCATGACGGCGGCAGCCTGCCGCTCGTCATGACAGCAGAGGCTTCTGCGGCACAACCGGCCGCCGTGCCCATGGCCATCGGAGGCAGACTCCGCGCTCCCGTCCACGCGTTGGCCGAACAGATTCGGCAACGCATCGGAAACGACACGGCATCCCTGCACCTTCTGTCCGACATGGCGGACGAGTTCGCCGATCCCGCGTACCGCCGCCTGGATCTGGACAAGCTCCGCCGGATCAGCGAAGCGATCCGCCATCTCCACGCGCATCTCGACTTCGACGAGGACGCGCTCGCGCAGGACACCTCCCTCTTCGCTCGCTTGCTCAGCGCCTACACCCGGGCCTACTTCGGCGACCTGAAGTTCGCCGTGGTCCCTGATTCCGCCGCCGGAACCGTGCGCGGCGTCGTCCAGGTTGCCTCGCGTGGATTTGTGGACCGGAGCGGAAACACGATCCGGTTTCCCGGCCTCGCCGCCGCCGCGCAGATCGACGCACAGCATACCGTTGAGTTTTCCGCGACGTCCGTCGATTCTCGACGGATCAGCGCCGATCTCACCCGCCTGTTTCTCGAAGCTTTCTTCGATGCGGCATTTCGGGTTCCAGCCGTGCAAGAGGCGACCGCGTTACGCGCCTCGACACACACCGCGCCCTATCCGGCCTTCGATGCCTCCCGTTCGCCGGTGTCGCCGGAGGCGCTGGCCATCATCACGCGCAACGCCCTCAGAACCGAAGCCGTCGTCACCTCGCTGACCGGCAAAGCAGTGCGCGGGGGAAGTCTGTTCGGCACGAACAACGAAACCGTCGCGGCCACGCTCGAAACCGCCGCGGGAGTTTTTGCAAAGAAACTCGTCGAGCATGAAGGCTTCTGTTATTTTCAAGTCACGCAGCAACACTGATCGCACACATTCGACGCACGTGACCACCTGACGAGGACGCAATGACACGAACACTCTCCTTCACCCTAAGCCTGGGATGCCTGCTCGCTCTCACCGGGTGTTTCGCCAAGATCCACCAGCTCCCCGCTCATACCGACCAGTCCCAGCCGGTCTTCGCCCCGTTACCCGACCGGGACACCCTCGTCGGCCTCGCCGTATCGGGCGGCGGAAGCCGCGCCGCGACGTTCGCCGCCGGCACGCTGGAGGCCCTGGCGAATGTCCGCTTCATGGAAGGTGGACAGGAACGCAGTGTCGTGGAAGCGGTCACCCACATGTCGAGCGTCTCGGGCGGGAGTCTGGCCACGGCCTACTATGCCGTGAAGAAACCGGCCCGGACTGAACCGGTGTTCGCCGGGCAACACCTGTCCCCCGCCTATCAGCAATTTTTCGCTCGATTCAAATCCGACATGCAGATGAATTTTCAGATCCGGGCGCTGGGCCGCCAGGTGCTGAATTTCCGTGTCGCCAATCCCACAAAATTTGCCTACTCCTTTGCCGACGTCTGGGATGCCCACTTTTTTCACGACGTAACCTTCTCCGACTTGTACGTGCGCGCCCAGCACGGGGATGCCCCGCAAGTCATGCTCAACGGCACCGTCTATAACTCCGGCCGGAGGATCGTGCTGACCACGCTGGCCCCTGCGGACTTTGCCTACGATTTCACCGGCGAATTGCGGGCCAATCTGATCGCCAAGGGACAGCAGTTTACTCCGGAAGGGAAAGCGAGCTTTGACCGGAGCCTGGAGCGGGCCAAGACACAATTCTTGCCGTTGACGATCGAAGGAATCGGCGCCGACCATCGTGCGCTCCCCCTGTCACTCGCCGTGGTCACCTCCGCCTCGTTCCCGCCCGTCGTGGGACCGGTCACCTATCAAACGGCCGGCTCGACGTCCTATACCCATGTCGGCGATGGCGGCCTGTTCGACAACCTCGGCACAGAGTCGCTCACGACACTGTTTCTCAACAAGTTGAATCCGGCCCATCCCAAGGCGGCACGCGGCTTGGTCATTGTCATCGACGCCTCCTATCCCTTCGACGAAGGCGCCGCCGACCTAAGCGACAAGGAGAAGGGCTTCGAGGTGTTCGCGGAGGACCCCGCGCGGATCGTCGGCATCATGGAAGAACGGGCCAATGCCTATCAGGCCATGCTCTGGCACAGCCTCCGGACCGAAGGCGTCCTGCTCCCCGATTACGATCACCTCAAGCTGATCATCCTCCGGCACACCGACGCCGACTGGACCGCAGACGATCCGATCCCGGCCGGATGCCCGGCCGGACTGACTCCGGCGGATGTGAAACGGGTGATTCGGCAGATTCCAACCTTGTTTAAGATCGACGAGGATTGTCACGCGCCGCTGCTGTTCGCCGCAGCGAAAAAAGTCGTGACAAAACAGCAGGACCGGATCGTGAAATTTTTACAAACGTCCACGGCTCGCTGACCGCGGGCGCACCCGGACACGCACATGACCATGATGGATTCC
Organism: Nitrospiraceae bacterium; assembly: GCA_900299245.1. GTDB lineage: Bacteria > Nitrospirota > Nitrospiria > Nitrospirales > Nitrospiraceae > Nitrospira_D. The sequence goes on along the minus strand of OMJA01000188.1, from coordinate 2,337 downwards.
GATCAGACCGACGGCCCGATCCCGCTGGCGCAAGTCCTCGCGGAAGAGGCGAAGGAATTGCGCGACGCCCATCGCTCGTTCCCCGACCATCTGTCGCCGGACGAGCGCTTGAAGCAGGTCTTCTCCTCGATCCACCGGTTGAATCCGGAACGGTCCGCGCTCTGCATTTCCGGGGGAGGGATTCGTAGCGCGACGTTCGGGCTCGGCGTCCTGCAGGGACTGGCGCGCCGGAATCTCCTGCAGCACTTTGATTATCTCTCCACCGTGTCGGGCGGCGGCTATATCGGCAGCTGGCTCAGTGCCTGGATCCATCGTCATCCCGAGGGGCTCGTCGGGGTCTGCGCGCAACTGGGACACACCGCTTCCCCGGATACCCTGCAACACGAACCGGAGCCGGTCAGCTGGCTTCGCACCTACAGCAACTATCTGAGTCCGCGCCTGGGGCTGATGTCCGCCGACTCCTGGACCCTCGTCGGAACGTACCTGCGGAATCTGCTCCTCAATTGGCTCGTACTCGTCCCGTTTTTGCTGGCATTGCTCGGACTTCCCCTGCTCTACCGCGCGATCCTTTCGACGGACGAGTCGCCGGCCGCCATGACAACCTTCGTGATGCTGGGCACGGGCTGCTTACTCGTCAACCTGACGTACCTGCATCTCTGCCGGCCCAGCCTGTGGAAACTGCGGCTGGCTCCCTTCTGGAAACACCTCGAATCGCAACGCGCCTTTCTGTTGGTCTGCCTGCTTCCCCTGATGGCTGCGGTCAGCTGCCTGACGATCGCCTGGGAATGGTTTCACCGGCGTCCGGACTACTCCCTTGAGCATCTCTCGTTATTCGGCCTCTCCAGTCTGTTCACTCTGGCTCTGGGAGCCGCCGCCATGCATCTGACCTCCTGGCTCATCGCGGCGCTCATCCTCCGCCGGCCCTGGCTCGACTGGTGGCGCGCATTGGAATCGCTCACGATCGTCCTAAGCGGCCTGTTGGGAGGCGGACTCCTCTGGGTCGCCCTCACGAAACTCGATCGCCTCAATGGCCTCGACCCGAATTTGTACTGGTACACCTGCGCGGCAGTTCCGGCCTTCCTCGCCCTCTTTCTCCTGGCCGCCACGCTGTTCATCGGCATCGCCAGCCGCTCGACCGGTGACGGCGACAGAGAATGGTGGGGCCGCGCCGGATCCTGGATTTTGATCGCCTCCGTGTGCTGGGCCGGTCTGGGAAGCATCACCGTCTTCGGCCCGGCCTGGTGGGGAAAACTCTCTTCCTGGGTCGCATCGGCCGGAGGGATCACCGGCGTCTTAACCGTGTTACTGGGATTCAGCGCCAAGACAGCGGCAAAGCCTTCCGGGACGGAGCCGGTCTGGTGGAAACAATTGGGCCAGCATATCTACCTCCTCTTGTTGGCCCCGCTGACCGTCGCGTTCATCCTGATCCAACTGGCACGGGTGGTCCAGCTGATCGTGACCGATGCCCCCTGGTTCCAGGTCGGAGAGTGTATTGTCGGGATGGCGCTCTTCAGCGTGCTGCTCTCGGTCGTCATCAACATCAACAAGTTTTCACTGCATTCGATCTACCGCAACCGGTTGATTCGAGCCTATCTCGGGGCGTCCCGATGGAACACCCGGACCGCCAATCTGTTTACCGGATTCGACTCGGGCGATAATCTCGCCATGACCGAGTTGGCCTCGCGGCCCGGCGGGAGTCAGAAGCCGTTCCATGTGATCAATATCGCGCTGAACCTGGTCCACGGTGAGAATCTGGCCTGGCAACAGCGGAAAGCCCTGTCATTTACCGTCTCGCCGCTGCATTGCGGAAGCTTCGTCAACGGGTTGGGCTATCGCCGTGCCTCGGAATACGGCATGAATCCCGCCGTCGGGCAGCCCATCACCATCGGCACCGCACTGGCGATTTCCGGAGCGGCCGCCAGCCCGAATATGGGCTACCATTCATCGCCGGCCATTACCTTTCTACTGACCCTCTTCAACGTCCGGCTCGGCTGGTGGCTCGGCAATCCCGGGCGGGCCGGCGAGGCGACCTATCGACGGGCCTGTCCGGAATTCGCCGTGGGCCCCATGCTGGCCGAAGCATTCGGCTTCACCGACGAGCAGAAGCGCTATGTGTATCTCTCCGACGGCGGGCACTTTGAAAATCTGGGTCTGTACGAGATGGTGCTGCGGCGTTGCCACTATATTCTCGTGAGTGATGCCGGCTGCGACGAGAAAATGGAATTTCAGGATCTGGGAAATGCCATCCGGAAAATCCGGATCGATCTGGGGATCGACATCGACATCGACGTGGCACCCTTGCGTCCGTCAGGGCCGCGACGGACCGGCGTGCATTAT
>OMJA01000187.1 GCA_900299245.1 Nitrospiraceae bacterium | reverse complement strand
GTTGGGAAACACGGTCACGCGGCCGGTATACAAATGCGACGACTGGCCGGGACCGATCTCCAGCAATTTTGTGGCAAACATATCGTGGTCCAGTACCACCCCCCGGTGTCCGGCAATTTGAATACGGTCACCGACCCCGTAGACTTTTCCTCCCACGCGTAAGGCCGCTCCGCTCAGGCAGAGAATCAACTCCTTCGTCGCCAAGACCAACGCGGCCGCCAAGGCGACGATGGAGACGGCGAACGCCTGGAGTTCATGCGCCCAAATCACGACGAGGCCGATCATGATCACAAAAACCATGGAGTTTCTGGTCGTGACAACCCAGCGACGCTTGGCCTCCATCGACAACGTCTGATTGCGGAAGACCCAGCGAACAACGAGCGTACGGATCAGCACGACCGAAACCAATAGAATCAGTGACTTAAGCCCGTCCAAGACAACCGAACTATCGACTTGCATCCAGCCGATTTGCATGTCCCTCACCTACAGCTTTCGTCTCGATACCGGTTAAGGTTCATTGCCATTCATCCGATACAACTCGTGGGATTTTTGGGAAGGAGCCACATGTCTTCGTCATCCACATCGCCGGAATCGGCCCTCGCCGAATCCCTTCGCCCCCGTCTGCACAGCTCCTTACAACCGCTCTTCAACCAGTCAAGTCCTTGCTTACCAGCCCTGGAGAAAACCTGCCAGAAAATTCTCAGTCTGACGGGCGGACTCACCGGCGCCGACCGCCTCGCACAGATTATCAGTCGCGATCCGGCTCTGACCTGCCGTGTGCTCCAGATTTCCAACAGTATTGCCTATAGCCCGCAGCAAGTCATTACGTCCGTCCCTCACGCCGTAAGCTGGCTCGGTCTGGACACGGTCCGCTCCCTGGTCACTGCCTCGCAGCTGGTGGAACAACTCAATGAGTGGCCCGATCGCCAGCAGGTCGTCAGCGGAGTCATTGCCCGAGCGCTCGTGGCAGCCGTGCACGCAAACGAACTGGGTATGGCACTCGAGTATCCGTCGTTGAGCCAGCTTTTCAGCGCAACCCTGCTGTACTCGATCGGCGACTTGGCCATTGCCAATCAATCCCCGGAACTCTACCAGTCATTCCGCCGGCTCCCGGCCCAGACGCCCGCAGCACGCATCGTCGAAGAAACACAACTCTTCGGGGCGCCCCGGCTCCGGATTGCCCAGGCTCTTGCACAGATGTGGGCGCTCCCGCCATTTCTGGTGGAACTGTTTTCAACAGAAGGGCTTCATCCTCAGGAACGCTGGGGATCCGGCCAGGACGTATTCCGAGGCCTCGTCACCGGCTGTTCCGCATTGATCGACGCCATGACCGGGCCTCCTTCGCCTGCCACCATGGAGGCTGCCAAGCGGGGACTCCTCACGGGAACAGGGCTGCCGTCTCACATGTTCGGGGACATCCTCGTGCGCGCCCTCGATCGAGGGAAACAGCTCGTCATTTCAGCGGGCCTTTCTTTCGATCTCTGGGAAGAGCCTGTGCGAGCGGAGGCCAGCTGCCCGATTCCAGCTCCTCCCCAGAAGGAAAGCACCGCGGTCCCCACACCGCCTCGAAAGCGAGGACCGGCGGCGATCGAGACCAACCCGCTCGAGACGCTGCAAACGCTGCAAACCGCATTGCGCGAGGCAAAGGATATCAACACGCTCTTGAGTACGCTCGTTCATGCCCTACACCGGGATGGCGGCTTCGCCCGCGTCGCGCTGGCCTTGCTCAATCCGAATAACACCGACCACCTGGTCGGGCGGTTGCTGCTCGGTATTGATGAACCGGCCCCCTACCTCGACAGTCTGTCAGGATCACTGACCAAAGATCATCCCTACTTCTTGCAGCTCATGAAGCGATCTGACGCGATTTGGATCGAGGACTTCACGATCCCGATGCCCGACCCGGTCCGTCCGGCTTTTCTCAGAACGTGGAATCCCGGATCTGCCATCATCGCGCCGCTTCGGGTAGGAACCCGGCCCATCGGGATGCTGTATTGCGACAACGGCCCGATCCCTAGGCAGGTGCAACAGAAGGATTATCACGCGTTTCAGCTCTTTTTCAGCCAGACGACGCTCAGCATCAACCGCCTAGCCGGGGTACTCTAGCCGCACCTCTCCCGCTCACACTCAAAGCGTGGCCGATACGCAGGCGCTTCACACGTTCTGCCCGAACAGTCACAACAAACCAGCAGCATGGGCGGAGATGAACTGAGGAGAGGGGCGGAATTGAAAAATTATCGCGCCATCAGGGTCTCGCGGGTGCCCGGCACGCACTCTTCACGCTTCCAGGACTTCAAGACTTTCTGCTCGTTGAACGTCAGGATATATCGGTAACAGTAGAGGGTCGGCTTCGGCGCATCGGCGCCTTTGCTGAGGAGCGCGCCGACGGATTCGGTCGCACTGCCAAGCCCTGGGGAGGCAATCGACTCCAACTCCTTGTCGCCCATCGGAACCCGATAGGTCCAGATACTGTCTCCCCCCAACGCCGGCGTCTTAGCCGTATGCGGCGGTCCTAACTTCTCTCGCACTTCATCCTGCGTCAGCCGATCCACCCCCTGCTTGAAGTAGATGTCCCGCCAGGGGCCTCCACAAGCCGCCAGGGTCACGGCGAGAGCAATGACAAGGCCGCACAGGGTGGAACGACACGCTGAGATGCCGTGAATCATGATTGAGAGTTCAGCTGCTGCATGCGCTTGATAGAGCAATACAGCGCGTAGCCCTGCGCAAGCATTCCGGTGGTCAGGAGTCCCAGCGCTGTTTGCAGCCAATGGGAGGCGGGCTCATCGAGTCCGTGCATGCCGAGGACAAATCCGAGTGCGATCGCCACGATCCCGACGCCCCGGGCAATCATGCCCTGTAACCGCCAATTGATCTCCGTCCCGTGTTTTTCCGACATCATGCCGATACGCTACACTGGAGGGGAACCGGACTTCAACTCCGCCGCTGTTTGATGGCCGACAACCGCGCCTCGAACGGCGCCGCATCGGCGTCGCGATGAAGTTTTCTCAATAGGCCGACAAGATCGTCCAAACTCTTCTCGACATCCCGATGCCCCTCCCCCAGCGCCTTCTCCCGAATGGCCAACGCACGCCGATACAACGGCTCGGCTTTCTCAGGAAACCCCTGCGTCACATAGAGCAACCCCAGGTTATGCGCCGTAAGGGCCACGTCGGGATGGTCCGGACCATGGAGACGCTCTTTGATCGCCAGCGCGCGCAGCAGCAGCGGCTCCGCCTGCGCATACTGACCGTGCATGCGATGCAATACGCCAAGATTGTTCAACGTCGCCGCCACGTCCGCATGCTGCTCTCCGTGCGCATCCTGAAAAATCTTCAACGCCTGCAGGTAGGCAGGCTCCGCTTCCACATACTTGCCCTGCGCCACGAACGCTTGCGCCTCACTCGAGAGCGCGACCGCGACATGCCGGTCTTTCAGCCCGTACTGATCCTCGGCCTTCTTTACGGCCGACGCGAAGAGGCGCTCGGCGTCCGCATAGTCGCCCTTCTGCAACGCCCGCTGCCCGGCCGCCATGGCGGACTCCCAGGTCCGCTGCTCGCAGGACACGCCGAGGAGCAGCACAGCGCACAGCGCAAGAAAGACAGCCGGAGCTCGGTTCATGAGACCTTCATCTGTTCCAGAATCGATTCAGCGGGATACGTCACGATTTCCGCCAGTGTCGGATGGTAATGCGGGATCCGGAGCAGATCCTGCACGGTCCCGTGATAGTACATGACCGCGATCAATTCGTGAATGAGTTCTCCCGCCTCTGGGCCGACGATCTGCGCGCCAAGAATCGAACCGGTTTTCGGATCGGCAAGCAATTTTACGAACCCGTGCGTCGCTCCCAGACACATGGCTTTGCCATGATCGGCAAACGGATAGGACGCCATGAGGTACGCGATTCCTCGGGCGCGACAGGCTTGCTCGCTCAGTCCAACCACAGCGACCTGCGGATCTGTAAATATCACTTCCGTCACCAATCGATCGTCAAAACTTTTCGGCGGTGCCTTCGGATGACAGGCATTCCAGCCGGCGAGTTCCCCCTGCTGAATGGCAATGTGGACGATGTTGTAGAGATTGGTGATATCACCCGCCGCAAAAATGTGCGGCTGCGACGTCCGCATGGCGCCGTCGACGATCACGCGTCCTTGATCAACAGCCACCCCGGCAGACGGCAGATTCAGCCCGGCGATATTTGGAACTCTCCCGAGCGCATTGAGCACCAGCTCGCCCGATACCGCCTGCTCTTTGCCTTGCCTGGTTATCTGGACGACAGGTTGCGCCCCCGCCTGGTCGATTTTGTGGACAGCCGCCTCCGTAAGGATCGACAGCCCGTCCTGCTCCAACGCCTGCAGGAGCGCATCGCCAACATCGTGATCCAGATGCGACAACACCGACGGACTCCGCTGCACGATCGTTACCCGCGTCCCAATGCGCGAGAAGAACTGTCCGAGTTCCAACCCGACAGGACCGGCACCCAGGACGATGAGGGACCCTGGCTGATCGCGCAGATCGAGCAATTCATCGCTCGTCAGACAGCGCGCATGGTCCAAACCGGGCACGAGGCCGACGCGTGGAATCGAGCCGGTGGCGATGATAAAGGCTTTGGCCGTAATCTGATCGCTCCCGGCTTGCAACAGATACGGCGTCAAAAATGAGGCCGGCGCTTCATAGAGGGTGTGGCCGGGGTCGCGCAGTTGCTGAATCCGGTAGTCCGCAAACTCGCGAACCAGACGATTTTTCCGCTCGACGATCGACGACAGACTGGCTCGCACCTCAACCGGCGTCAGACCGAATTCCGTCGCCCGGCGCATCAGCGCGGCAATTTCGGCCGATCGCAGGATGGTCTTGGTGGGCATGCAACCCCGCAAAATGCAGAGTCCGCCCAACGGACCGGGATCGACCATCGCGACGTCGGCACCGCAATCCCGAGCCGTTCGTGCCGCCGCATACCCCGCAGACCCGCCCCCGATCACCACCACATCATGCGCCCGTTGAGTTGCCACAAGTCTTCCTCGTATAGTCAAAGCGGAAAGGATACACCATGATTCAGCCAGGCCGCTATCGACACTATAAGGGAAACGACTACGAGGTTGTGGGGGTTGCGAGACATTCCGAAACAGAGGAAGAAGTGGTCGTCTACCGCGCGCTGTACGGTGAACGCGGACTCTGGGTGAGACCCCTCGCCATGTTTCTTGAAACCGTACAGATCGAGGGACGACCCTGCCCGCGATTCCAATTCGTAGCAGAATGCCTCACTCCCCAGCAGCAATAGCTCCTCCGGAATAGCCCGGGACCATCTGATTAGCCGGTCCGGACTGCTGGCGCTTAAGTATTTCCCGCAGGCTCCGATAGTACGGCTGAGGAGAGGCTTCCATGCCAATCGTGCAGGCCATCAATGGTATTGTCGAAACCTACCCGGTGAGACCCGTGACGCCCCGCGAGCCGGTGGTCGACGCCGTCGACAGCCAGGCCGGGAAGGAGCCGCGCCAACAAGCTGGCGATCGAACCCAGCAGGCCGCGCAGCAGGCTTATCGAGAACAAACCAGGCAGGCGCGCGCTCCCAAGCCGGCAATTCTGGCCAGGGATTTGATGACCGCCCCGGTCGTGACGTTGCCGTCCGATGCCACCATCGTCGACGCCTGGGTGCTGATGACCCGCCGGTCATTCCGCCATCTACCGATTTCATCGGTCCACGGCACGCTGGTCGGAATGGTCTCGGACCGGGATCTGATCCGCCACGCCCCCGACCTCGTGATCGCCGGCATTCAAAGCACCGCCGCACGACGGCCGTTGGCGGACATCATGAGTTCGCGCGTGCTCTCCGCCACTCCCACCACCGACATCCGGGAGATCGCCCGGGTCATGATGGATGAGCGGGTCGGCGCGCTGCCGATCCTCGATACGGATCGCCATCCCGTCGGCATCATCTCCAAGCAGGATCTCCTGCGCGGCCTGGCCAATCACGGTCCCGTCGAACTCTGGACCTAGCCCCCTGAGTCTGTGCCCACAACCGGTGTCCAGCGCGCAAATGTCGCGGCCTGGCCGACTCGGATACCCTGGCCATCGACCACATTCCACACCGTGGCGTCTTCGACCATAAACCGTTTGCCGGTGGAAGAGATTCTGACTCCCCGATACCCGGAAAAGTATCCCTGTGCTTCGGCGACCGCCAGCATCCGGGCGCGTTCGTCCCGGTTCATCGGCTCCGCCGTGAGACGAGAAGGGGTGCTTGTGAGCTGTGCCCAAGAGAGTTCCCAGAGATCGAGAGCCGTTTGATTCCCGTAATTCAAGACGGGATCGGACTCAGTCCCGTGGGACACCACGACAAACGGCGCGGCGAAGAGGGCCCGGGCCTGCTCCTCCGGTGAGCCGGTTCGCGTCAATAAGTCCCGCCCGGTCCATCGACGAAAGCTATCCAGAAGAAGCCGAGACCAGACAACCACGGAGGGATGCGACCAGGGACTGCTTGCCATACGGTGCTGCTATCACGTCGGAGCCGACAAGGCAAGCGACGGGGTCAGGGCTTGGCGGAATTGACCTTGCGGATATTCGGCTTCGGAAGCAGGCGGTACTCGACAAGACGGCAACTGCAGAACGCCACCTGACGGGTGTCGGTGGTTACGCGCACGATGATGGAGTGGCAAAACACGCAGCCGAGCGACCGGGTATCACGGGCAATGGTCCAGCGTGGGATAGAAAGGCGTTCCGGGTCGAGCATTTTGTCATCCATCATATGCCGTATCGGTCGCAGAGGAAAAATCTAAAGCCCGCCGGCGCCGGCTCTCCCTGGCAAGCAGCCGAAGCCCTATGTATAATGCTTCTCTTTTCCACTCCACTGATGCTGGTTAGTGAGGAGCTCGTCATGGCTGGCAAGACGTTATTCGACAAAATCTGGGATTCGCATCTCGTGCGGGAGGAACCGGACGGAACCACCCTGCTGTACATCGACCGGCAGCTGGTCCATGAGGTCACCTCGCCGCAGGCCTTCGAAGGACTCAAACTGGCCGGGCGTCGCCCGCGCCGGCCTGCCGCAACGCTCGCCGTCCCGGACCACAATGTGCCGACCACGGACCGCCGGCTGGGCATCGCCGATGCGATCAGCGCCAAGCAAATTCAAACGCTGGAAGACAACTGCCGGGACTTCAATATTACGCTGTTCGGCATGAACGACATCCGTCAGGGGGTCGTCCACGTTATCGGGCCGGAACAGGGCTTCACGCTCCCCGGCACCACGATCGTCTGCGGGGATTCCCACACCTCCACACACGGCGCGTTCGGCGCACTGGCCTTCGGCATCGGCACCAGCGAGGTCGAGCACGTGCTGGCGACGCAATGTCTCGTACAGAAGCGGCCCAAAACGATGGAGATCCGCGTGGATGGAGTGCTGTCCGATCGCTGCTCCGCCAAGGACATCATTCTCGCCATCATCGGCAAAATCGGCACGGCCGGCGGAACCGGCTATGTCATCGAATATACGGGCTCGGCCATTCGCGCCTTGAGCATGGAAGGCCGCATGACCCTGTGCAACATGTCGATCGAAGGCGGCGCCCGTGCGGGCATGGTGGCGCCCGATGAGAAGACCATTGCCTATATCAAAGGACGGCCCCTGGCCCCGAAGGGTGCGTTGTTCGAACAGGCCGTGCGGGCTTGGGAACAATTGAAGACGGATCCTGGTGCGGCGTACGACGCGACCCTGGTCCTGCGGGCCGAGGACATCGCCCCCCAGGTCAGTTGGGGCACCAGTCCCGGCATGGTGCTGGGAGTCGATCAGCGCGTGCCCGATCCGGCGAAAGTGACGGACGAGAACACCCGCAAGGCGACCGAACGCGCCTTGGCATACATGGGACTCACCGCCAACATGCCGATTACGGACATCAAGATCGACAAGGTCTTCATCGGATCCTGCACGAACGCGCGCATCGAAGATCTGCGCCTTGCCGCCTCCATGGCCAAAGGCAAGCGGGTCGCCAAAACCGTGCACGCGATCGTGGTGCCCGGCTCCGGTCTCGTCAAGCAGCAGGCCGAACAGGAAGGGCTGGATCGGATCTTCCGCGACGCCGGATTCGAGTGGCGGGAAGCCGGGTGCAGTATGTGCCTCGCGATGAACGCGGGTGTGCTGCAACCGGGGGGACGTTGCGCGGCCACCAGCAACCGGGACTTCGAGGGGGGGGAGGGGGGGGGGGGGGGCACGCCTCTCCGTCGCCCCGCCGGCGCCCGCCGACGTACGCCTTCGGCGGCTCGGCCTCGATGAGATGGGGACGCCGCACGACCTCGCGCGCGTCGTGGCCGACGTGGTCCGGATGCAGGCGATGCAGGCGGAGGTCTTCGGCCAGGCGAGCCGGCGGTCGGCCGAGGGGCTGGCCCGGACGGCGATCGGCGACCCGCGACGCCTCCAGCTCTGGGTGGCCGAGGGCGAGGGCGACATCGTGTGCGCCGGTCGGCTCGAGATCGT
>OMJA01000186.1 GCA_900299245.1 Nitrospiraceae bacterium | reverse complement strand
GTCGTCGTGCCATCCTCGGTCCTCCTTCTGCGTCAAGAAGACCACGCCGCCGACCGTTTCCTCAAGCTCCCGCTGGCCTACTTTTCGGGTTTTGGGTCATAGAAACTATGAAGTACGAGACAGAAAACTGTCGACGCTAGGGGAAGAATTCCATCATCGATCAGGACTGATGTATGACAACTGCGGTCCTATCGATTAGGTATAGAAGGTAGAGGGATAGCGACTATTGGGTGGATTGCTTGGACTGTATCTTCTCCGATACGCGCCGCTTCGCTTGTTGAATGCGATCTTCGCTGGCAGGATCACCAAGCCCTTGCTCGCGGAATCGTTGGAAGAGTTTGTCATTTGAGGGGTCCAGCTCAAGCGAATGAAGCCATGCCTCCTTCGCCTCGGACAATTTCTGCTGCTTCAAATAGATCTCGCCGAGATGCTCATAGATAACAGGATCATCGCCCACCAACGCCACGGCCCTCTTGATCTCGGTGAGCGCTTCATTGACTTGCCCAGCCTTATAAAAGGCCCACCCGAGACTGTCGACGTAATATCCATTATCAGGCTTGAGCGCAACGGCCTGTTTGGTCAAGGTCAACGCCTGCTCCACCTTGATCCCCCGCTCCGCATAGCTGTACCCGAGATAGTTCAAGGCATCGGCGTGGTGCGGATCCAAGGCAAGTGCCGTCTCCATCGCCTTTACCACATCGTCAAAGCGGTTGAGCTTGTCATACGCAGTACCAAGATTAAAATGCAGATCGGCATTCTTCTGGTGATAGCGGATCCCTTCTTCAAAGGTGCTCAAGGCTTTTTCGAACTGCTCGGCCTGAAGATGCGCCAGCCCCAATACGATAAACGGTTCCGGTTGCTTGGGATTAATCCGCGTGGCCTCCGTCAAATGCGTAATCGCCGCAGGATAGGTTTTGAGCCGATACTGCAGGACGCCGAGATGCATGTGGCTTTCGGCGTATGAGGGATCAAGCTGAATGTTAAACTGATACGCCTCCACCGCCTTGGGAAACTCCTTATTCTCTTCATAGAGATAGCCCAGATAATCCCGCACTTTGAGTTCGGCAGGCCGCGCCTTCAGCACTCCCTGCAACAACTCAATCGCCCTGGGGAAATCCCGCTTCTCTCCATAAATCAACGCCATCCTGAGCTGTGCATCGAGATCCCCCGGCTCTTCCGCCAGCATTTTGTCGAGCTCCGCAAGCCCCCCCGTATAGTCTTTCGTATTGACGTAGAGCTGGATCAGATGCTGCCGAATATCCTTATTATTGGGATTGACCCGTTCCAGATACCGCTTGAGTACGGCAATCGCTTTCTCTCGTTCCTGGCGGGTTTCGTACAGGGACGCCTGAGCTAGATAGGCCGGTTCAAACGCGGCATTGACCGCGATCGCCCGATCGAAACTCGCCAGCGCCTCTTCCTGCTTCCCGGATTCAAGAAAAATCCGTCCGAGGTAATAATGGCCGATCGGAGAGTCTGGCGAGACTTTCAGCCCCTGCTTTGCGGCCTGCTCCGCTTCAGCAAGCCGCTTCTGATTGACGAGAATAATGGCTTTGGGGAAATAGGCATCGCCATGCCCCGGATTCCGCTCGATCGCGAGATCCAGCAGCCGTAGCGCCCGATCGGGCTTGCCCGCGCTGGCCAGTATGCCGGCCATCTGCGTGAGTTGCTGAGCGTCCTGACCGGCCCCTTCGCCAACCTCTTCCGCATAGCGGGCGGCATTCGCAAGATCCCCTAATCCGAAATAGATCCCGGCCAGCCGTGCTTTGACCGAACGCGAGGTGGGATCGGTCTTCAGCACCGCACGGTATTCCTGGATCGCCTTCTCGTTGTCCTGCGCCAACTCCGCCTGATACCCCAACATGAAATGATAGGAGGCAGACGCATCCGTCGCCGGAGCCGCAGCCGGCTTTTTCGCAGTGGCTCCACTCGATGGGACATCCGACGAATGCGGCGCCGCCGCACAGGCGACGATGACCAATGGAATGACGACCCCGAGCAGTCCACGCCCCGCACGACGCGGCATCACCTGAGGAGTGAAGGATGAAGAGGCAACCGAAGACCAGCGTCGTGTATTCACAATAGCCTTGGGGGAAAAAACTCGGAGTGCGTCGTTAACACGAGGAATTATACCGGCAGGGGAAAAGACCCGTCAAACGACTTTACGATTCGCGAACGTCAAGACTTTCAAACTTGGCAAACCGATCATGAAAGAAGAGATCTCTTTTTCCGATCGGTCCGTTTCGATGTTTGCTGATGATGATCTCAGCGATGCCCTTCCGCTCAGAGTTCTGATCATAAACATCTTCGCGATAGATAAACATGACGACATCGGCATCCTGCTCGATCGCGCCGGATTCGCGCAAGTCGGCCAGCATGGGGACCGGGGGTTTTCTGGCCTCCACCGCTCGACTCAGCTGTGACAGCGCCACGACCGGCACGTTCAACTCCTTGGCCAACGCCTTGAGCGAACGCGAAATATCGGAGATTTCCTGCTGCCGCGACTCTGAATCGCTTCGTCCTTGCATGAGCTGCAAATAGTCGACGATCAGAAGATCCAGCCCTTTTTCTGCCTTGAGACGACGGGCCTTCCCGCGCATCTGCTGCACAGTAATTCCACCCGTGTCATCGATATAAATCGGGGCCTGCTCCAATCTGCCGGCTGCCTCGGCCAATCTCCACCAGTCTTCCTTTTGCAGCTTGCCCGTCCGAAGTCCGTGCGAGTCGACGCGCGCCTCCGAACTCAACATGCGCAACACGATCTGCGGCTT
>OMJA01000185.1 GCA_900299245.1 Nitrospiraceae bacterium | reverse complement strand
GAGCGTGTCGTGCATCCAGCCCATGTTCCACTTGAAGGTAAAGCCCAGGCCGCCGGTGTAGGTGGGGCGCGAGACGCCCGGCCAGGAGGTGGACTCTTCCGCGATGGTCACGGCGCCGGGAAAATCCCGGTGGACGAGCACGTTCAGTTCTTTGAGCAATGTCACGGCGCCCAGGTTCTCATTGCCGCCGAACTGATTCGGGATCCATTCGCCGGCTTTGCGCCCGTAGTCGAGATAGAGCATCGAGGCCACCGCGTCCACGCGTAGTCCGTCGATGTGATAGGTGTCGAGCCAGAACAGCGCGCTGTTGAGCAGGAAGTTGCGCACCTCCGGACGGTCGTAATTGAAGATCCGGCTGTGCCAGTCGGGGTGATAGCCCAGGCGCGGATCGGCATGGTCGTAGAGATGCGTGCCGTCGAAGCACGCGAGCCCGTGCGCATCGTCGGGAAAATGCGCCGGCGCCCAGTCCATGATGACCCCGATGTCGGCCTGATGGGCGGCATCGACGAAGGCCATGAAGTCTTCCGGCGCGCCGTAGCGGCTGGTGGCGGCGAAATAGCCGGTGGCCTGATAGCCCCAGGAGCCGTCGAACGGATGTTCGGTGACGGGGAGCAGTTCCAGATGGGTGTAGCCGAGGTTCTTCACATAGGGAATCAGTTTCTCGGCGAGTTCCCGGTAGGTGAGCCAGCGGTTGTGGTCTTCCGGCACCCGCATCCATGATCCGAGATGCACTTCATAGACGGCGACGGGAGCCTTCAAGGGATTCCACTGCGCGCGGGCGTCCATCCAGTCTTTGTCGTGCCAGGTGAAATCCGACAGATCCCGCACGATCGAGGCGGTGCGCGGGCGCAGCTCGCCGGCGCGCGCATAGGGATCGGCCTTCAGCAGCAGGGTGTCCTGTCCTCGGGGACGAATTTCGTATTTGTAGAGGCTGCCGTCCGGCAGATCGGGAAGGAAGAGTTCCCAGAGTCCGGATGAACCCCGGTTGGTCATCGGATGGCAGCGGCCGTCCCAGCGATTGAATTCCCCGACGACGCTGACGCGGGCGGCATTGGGAGCCCAGACGACGAAATGCACGCCGGTGACTCCGTCGATCGTGCGGACATGCGCGCCGAGTGTCTCGTAGGCCCGATAGAAGGTGCCTTCTGAAAAGAGATGCAGCTCGAAATCCGTGAGCAGCGGCGGCACCGCATAGGGATCACGGTGTTCCGTGACAATGCCGTCGGCGGCCCGGGAACGGATCGTATAGCGGAGCGGGTGGCTCTGCTCGGGAAGGAAGGCTTCAAAGAGGCCGGCCGGGTGGAGACACCCGGCCTGGACCGGAGTCGTCTGACCGGCAGGCAGAATCTCGACGGAGTCGGCAAAGGGCAGCCAGGCGCGGATGGTCAGGCCCCGGGCGGTCTGGTGGGGGCCGAGAATCGCCCGCGGATTCCAGTGCGTGCCGGAGAGAAGGCGGTCGAGGTCGTCCTGCGCGAACGTGGTCGAGGTGGTCATGGACCTATCCTAAAGCGTCACCGGAGTAGAGGGAAGAGGAAAACGTGAATAGAGAAGAGTGGAAGTGGTGCGCCCGACAGGACTTGAACCTGTAACCTTCTGATCCGTAGTCAGATGCTCTATCCAATTGAGCTACGGGCGCATGTGGGAACGTCGCTTCGCTGAGCCCCGGACGCTGATCCACTGAGGAGTGCGCGGAAGAGTATGCGAGACCGACTTTCAGCAGCGCAGTTATACAGTTGTCGGGGAGAGAGGGTCAAGTACGGAGATGGCCCGGATTCGCGTGGCGATTCCGGGCCATCTCTTTGGCGCAGGGGTCAGAAGATACTTTTGCTAACTTCCGCGGAATGCAGGCTCTCGTTCCCAGCGTTGTCGTAGGCGGTGATGCAGAAGAAATAGGTTGTCCCCACGACCAAATTGGCGATTTGATAGGTCGTCACCTGTCCCAGGACGATCGGGGCGCCGTATACGCCGGATTGGGTGCCGACATAGATCTTATAGCCCGCCAGATCGGTCTCTGTGTTCGCGACCCAGGTGAGTGTCGCCGAGTTGGTCGTGGCCGTTCCGGCGCCGACGGTGAGCGAGACCGGAAGGGTTTTGCTGGTGGCACCGGCGGCGGACACGGTGATGGTGCCGCTGTACGTGCCGGCAGCCAGTCCGCTGAGGTTGACGCTGGCCGTGACGGTGCCGGTATTGGTCCCGGTGGCCGGTGTCAGCGTGAGCCAGCTGGCGCTGTCTCCGGCGGTCCAGGTGAGGGTGCCTGATCCGGTATTGGAGACGATGAAGGACTGGGCGGCGGGATTGGCCCCGCCGGCCGTGCCGGAGAAGGCCAGGCTGCTGACACTGAGTCCGATCACGGGAGTGGCCGTTGAAGCGGCTGTGATGGTGAGAGACACAGGGATGATTTGCGGACTGTTCGTCGCTCCGGATGCGGACACGGTGATGGCGGCTGTGTAGGTACCTGCCGCAAGTCCGGTCAGGTTGACGCTAGCGGCAACCGAGTCGGTTTCAGTGGTTGTCGTTCCGGAAGCGGTCGAGAGCGTCAGCCAGGTGGCATTGTCGGACAGGTTCCACGAGAGAGTTCCGCCGCTGGAGTTTGTCAGACTAAGAAGTTGGGCTGCCGGATTCGCGCTGCCGGCGATGCCGGAAAAACTCAACGCGGCAGGGGACAGCTGAATGATTGGTGTCGCTGTCGAGGATTGTGTCAATGAGAGTGACACAGGCACGATGGTTTTGACCTGCCGTCCTTTGAAACTTTCTGTCGAGATGACTACAGTTGAAGTGTAACTCCCTGCTGAGAGGCCCGTTGCATTGACGCTCACCGTGATCTGATCCTGCTCTGTGGCAATTGTTCCCGAAGAAGGGGTGACGGAGATCCAGGGTGCAGAGGCAGTGATGGTCCAATTTTTTGTGCGATCCCCGCCTTTCCAGAATGTGATGGTTTGGGCAGGCGGGTTTGTCGCTCCTGTTGTGCCGCTGAAAGTAAGCGCCGCGGGGCTGGTGGACATCGCGAAGGAGTCGACCGGAGCCCAGAGCATGAGGATGCCGGCGGTCAGCATTGCGACCTTACTGCCCATGCTTGTTGCCGCCGGGCGCAGCAGCGAGGGCGTTCGGAGTCTATCGGTTTGAGTCGATTGCGCGCGATTGTTCATGAGCGGCCTCTCCTTCATAAAGCCGGCTCTCCTCTGATTCGGGAAAGCGGCGCCGGTGCTGCGCTACGTACAGCAATGGCTGTGCCGGTGCGTCTAAGAAAACTCCTACAGCTCCATCGCCGCGAGGAATGCGGCATCGCGACGCTGACGAGTGGAAAACCCTACAGTGGAACGGTTGCTCTGCTCTGTAGGCGGCCCCATTCACGACGGTGTGCAGCAGGGAGCACATCGCGGTACTGCTCAGGCTGATCCGCTCCGCGTGCGGGCGTGCGAGGAAAGGAATGCTGAGAAGAGTGGTAAATTGCTATTCAGTCGTATCGATGTCGGTTAAGATTCGGCTGTGCGTCTGGCAGCATGTGTGCAGCGATCAAGGAGAGTCTCGACTACATGGATGCGTCCGGCGGAGCGCAGGAGAGAGAGGGCGGGCAGTTGCAACCCTGCCGGGCCACGGCGGCTCACGGAGTCTCGTGGGCGATGTTGCTGGCCGGCGCGCTCCTGCTCGGCCTGATCGGCACCTGGCTGGTGTGGTTTTCCTTTATGGTTCAGCACAAGCACAATGAGGACGATATCCGGGCGGCTTGTCAGCGGGTGATGCCGGAGACGGTGGAGCGGTGCGTGGATACGGTGATTATTCAGCGAGGAGGGGTGAGACGGTGAGTCAATCTACGCTGTGGAAGGGCGCAGTTGTCGGGATCATGGCCGTGATGAGTCTCCTGTCCGTTCCGGTGCCGTCTCGGGCCGAGGACGGCGAACCGGGAGCACGGCAGCGCGTCGAACTGTCGCTCAGATCCTGGATGTTTACCAACGGCGAAACGAAGTGGAGTCACGATGCCTCGGGGCTCGATTCGCGATTGGGCAATCCCACGTCGAAGCTGACCTACAAGGATAACAATACGCAGATCGTTGAGCTGGCAGCCAAGGTCAACCTGACCCGCCGGTGGTTTCTGCGCGGGGAGCTGGGACTTTCCGTCGATTTCGATCGGGGAAAGATGGTCGATGATGACTATCTGTCGACGGGCGGGCAGCATCTTTTTTCGCGGACCAACAGCGACGTCACCGGCAGCGGAACCTGGTACCTGAATCTTGACGGCGGACGGCGGGTGGCCGAGTTCAGCGGGAACCGCGGGTATTTGGATGTCTACGGAGGGTTTCAGTACTGGAATACCAAGTATGAAGCGAGAGGCGTCTATCAGGAGGTGTGTAATCCATCCGGAGCATTCACCTGCGGCAGCGGGACGGTGCGTCCCGGGAGTGTGTTGGCGATCGTGAACACGACGCATTGGATCACGCCGATTCGGGTGGGAACGCAGGCGGAATACCGGCTGACCCGGTGGTTCAGTCTGGAAGGCCGCGCGGCGGTGAGTCCGATCAGCATCGTGTATAACGAAGATAAGCACGTCTTGCGTACCGATCTTCAGCAGCCGAGTTTTACCATGTGGGGTATCGGAGCCAGCGTGAATGCCGATGCTGGCGTCAAGTTCATGTTGAGCAGGAATCTGGCCCTGACCGGCGGGTATCGTGTGTGGTGGAACCGGGCCTACGGAGGCACGTGGGAAAACCATCCGGTCGGATCGGGCTCGGAAACGGCCCCGATTAGAGAACTGCAGACGATCCGCCACGGCGCGACCTTCGGTCTGACCGCTTCGTTCTGATCCGGTCCTGCTGCCGTCCCGCGGTCAGCGCCGCGGCCGTCCGGACGGCAGCGTATCCTCTTCATATTGTACGAACAGCCGTTTGGCTTCCGGGTGGAGCTGTCCCGGATGGCCGTAGGGAATCCCGGCCGTGCGGAAGAGCGGCGTGAGTTTGCCGTCGGGATGCAGGTAGCCCGCGCGCAGCGGCACGGTCCGCTTGCTGTGGCGCACGAGGCGGCAGGGAGAAGGCCGGATCGACGTGAGCCAGTCGGCGATGTCCTGGGGATTGCCGATCGAGGCGGAGAGCAGCAGCAGCTTCGCTTGCGAGGGGCAGAAGATGATGGTTTCCTCCCAGACCACGCCCCGTTCCGGGTCCGCCAGATATTGCGACTCATCCAGAATCACCAGTCCGAGCGTATCCAGCCGAACGTCGATCTCGCCGCTCGCGGCGTCGTAGAGCAGATTGCGGAGGATCTCCGTCGTCATGATCAGGAGGGGCGCCTGACTGTTGTCCTGCCGGTCTCCCGTGAGAATGCCGACGCGATCGCTGCCGAAAATTTTGGAGAATTCGGTGAACTTCGTGTTCGAGAGCGCCTTGAGCGGAGAGGTGTAGATGACGGTCCGATTTTCCTCCATCGCCCGCCGCGCGGCTTCCACGGCTACATAGGTTTTCCCGCTGCCGGTCGGCACGCTGACGACTACGTCTGTTTCAGCCAGTCCGGCTAGGGCTTCTCCCTGCCAGGGGTCCGGCACGAAGGGTTGCGGGGTCGGCACGCCAAGCCCTTCAAGCCAGGCTGCGAGCGAGACCGCCGGTTCGGTCGATTCCGGTTCATGGGGCCGGTGCGGTCTTCTGCCTGGAGGAGGAGCGGACGGGTGCTGGGCAGCCGGGCGTGGAGCTGCCGGTCGGGCCGGCGCCGCCTGCGCGCGGGTCTGCCGCTCGCCGATGAGGGCCTGTAAGTCGGATTCGAGTCCGGCCAGATTTTGCGACGAGTGTTGCAGCAGCAGTTCGATCAGCCGGCGCTTCCCAGTCCGGAAATGCCGGTGGACGCGTCCGCGCGCCAGCCGATGGAGGACGGCAATCGGTTGCTGGACCAGCAGCTGTGTGAGTTCGTCGGTGGTCATTCGAAATCCTTCATTTGGTGCTGTTCATCTGCCGGCCGAGCGCTGATGGCGGTGATCGTTCTCACGGCAGCTCCTCCAGCACACCGCGGCGGATCAGGTCGATGGCTTTGGAGGCCGAGTCGGCCAGGCCCGGATGGGTGTCCTTGAGGGTGTGCAGTTGGGATAAAAATTCGAGAGTCCTGGCCAGCAGGCGGTAGATGTCGCCTTCCGCCATCGTGGTTGAGCGGCAGAGCCCGATCCAGGTCAGGCCAGGGTCAGAGACCCAGCGTTCGGCGACCGCGGCGATGTCCGCGCGCAACAGCGGCGGATCTTCATACGGCGAGAGGCTTTCCGCCAGCTTCCGCACCTGCCCCAACAGCGAGCTGAGTCCGGTGCTGACCCGCGGGAAGGCGCCCGGGCGGTCGTCGTCGTGCGCGATGCTGGCCATCACGCCGGTCAGCACGGCCGGATCCGCACCGGCGAAGGCCTCGGCTCGGATCAATTCGGTGATGAGCAGGGAGTGATCGATGCGGATCAGCCGCGCCCATTCGCCGTCGTCTGTCAGATGCGAGGTGGGACTGAGATAGCCGAATTTCTGGAGCACGTCGATCCGCTCCTGGAACCGGTGCCATAAACTCGTGCGCAGGGCCTGGATCGATTTGATGTGGCGCTGCTGTTCCTGCCGCAGGCGGGACGCCATGAGGTAGTCTTTCTGGCAGGCCGGTCGGGACGAGCAGGTCGGGCAGGGGAAATCTCCCAGGGTCTGCACGATTGCATCGGGGATCAGCTCGGATTCTTTCGAGACCAGGATCGGCAGCAGGGGCAGCCTGGTCGGCAATTCGGTCAATTGGTAAAGCAGTTCGTCGAACGATTCCGTCGTGCACCAGGGATAGTTCGGCTGTTCCGTGCATTCGAACAGGCGGTCGAACACATCGGTGACGATGCCGGCGGGGGATTCGGTCACGGCTCCGCCGGCCCGCAGGACGGTGACCATCGGGCTCTTTTGCCCTTTGCTCCGGTATTGGCGCAGGACGATGCCCCGCCCTTTATTGAAGCCGACGACGCGGCCCGGCGTCATGAAGTGGAACCGCGCGGTGACTTCCGGGGATTCGTTCCGGGCGATCTGATGCCGGTGGGGCTTTTGCCGCCGGGCCTGATCGAAGGTGTGCCACTGGGTGATCCAGTCGGTGCAGACGCGCGGGCCGAAGGGCTCCATCTGGGTATGGAGCACGTCCAGTTTCCCTTCGAGCACGGTCGCGCGCTGGTTGAGCTGGAACTGGGCGAAGCTCTTGGCCAGAATCGCCTGAATTTGCTCATGCGGATGCGCCTTCAGAAGATTCAGGACCATCGGATAACTGATGGTGAACTGGCTGTCGATGGCTTCCGGACTGCCGGTGAATCCCTTGGTCAGCACGTGCAGATCGATATAGGGGGACGGCGTGACGACGGCGAAGCCGACGTAATCTTTCCCGCGGCGGCCGGCCCGTCCTGCGATCTGTTGCACTTCCCCGATCGTCAGATCCATGAAGTCCCGGGCTTTCCGGATGCTGGATTGCGTGATGACGACGGTGCGCGCCGGAAAGTCGACGCCGGCCGCCAGGGTCGTGGTCGCGAAGACGGCATCGAGGCAGCCCTGGCGCATCAATTCTTCGATCGCGATTTTCCAGGAGGGGAGGTGTCCGGCGTGATGTGCCGCGACGCCGATCCGCTGGACGGTCGGAATCAAGGGATGTTCCGCGATGCTGGGATATTGGGCGATGACGCGTTCCAGCGCGGCGGCGATGGCCTCCTGGCGCGCCGGCGGGAGCACCGTGCGGGCGTGATCGAACGCCTCCATGGCTTCGTCGCAGGCACGGCGTGAGGTGAGAAAGACGATGGCCGGCGTCAGCGATTTCTCGCGGAGTGCGGCGATGAGATCAACCGGATGAATCGAGGGAGGCATGCAGTTTCATTCCCTTTGAGATGACGACCAGGCCTGATTCCGTGACGGTGAATCGCCGGGCGTCGGCCTCCCGATCGTACCCGATTTCCGTATGGGGCGGAATGATCACGTCCTTGTCGATGATGGCCCGGCGGATGCGGCTGTGCTCGCCGATCACGACGTTCTCCATGACGATGGATTCGCGCACGTCGGCGTGGTCCAGGACCCGCACGTTCGGAGAGAGCACGGAGTTCTGCACCCGTCCCCCGGACACGATGCAGCCGCCGCAGACGACGGAGTCCAGCGCCACGCCCATGCGGCCGCCCTGATAATCCTGCGCGAACACGAACTTCGCCGGCGGAAACTGGCCCTGATAAGTGCGGATCGGCCACTTGGGATCGTAGAGATTGAACAGCGGATCGACGGCGACCAGGTCCATGTTGGCTTCCCAGTAGGCGTCGAGCGTCCCGATGTCCCGCCAGTATTTCACCGCTTTCTTGTTTTCGTCCTGGAATTTGAAGGCGTAGACGCGGCCTTCCCGGATCATGCGGGGAATGATGTTTTTGCCGAAGTCGTGGGCCGTGCCTTCCCGGGCGTCGGCCATCAAATACCGCTTGATCACCTCGGTTTTGAACAGATAGATGCCCATCGAGGCGAAGGCGTGCGTCGGATTGCCCGGTATTGGCGTGGGGTGTTCCGGCTTTTCGTCGAAGCGGTTGATGCGCAGGTCTTCGTCCACGCTGATGACCCCGAACCGCGTGGCGTCCTGAATCGGGATGTCGAGGGCGCCCACGACGGCGTCGGCCCCTTTGGCCAGCAGCCAGTGGAACATCTCGGCATAGTTCATCTTATAGATGTGGTCGCCGGCCAGAATCAGGAGATATTCGGCCTGCTCGGTATCGAGGAGGAACATGTTCTGATACACGGCGTCGGCGGTGCCCCGGTACCAGTCTTCGCTGATGCGCTGCTGGGGCGGGACGGAGGCGATGTATTCGCCGAGTTCCGAGTTCAGAATGTTCCACCCGCTCCGGATGTGTTTGTCCAGCGAGTGCGATTTGTACTGGATGAGGACGGCGATCCGGCGCAG
Source organism: Nitrospiraceae bacterium (assembly GCA_900299245.1). Lineage (GTDB taxonomy): Bacteria > Nitrospirota > Nitrospiria > Nitrospirales > Nitrospiraceae > Nitrospira_D. The sequence goes on along the minus strand of OMJA01000185.1, from coordinate 616 downwards.
GCCGGAGTTGAGGCAGTTGCTCAGCGCGAAGTCGATGATTCGGTATTTGCCGCCGAAGGGCACGGCCGGCTTGGCGCGTTGTTCGGTGAGCGGGGAGAGCCGTTCGCCTTTGCCGCCGGCCAGGATCATCGTGAAGACATTGTTCATCGCGGCGAATTGTAACAGGACGATGCGGAAATGGAAAGAAAGCGGAATGATTGACTTCGTGAACCGCGCAGACAATACTAGCCGAAACATCCGACGGGATGTGAGGCGACAAAGGAGTTCGTATGAAACGTGATTTGATCGTGGCCGCGCTTCCCCGCAAAAACGGCAAGACCGCGGGCAAACAGGTCGTGGAAACCGAAAGCGTCTCCTGGCGCGTGGAGCGCCTGGAAGCGCAGCTGCAGAAGCTTACCGAACTGGTGCGCGATCATGCCGAAGACGTGGACCGGCTGGTGCGGATCGTCGCCGAAGACCGCAACGTCATCCGCCAGCAGCTGTTGCGGAAGCATCATGAGAAAGTGCGGGTGCGGAAGCATCTCCGCGACGGCCATGCCAAAGTCGGGTTGGACAGTTGATCAGCGCTTGCCGGTCCCGCCCGCTCCCCCTTCCCCGGTGCGTTCCCTCGTAGGAT
>OMJA01000184.1 GCA_900299245.1 Nitrospiraceae bacterium | reverse complement strand
TCCTTCGAGGGGAAGAACGACTCCACGTCCATCACGCCGATCTTTGAGACCGGCGGAGTTTGAATGGCATGGATCAACGAGGCCAGATCCAGATCTTCTTCGTTCCTCCAGGAATGATCCAGAATCGTCGAGAGCAGAATGTGTTCGCGGCTCTGAATCGGATCAGCCTCGATACCGAGCAGGCCGAGCAAACTGGTCACCGTGGTGCTGATGCGTTCGCGAAAGAGCTCGGCGTCCTCGCGCACGTCGGCGGCCGGCGCGGCAAATGACTTCAGAATGGAGACGGGCAACCCCGCGTTGCTCCCGGGCGTGTAGATGGCGACGTCCGCCGCATCGCGCAACCGTTGAATGCGCGCGCCGTCCTGCTGCCATCCGGTCAATCCCTTCGTCCAGAGCTCCGCCTGCGCCTTGGCATAGTCGGCGGGCGACAGCCCCTTCTTGCGCGCGTCGTCTTCATTGATCCAGGGCTGGAAGTCTTCACCCTTGAGTGACGGGAAGGTCAGCATCAGGTTGCCGAGATCGCCCTTGGGGTCGATGATGATGGCGGGGATATTATCGATCGCCGCTTCTTCGAGCAGCGACAGACAGAGGCCGGTCTTTCCGCTGCCGGTCATGCCGACGCAGACCGCATGGGTCACAAGATCTTTGGAGTCGTAGAGCAACCAGCCCGGCTTCGCCTGCTTCGTCGCCATGTCATAGGGACGGCCGAGATAGAAGACGCCGAGCTTTTCAAAATCCTCCGCCGAACTTGCAGCAGCCGACTCCTTCGACTTCCCTGTCTCTTTCTTCTTAGGCGGCATCGTTCACCTCAACGCAGTTGTTTCCTACTTCCATCCTTAAGGGAGCCGGGTGCCTATTCTTCACTGCGCGCATGGAACGAGCACCGCCCGCAATATCATCATTCATCAATCTTGTGTGCGCGTTGCGCGAGCAAGAAGAATGGGCACCCGGCTCCCGCCCACTCACCACTCTTTGAATATGAGGAACACGGCACCGATCATGAGGCCGAATCCGGCCAGATAGTTCCACTTAAGCGGCTCTTTGAGATACAGCACCGAAAAGACGCAAAACACGACGAGGGTAATGACTTCCTGAATCGTTTTCAACTGCGCCGCCGTGAATTCATAGTGCCCGATCCGGTTGGCCGGCACCTGGAAACAATACTCGAAGAACGCAATGCCCCAACTCGCCACGATCACGATCCACAAAGGCGAATCCTTGTACTTCAGATGCCCGTACCAGGCGAAGGTCATGAAGATATTGGAGATGGTGAGCAAGAGAATCGTATGCATGCGACGACTCCTTCTATAGGCCCGCGTCCTTCAGAACTTGTCCGGTATAGGAACGTTTCGACTTGGCCACTTCGCGCGGCGGGCCTTCGACCACGATTTCGCCGCCGCGGTCGCCGCCTTCGGGACCGAGATCGATAATCCAGTCGGCGTTCTTGATCACGTCGAGATTGTGCTCGATGACGAGCACCGTATTGCCTGCCTTCACCAACCGATCCAGCACGTCGATCAGCCGCTGCACGTCGGCAAAATGGAGGCCGGTGGTCGGCTCATCGAGGATATACATCGTGCGTCCGGTGGGCCGCTTCGAAAGTTCACGCGAGAGCTTCACCCGCTGCGCTTCGCCGCCGGAGAGCGTCGTCGCCGACTGACCGAGCTTCACATAGTGCAGCCCGACATCGTGCAGCGTTTCCAGCTTCCGCTTGATGAAGGGAATGTGCTCGAAGAATTCGACGGCATCATCGACGGTCATGTTCAGCACATCGGCGATGCTCTTGCCTTTGTGCAGAATCTCCATCGTCTCGCGGTTGTACCGCTGTCCCTTGCAGACTTCGCAGGTGACATAGACATCGGGCAGAAAATGCATCTCGATCTTGATGAGGCCGTCGCCCTGGCAGGCTTCGCACCGCCCGCCTTTGACGTTGAAACTGTAGCGCCCCGGTTTGTACCCCCGCACGCGCGACTCGGGCAGATTGGAATAGAGATCGCGAATGAAACTGAATAGGCCGGTATAGGTCGCCGGGTTGGAGCGCGGCGTGCGGCCAATCGGCGACTGATCGATATCGATGACCTTATCCAGCGCATCCACGCCGCGCAGCTCCTTGCAGCCATCGATCTTGGGTCTCTTCTGATAGAGTATCTGCGAGAGCGAATGGAACAGCACTTCCAGCACGAGCGTGCTCTTCCCTGACCCGGACACGCCGGTCACGCAGGTCAACATGCCCAGGGGAATCTTCGCCGTCACATTCTTGAGGTTGTGCTTCTGCGCGTTCACGACGGTGAGATAGCCCTTCGGCTTCCGGTCGCGCTGCGGCAGCGAGACGGTCTGAATGCCGCGCAGATACTGGCCGGTGATGGAATCGGGATTGCCCATCACCTCCTGTGGCGTGCCCTGCGCAATGACGTGGCCGCCGTGCGTGCCGGCGCCGGGCCCCATGTCGAGCAGGTGATCCGCGGCCATCATCGTTTCGGCATCATGCTCCACAACCACGACCGTATTGCCGAGGTCTCGCAGGCGGAGCAGGGTCTGGAGGAGGCGCCGATTATCCCGCTGGTGCAGACCGATCGACGGCTCGTCGAGAATGTAGAGCACGCCGACGAGGCCCGAGCCGATCTGCGTGGCCAACCGAATGCGCTGCCCTTCGCCGCCGGACAAGGTTGCGGCCGCCCGATCCAGCGTCAGGTAGTCCAACCCCACATTCACCAGAAAGCCGAGCCGCTCACGAATCTCTTTCAGGATGCGATGCGCGATGACCAGTTCACGATCGGAAAACTTCAGCGACACGAAGAACTCCGCCGCCGCTCTGATCGACAGGCTCGTCACTTCGGCGATGGATTTCTTGTCCAGCTTGATCGCGAGGCTTTCCGGCTTGAGCCTGGCTCCCTGGCAAACCTCGCAGGCATCGAGCAGCGTAAAGTCTTCGTCCTCCGGACAACCGGGTGCCATCTGATAGCCGATGCCGTCGCAGGCGGGACAGGCGCCGTGCGGACTATTGAAGGAGAAAATGCGCGGTTCGACTTCCGGATAGCTCACGCCACATTTAATACAGGCCAGTTTGTCGCTATAGAGGCGCGTCTTGCCGTTGTCCGTCAGCACGGCCACCAGTCCGCCGGTCAGTTTCAGCGAGGTCTCGACCGAATCGGCCAGGCGCCGCATAAGCGCATCGCCCGCCTTCATGACCAGGCGATCGACGATGATTTCAATCGTGTGCTTCTTTTGTTTATCGAGGATGATGTCCTCGCCGAGGTCGACGATCTCGCCGTTCACCCGCGCCCGCACATAGCCGGCCTTGCGCATCTCCAGCAGTTCTTTGCGGTATTCCCCTTTGCGTCCCCGGACAATCGGAGCCAGGATCTGAAACTTGCTACCCTCCGGCAATCCCGCGATCGCATCAACCATCTGCTGCACCGTCTGGGCGGCGATCTCTTCGCCGCACTGAAAGCAGTACGGCCGTCCGACCCGCGCGAACAACAAGCGCAGATAGTCGTAAATCTCCGTGACCGTCCCGACGGTGGAGCGAGGGTTGTGGCTGGTGCTCTTCTGCTCGATGGAAATCGCGGGCGACAGGCCTTCAATCGAATCGACGTCCGGCTTGCCCATCTGCTCCAGAAACTGCCGGGCGTAGGCCGAGAGGGATTCGACGTAGCGCCGCTGCCCTTCGGCGTAGATGGTGTCGAACGCGAGCGACGACTTGCCCGATCCGCTCAGGCCGGTGATGACCACCAGCTTGTCGCGCGGAATGACGACGTCGATATTTTTGAGGTTGTGTTCGCGGGCGCCTTTTATGGTGATCGTATTGCTCATAGGGGCGGGATTATACCATGGTGATCCTGTTGCCTTGACAAAGTCCGAAAGCAGGTGTTACCACGGCGCCATGGTACAAGCGAGACAACCCTCCGCTCCCTCCGGCGCTCAGGCCCCCGCGCAAGTGGTGTCGACCTGGTCCGGACAGGCGCGCGAACAGGCCGTGCAGCGGATGTTCACCGCTATCGCGGGCGTATACGACCTGAACAACACGCTCCTCAGTTTCGGACTCCATTACCATTGGAAGAAAATCACGGCGTCGTTCGTCCCGCATGTCGAACAGGGGACCGCGCTCGACGTGGGCGCCGGGACCGCCGACCTAGCGCTGCTGGTCGAACCGCGCATGGGGACCAACGGTCGCGTGGTCGCGTCCGACCTCAACCATGCGATGCTCGCCGAAGGGCTCAAGAAGGTGGACCTCAAGGGGCGAACCGGAAAAATCGCCTGCCTGCAGGCGAACGCCGAGCATCTGGGGTTTGCCGATAATACATTTGATGCCGTGACGACCGGCTTTTGCATGCGGAATGTCGGAAACCTCCCGCAAGCGGTCGGGGAGATTCGCCGTGTGATGAAACCGGGCGGCACGTTTGTCTGCCTGGAGTTCTCCCGGCCGGTCTTCGGCTGGCTGCGCGCGCTCTATGATTGGTATTCGTTCAAGCTGCTGCCCTGGATCGGCACAAAAGTCGCGCGGGATACGACCGGTGTGTACGAGTATCTGCCCGCCTCGATCCGCACGTTCCCCGATCAGGAACGGCTCTGTCAGGTCCTGCGCGACGCCGGCTTCAGCCAGGTCTGCTATAAGAACCTCACGGGCGGGATCGTCGCAATCCATGTGGCGGTGAAGTGACGTGCTGAGTCCTGCGTGCTAAGTACTGAGTAATATGAAGAAGGTTGCGCGATTTGAAGATCTGATCGCTTGGCAGAAAGCACGAGTCTTGACTCAAACGATCTACACAATGACAAGAGACCGTGCCTTTTCAAAGGACCTCGGCTTGTCCAGCCAGATCCAACGTGCTGCGGTATCGGTCATGGCCAATATTGCCGAAGGCTTCGAACGGAATCGCCCCGGAGAATTTCATCAATCCTTATCCGTCGCGAAAGGCTCTTGCGCCGAACTTCGATCGCATTTATACGCGGCGCATGATGCACAGTATTTAGACAAAAAGAGCTTCACTGAAGTATTGGCTCAAGCGGAGGAAGTGGGGCGGATTATCGGTGCATTACGGGCCGCGGTCGCGGCCCAGAAAAAGCCGCTTTCTATGAAACACGAGTCTTTTCAGCTAACTCAGGACTCAGCACCCAGCACCCAGCACTAACATGGATTCAATCCTCTACGTGTTCCTCCCCTGCAAGAAGGTCTACCCGATCGGGATCACCTATCTGGCCGACTTCATTCACCGCCGCCGGCCGGAAGTGCGCCAGCAGATCCTCGACCTGTCGCTCTATCCCGTTTCGCAGCGCAGCCAGGCCCTGCGCGATGCGGCCACGGCCTTCAAGCCTGACCTGGTCTGTTTCTCCTGGCGGGACATTCAGATTTTCTCGCCCCATGAAGGCGATTCGTCGCTGGA
>OMJA01000183.1 GCA_900299245.1 Nitrospiraceae bacterium | reverse complement strand
TTGTGATTGGTGTGCAGGCGTGTGCTTTCCCGATGTGAATGAGGTGTGCTGAAAGGGAGGGGGGGGGGAGACGTTCGTGGTTTAAATTCGCGAAGCCGCCCGGGGTCCGCCCTGCGCGATTCTTCCCCCCCACTCTTTTTCCCCCGCCGATCTTCTTGGTGTCTTTGCCGACAAAGACCCGGATCTCATTGGAGTTGGCTCCTCCGCCCATCGCATTGTAGGCGGGGCCTTCGACCACATAGATATTCCCTTCGATCTTGCTGACTTTCCCGTCGATGGTGGTAAAGGCCGGGCCCGGCTTGGTGTCCAGTTCCGTGACTTTCTGGCCAGTCGAAGGAGTAAACTCGGCTTCCGCTCGGACCAGGCTGCTATTGCATGTCACGGCGATTCCCGCGAGCAGTGCGACGGTCATCACGTTCTTCATGTGGGCGATTTTCATGGGCGGTCCTCCTTAGGGTGTCGGCCGGGGTAGGGTAAGAGCCTCATCCGCTTTTCACGCATCCCCGTCCTGCAACGGAATTTCAGCAAACTTCATGCCGGATGGACTCGGGTGGAGACTTCGCGCCATTGGAGAAATTCTGCGAGAACTGATTCTTGAAGCGGCTAGGTATCTCCACGCAGTCAGACAAAACGTTGTCATGTTGTGCATTTCTGCGCGGGGTATCGGTCCGGAAGCGATTTCGTGGTGCGGCCTACCCGTCACCAGGGGATGCCGTCTTTTGGTGGACTCCCGACTGCAGGTTTGTTACGAGTATCCGTAGGGTTACGCATGGAAAGGATTGCCGGTGTCGTTGATTCACGGTCTCTCGTTCTCCCATCTTCGTGGTGATGTCGCCGGAGGCCTGGTCGCGGCGGTTGTTGCGCTGCCGCTGGCGCTCGCCTTCGGCGTGGCGTCCGGGGCCGGGGCAATCGCGGGGCTCTATGGCGCGATCTTCGTCGGCTTGTTTGCCGCGTTGTTCGGGGGCACTCCCGCGCAGGTGTCCGGGCCAACCGGTCCGATGACGGTCGTGATGGCCGGGCTCATCGCGCAGGCCGGACAGGAACCGGCGCTGGCCTTTACAGCCGTTATCCTGGGCGGCGGGTTGCAGATTCTGCTCGGGTTGAGCGGCGTGGGGCGCTACATTACCTTGATGCCCTATCCGGTGATCTCCGGCTTCATGAGCGGGATCGGGGCGATCATTATCATTCTCCAGGCGGCTCCGCTGGTCGGTCATGCGGCTAGCTCCGGGAGCGTGCTTGCGACGCTGTCGCTGTTGCCGTCGTTCTTCATGAATCCCGTTGCGGATGCGCTGGTGTTGGGCCTGTTATCGCTGGCGATCGTCTATGGAACGCCGGAGTCTGTGGGGAGGCTCATTCCGTCGCCGTTGCTGGCGTTGGTCGCCGGTACGGTATTGGGCGTGTTCGCATTTCCGGGCGCGCCGGTGATCGGCGCGATTCCGACGACGCTTCCCATGCCGGTGTTTCCCGTTCTGCATCTCGATGCCGTGAAGTTTGTGATCGGGCAGGCGATTGTGCTGGCGGTGCTCGGCAGTATCGACAGTCTGCTCACCTCGCTGGCCTGCGACAATATGACTCGAACCCGCCATGACTCCAACCGTGAGTTGATCGGGCAGGGGGTCGGCAATGCCGTGGCCGGTCTGTTCGGGGGACTGCCCGGGGCCGGGGCGACGATGCGTTCGGTGATCAATATTCGAACCGGCGGGAGCACGCCCATTTCGGGCGCCCTGCATGCGCTGTTGTTGTTGGCGATGCTGCTGGGGTTGGGGCCGCTGGCGGAGCGGATTCCTCTCGCGGTGCTGGCGGGGATTCTGGTCAAGGTGGGTGTCGACATCATCGACTGGCGGTTGCTCAAGCACGTCACGCAGGCACCGCGCGCGGACGTCATGATCATGCTGGTGGTCTGCGCGATGACCGTCCTGGCGGATCTCATCATGGCGGTCGCAGTCGGCCTGGTGCTGGCGAGCGTCTTGTTCGTCAAGCGGATGGCGGATCTTGAATTGATGAATCTGCGGATTATTACTGCGCCGACTCCGGAATCCCCTCTGACGGACGAGGAGGCGGCCGTACTCCGACGTCATGACGGCCGGATCATTCTTGTCCATGTCGATGGTCCGATGAGCTTCGGTTCGGCGAAAGATATGGTTCGCCGCCTTGAGGGAGTTGCGAAATGGAGCAGCTTTGCCGTCGTAGTGCTGGATCTGTCGGCGGTGCCGGTCATCGACGGTACCGCCGCTCTGGCCGTTGAAGACATGATCCGTATGGCGGAGTCTCACCGGCAGCATCTCATTCTGGTCGGAATGCAACCGGCCGTCACCGGGGTTTTGGAAGGACTCGGTGTCTTACGCTTAATCCCCTCGGATCACCATCATGCCACCCGGCTCGCTGCGCTCCGTCAGGCTGCCGGTCTTGCCGCGGCGCCCGTCGCCTCCTAAGCAGGCTGTTGACAAAGTCCGCCAGCTTGACCCTCCCCTGACCGGAGCGTAGGGTGCGGTCAGGATACTCTCGTGAGCGGCGGTCTATGTTTCGAGTCAGGAGGCCCGTATGAGTGCGACTATCTCAGAGATTGCGTCCAGGATCGCCGAGCTTGAGGTCCAGTTGGAGCGGGCGTTGACCGAGGAGGTTGAAGAAAAGCGGCGAACATTTCTCTATGTGATCGAGAAGGGAAAGGTGGCCTTCGAGTCCGATGTGCGCGCGGCGCACCGGAAGGTCCGCCAGAGCGTGCCGGCGTTTCTGCGGGAAGCGCCGGTGGCGAGTCTGCTGGTGGCGCCGGTGATTTACTCTCTGATCGTGCCGTTTGTGCTGCTCGATCTCTGGCTCTGGCTCTATCAGGTGATCTGTTTCCCGGTTTACGGAATCGAAAAAGTCGACCGGTCCCGCTATATCCTGCTGGATCGGGGCCAGCTGCGTTACCTGAATGCGATCGAGCGGTTCAATTGCGACTATTGCGGCTATGCGAACGGATTGATCGCCTATGCGCGAGAAATTGCATCCCGGACCGAGCAGTACTTTTGCCCGATCAAGCATGCCCACCGCTGTGCCGGCGCGCATAAACGGTATCACGAGTTTCTTGATTTCGGCGATGCGCGCGCCTACCGCAGGGAACTGGCCAGGCTTCGCGACGAACTGAAACCGTGAGCGGAAGACTGCACTGCTCTATGTCCGGCAGAGGGCGAGTGAAGGCTGTTTGGTGCTGTTCCTGCGGGTGGCGCTTGGTTGATGGTGATTGTGTCAGTGTAATTGTGAAGCAGGTTGCAGCGTCCGCTTCACGATGATTCCTGCGGCTGCACAGTGAACGGTTCTTTCGTTTTAAACAAATTTTCGCCCGCATTGTACAAAGCTGCTGAGTGGCTCAGTCTTACGATTCCTCACTGATGCCGGTTCTCTAAACAGAGATCTCTCGGACGGGCTTGTCATTCTGGGTGTTTCAGATCTTCTCGTCACCGGAACCATCTCCGGAGAAAAGTGGCACCTCATTTGCACTTCGACCTGACGACAGGATGCAAGGCAACGGTTGCCCTGCGGCAATATTCAGATACTCGGGTGATTCGAAGGGAGAGAGAGGTTTTCTATGGTGACGTTAATCGGGATTGTGACGATGTGTTCGTTAGTGTGGGTTCTGGCCTCTTCGTTGGCGAGGGAAAGTGATGCCGAGCGGCGTCGCACGAGCCTGTCGTCTGCCAAGGATTTCTCGCCGCGCTTCACGGTCAACCGTGAGAATCTGAAGCTGGCTGCCTAATCTCCGGTATTTTCTGGATGATCCGCGAACGGTTCTGGATGCGGCGACCCGCATCCAGACAAGCTCCTTCCTCAGTTCCTCCGGCGAAATCTTACGAGAGCCCGATCCGCTGCCAGTGCCGCGCTTCAGCTATTCGGAGCACGCTGTCATGCGTCCATAGGACGGTTCCGGAACATTGTTCGCACGGATCCGTCGCCCGGCTGCTTCACTCGTCAGCGCGCGGGGGCGGTCGACCGGCATTTCCAGGCAGGGAAGCGCGGTAAGCTCGAATTGCTCACGCCTCAGTTCATTGCCGGTCTTGCTGCGGTAGATTAATTCGTCGGTCTCCAGATCATATTCGGGAATCTCGGGACTCTCCCAGCGCTGCTCGAAGTAATGCGTGCAAAGCGTGTAGAGTCCGTGCGTCTTCCGATTGTGCTGCAGCACATACTCCGGCATGGTCTCGATATCGAGGTCTGCATGGTAGTGCTGGAGCCACAGATAATCCCCCAGAACCACCATTTTGACGAGGGGCGGATCGGTGTAGAGTTTGAGTTTCACGGCTTTGCCCATGGCTTTGAGGCGCTTGAGCAGCGCGATACTTTGCCGGACCTCCTCACGGAATCCTGACAGCGTGCAGCCGGGATGGCCGATGGCCTGGATGCGCGAACTGGCTTCCTGACTGTATGGATTGACCAGCAGGATTTGCGCGCCCAGACATTTGTCGAGCACCGATGCGAGATCTCCGACCTGGTCGACCAGCGTGCTATACCCGCTTGACCCGATCACTTTGATGGTGCGGCCGGTTCCCTCGTCCTCCTTCAATTGCTTGATGTGTCGTTCGGCCCTCCGCGCGCGCCGTGGGAAGAACGAGACGAGACCGGCTCCGGTCGCATGGGCGGCCAGCGCACGGTCACGAAAGCTGCGATGGAGAAAGTTCAGCGCCGCGATCAGGAGCACGGCGACCGTCATTTCAATGGCGATCAGTGAAAGCTTGTTGTGCTCGACCTGGGACCAGAAGGACAGAAAATGTCTGGCGCCTGCCGGAAGCAGGAGCGCAATGGCTCCGCTTAAGGCAACGATGGCGATGTGATACGCGCTCCCTGCGGCGTTGCGAAAGAGAGCGCGAAACGTTGACGAAAATTCATGAAACACAAATACACCTCTTGAAAATGTAACAATAAACCACGCAGCTGTGTCGGACTGGTCTTGCGAGCGATGGGTGATAAGGCCAACGGGGACTGCTCGGCAGATGCAGGACGGTCTCGTGCGGGCAAACAAAAATCGCGTGAGACTCTGTGACAACAGGGGATACGGCGGCCCCTATGCACGTGAGGTCTTACGCGATCGAAAGTTACCTTAACAGGATGTTGCGGGTAACGCAAGGCGATTGCGATGTTTGCCGCCAGCCCGCGACAATGCGCGGCAGGACAAGACCGTTCTCGATGGGCTTCGCCCGGTGT
>OMJA01000182.1 GCA_900299245.1 Nitrospiraceae bacterium | reverse complement strand
GCGGTGTAAAGCCGGTCCACCGGATAATTCGATCCCGCCAGCGCTCCGGATCCCAACGGCATCACGTTGACCCGTGTGCGCGCATCCGCCAGACGCGCGCTGTCCCGCAGAAACATTTCCACATACGCCAGCAGATGATGGGCCAGCAGCACGGGTTGGGCGCGCTGCAAATGCGTATAGCCCGGCATCGGGACATCGAGATGCTCCGTCGCCTGCGTCACCAGCACCCGCTGAAATTCCGTGAGCCGTCCGATCAGGGCCGTGAGCTGGTCGCGCACGTAGAGCCGCGCGTCGAGCGCCACTTGATCGTTCCGGCTGCGGCCCGTATGCAATTTGCCGCCGACCGGGCCGATCAACTCGGTCAACCGGCGCTCGATCGCCATGTGAATGTCTTCGTCTTCCGGCAGAAACGTGAACCGCTCCCGCTCCAGTTCGTGCTGCACCAGCTGCAACCCGCGGACGATCGTCGCGGTCTCTCGGCGGGTGAGCACCCCGGCCTTGGCCAGCGTCTGGCAATGGGCGATGCTGCCGCGGATATCCTGCGCATAGAGCCGCTTATCCACCGCAATCGATCGCGAGAACGCTTCCACCAAACGGTCGGTGGGCTCACGAAACCGCCCCGCCCACGCTTTGCTCGGCTTGCCTGTCCCTGCTTTGCCGGATTTCCGACTGGCCATTACGACTTTGCTTTCCGTCTCTGCGCCCTGATTTTCAGACGCAAGGCGTTCAACCGGATGAAGCCCTCGGCATCCTTCTGGTTATACACGTCGTCCTCTTCGAACGTCGCAATATCCAGCCGGTACAGCGAGTTCTTTGACTTGCGGCCCGCCAGCGTACAACTGCCCTTGTAGAGCTTGACGCGCGCGGTCCCCGACACGTCCTTCTGCGCTTCGTCGATCGCGGTCTGGATCATCTCCCGCTCCGGGCTGAACCAGTACCCGTTGTAAATCAGATCGGCGAACCGCGGGATCAGACTGTCGCGGAAGTGCAGCACTTCACGATCCATCGTCAGCGATTCGAGACCGCGATGCGCGACATGCAGGATTGTCCCGCCGGGCGTTTCGTACACGCCGCGCGACTTCATCCCGACGTAGCGATTCTCGACCAGATCGACCCGGCCGATTCCGTGCGCCCCGCCCAGCTGATTGAGATGCGCCAGCAACGTGGCCGGACTCATCCGCTTGCCGTCGACGGCGACCGGATTGCCCCGCTCGTACTCGATTTCCACTTCCAGCGGCTTGTTGGGCGCCTTCTCGGGTGAGACAGTCATCTGGAAAATTTCATCCGGCGGCGACTTCCAGGGATCTTCGAGAATGCCGCCCTCGTAGCTCACATGGAACAGATTCAGATCCATACTGTACGGCTTGGCTTTCGTGGCCGTCACGGGAATCCCGTGCTTGTCGGCATACTCGATACACTCCCGCCGGGACCGGAGCGTCCACTCGCGCCAAGGCGCGATAATCTTGAGGCCGGGAGCCAGCGCCTGATAGGTCAACTCGAAACGGACCTGATCGTTCCCTTTTCCGGTGGCCCCGTGGGACACGGCCTCGGCGCCTTCCTGCAGCGCGATTTCGGCCTGGCGGCGGGCGATGAGCGGACGGGCGATCGATGTCCCCAGGAGATAGCAGCCTTCGTACATCGCATTCCCGCGCAACATCGGAAACACGTAGTCCTTCACGAAGGTTTCGCGCAGATCTTCGACGTAGACTTTTTTCACACCGAGCTTCTTGGCTTTCGCCTTGATCGCCTGCAGATCTTCGCCCTGACCGAGGTCGGCGCAGAAGGCGATGATTTCCGCGTGATAGGTTTCCTGCAGCCACTTGAGGATGACCGACGTGTCGAGTCCGCCGGAATAGGCCAAGACTACTTTCTTAATGGGTTTTGGTTTCATGATGAATGCTTAGGCCCTGCCTTTCTTCTGAGTCAGCAACTGCACCAAGATCGCTTTCTGCATATGCAGCCGGTTTTCCGCTTGATCGATCACGACGGATTGCTTTCCATCGAGCACGTCCGCGGTGATTTCTTCTCCTCGATGCGCCGGCAGGCAATGCATGACGATCGCATCGGGCTTCGCCTTCTGCAGCAAACGCCCGTTCAACTGATAGGGGGCGAGGGTCCGCAAACGGCGCGCCTGCTCCCGTTCACGCCCCATGCTGATCCATACATCGGTATACAGCACATCGGCGTCTTTCACGGCGATCTGCGGATCGACGCCCACTTCGATGTCCGCCCCACTCCGCGCCGCTTCCTGCCGCGCCTGATCCACCACATGCTGGTCCGGCTGATACCCGACCGGACAGCCCAGGGCGATATGCATCCCCACTTTGGCGGCCGCTTCGATCAACGAATTGGCCACATTGTTTCCATCGCCGATGTAGGCAAGTTTCAGCCCTTTGAGGCGCCCCTTCTTTTCCTTGATCGTCATCAAGTCCGACAACGCCTGGCAGGGATGGCTCAGGTCGGTCAATCCGTTGATCACCGGCATCGTGGCTTCATCCGCCCACTCCTGCACGATGCCGTGATCGTAGGTGCGGATGACAATCCCGTCGAGATAGCGGGACAACACCCGCGCGGTATCCGCCACGCTCTCGCCCCGCGAAAGCTGAATGTCGGCGATGGGCAGGACCATCGCATGGCCGCCCAACTGATTCATCCCGGCTTCGAACGACACTCTGGTGCGGGTCGAGGGTTTCTGAAACAGCAGTCCCAGCGTTTTCCCCGGCAGAAGCCAATGGGATATCCCTTTCTGCTGTTTGGTCT
>OMJA01000181.1 GCA_900299245.1 Nitrospiraceae bacterium | reverse complement strand
GCTCATCCTGGAAGTGTTTCGATGTGGCGCCAAGGAATTTCTTCCGCAACCCGTTGAAGATTACGTCTTAGAGCAGGCGCTGTTGCGATTTCGGCAGCGTGTGGTCCGCTATCGGAACGGGGCAGAGCTGAAGGAAGGTACGCTCGTGGCGATCGTCGGGACAAAGGCCGGGGTCGGCGTCACGTCGGTTGCGGTCAACGTCGCGCGTGCCATTGTCCATGAGCAGCCGGGCAAGCGGGTCGCCGTGATTGATCTTGATATTGCCGGCAGTGATCTTTCGCTGTTTATGAGTCTTGATAAGCCTTCCGGCATTAAAGAATTGGTCAAAGATATCTCGCGTCTTGACGAAACGATTGCGACCACCAGCTTGTCGAATCCTGAGCCTGGAATATTTGTCTTGCCGTCCGGCTATCCCTATTGGAGCGCCGAGACTCCCGATCGCGGGAGCATCATTCATGTTCTGAGTCTGATGATTCCGCAGTTTGATGTGATCCTGCTGGATTGCGGCAGCGATGTCCGTGCGCATGTTCAGGAAGCGCTGGACCTCGCCTCTCGCATCTGGTTGGTGACGACGCTCGATGTGGCGTCCGTGCGGCGGGCAAAGACGTTGTTAGACAAAGAACTGCTGGGGAAAATGGAACCGTCAGTCGTTGAGCTGGTGGTGAATCGATATCTCCCTGATGATGAGTCTTTGATGAGCAAAACCGAGGAAATCCTGCAGCGAAAATCATTCTGGCGTATCCCCAACGATGACGAAGCCTCGCGCCAATCGGTTTTGACGGCCAGTTCGCTGATGTCGGCCGCTCCCCGGAGTTCCCTGGCGGCGAGCTATGCAAAACAAGCCCGCCAACTGTTTGCCGTGAAAGCCGATGCTCGAGACGGCCGAAAAGCTGGTACGCAGGCTAAGACGAATTTCCTGGGGCGTTTGTTTTCTCGCAAAGTATAAAGCGGTCGCCTCGATGGCTAGGCCTAGTGTCCAATAGCACAATCCCAACGCAGCAGTCTAAGGAGTAGGTGTCATGTCCCTGTCGTCGAAGCCTGTCTCTGATGTCGTCCGACTGTCAGATCGGACACATACGTCGCATGTGCATGATGAATTGAAGACCCGCCTGCACGAGCGAGTTGTGGAGCGCTTGGACTTGAACAGTCTCACTGCGCTGAGCGACGAGCGTGCCAAGCAGGAGCTGGCGCGTTTGCTGGAACAACTGCTTCTGCAGGAACGCGTGCTGCTGAACCAGGGTGAACGGGACGGTGTCATTCAGGAAGTGATTGATGAGGTCGTCGGCCTGGGGCCGCTTGAACCGCTGTTGGCGGATCAGACGATCAACGACATTCTGATCAATACGCATAAAAAGATTTATGTGGAGCGGGCGGGCAATCTGGAGCTCTCGGAAGTTCGGTTCCGTGACGAGGGGCATCTGCGAAAAATCATCGACCGGATCGTTGCGCGGGTCGGCCGCCGCGTGGATGAGTCGTCCCCGATGGTGGACGCTCGCCTGGCGGATGGCTCCCGCTTCAATGCCATTATTCCCCCCCTTGCCCTCGATGGCTCCAGCGTGTCTATTCGAAAGTTCTCCAAGGATCCACTTCAGTTGAGCCATTTGGTCGAGAAGCGCTCATTGACGGCCGAGATGGGCGAGTTTCTCAAGGGGGTTGTACGGGCCCGGTTGAATGTGCTGGTTTCAGGGGGAACCGGCTGTGGAAAAACCACGATCCTGAACATCCTTTCGGGGTTTATTCCAAGCAAAGAGCGCATCGTCACGATTGAAGATGCGGCCGAATTGCAACTGCGCCAGGATCATGTGGTGCGATTGGAGACGCGTCCGGCGAATATCGAAGGCAAAGGGGAGATCACGCAGCGGGAATTGCTCAAGAACGCCCTCCGTATGCGTCCCGACCGGATCATCGTCGGAGAAACCCGCGGCGCCGAAGCGCTGGACATGCTGCAGGCGATGAATACCGGACATGACGGATCGCTCACGACCATTCACGCTAACAATGCCCGTGATGCCCTCTCCAGAGTCGAAACGATGGTGAGCATGGGGGGAATGAATATCGCCACCGCAGGATTGCGGCACTACATCAGTTCTGCGCTTGACGTTATCATTCAGCTGACGCGTCTGTCGGACGGGACGCGCAAAGTGACGGGTGTCTCCGAAGTGACCGGGATGCAGGGCGACATTATCTCGCTGCAGGAGATATTTAGCTATGAACAATTGGGACTGGATCAGGCTGGAAAGGTCAAAGGTCAGTTCAAGGCCACCGGCATCCGGCCGAAATGCATGGAGCGATTGAAGGCCCGAGGTGTTCAGTTGCCGGCCGATGTGTTCAACCCGGAAAAAGTTTACCCATGCTGATTTTGCTGGCCATTGGAGTCTTTCTCGCCGTTGTTCTGGCTCTCGAAGGGGTCTATTACGGTCTGCGAATGTGGTCGAAACGGGGCCGTGGCGTTGCTCGCTTTGCGGAAAAGGTCGAGAAATGGTCGACGGACGTCAAGTCTATTGATGAGTCTGTGACCATCGTGCGCAGTTCGGAGCTCAGTGCCGTTCCCTGGTTGAATACGTGGTTTCTTCGGAATTCCGTTATCCAGAAACTGGAGCGGCTTCGGGTGCTGGCCGGGGGCAAGCAAAGGGTCGGGCAGTATCTTCTCTATGGTCTGGGGTCTGCGCTAGGCCTTGGCTTTGTCGCCGTGCGGGTCGGGGTTCCGTTCCTTCTTGCGGGGGCGATGGTGCTTGGAGGGGCAGTCATTCCGTTTCTGCTTCTGTATCGAAAGAAAGTCGCGCGGCAGCGGGTCTTTGATCGGCAATTTCCGGAGACATTAGATTTGCTGGCCCGTTCGCTTCGTGCCGGGCATACCCTTTTCATCGGATTGAAACTGGTAGGCGAGGAGTTCGAGGAGCCGATCGGACCCGAGTTCAAGCTGGTTTTTGATGAAGTATCTATGGGCATCCCGACGATCCAGGCGTTTGAAAATTTCGCTGCCCGTGTCGCTTCGTCAGATGTGCACTACCTCGTCAGTGCCGTCAATATTCAGCGGGAGACGGGCGGCAACTTGGTCGAAATCATGGAGGCGCTGGCCTGGGTGATCCGGCAACGATTTAAGCTCAAGCAAAAGGTCAGTGCGCTGGCGGGAGAAGGAAAAATATCGGCGGTCATCCTGTGTGCGTTACCCGTGCTGTTGGGCTTGGTGCTGTCTGTAATCAGTCCGCATTACGTGACGATTTTCATTAAAGACCCGACCGGACACATCATGCTGACTGTCGCTGCCGTCATGCTGGGCATCGGCGTGATGGTCATGAGCCGGATGACCTCCATTAAAGTATGACGATGCTCTCAATGCCCGTCCTGATCAGTATTGCGGCTTTTGCGGGAACTATCTTGTTCTCTCTGGTGGGGTATCTCTTTTGGACGCGCCGTCAAACGGTTCGCGCCTGGGAAGAGCAAGTCGGCGCGATACCCGGAGCCGACGCTGAGCAAGCGATTTCGATGGGAGGACAGGAGTCACTCGGCTGGTTTCCCCGACTCATACAGCAACTCGGCGCATTGAACCAATCGAAGGACCAGGAAGATAACTCATCGTTGGCCGCCATGCTGACGGCGGCGGGCTATCGGCAGGGATTGGCCGTGGCCACGTTTCGTGGCGCTCAGTTGTTTTTTGGACTGTTGTTGCTGGGAGTGGTCG
>OMJA01000180.1 GCA_900299245.1 Nitrospiraceae bacterium | reverse complement strand
CACGGGCAAGGTGTCGCAGTGGAATGTGCCGGGCAGTCTGGCGCAGAACTTTGAAAAAGCAGAAGAAGCCGGCGCCGTGCCGCTTGGAGTGGCGGGAGATCAATGCGAAGCTCCGTCGTCACTGAAGCGACTCCTGACGCGCGCTGCCGGCCGCGCGACGTTTCGTGTCGATGCCTTGGGAGTTAGTGTCAAAGCCGGGCGCACGCTCGCGCCGATTTGGACGGTTGTCGACGGACAGGCGCAGTGGCATTGGGCGGTGCGTCCGACGGCGGAAGTGCTCTGTACCACTTATGGCGCGGTGACCGTCGGCTCCACCCTGATCTATGGCAAGAACCGCCAGCCGAAGAAAGTTGTTCCGACGGATTCGAAACAGGCAGCCCGTATCCGGCGTGCCTGGGAAACCATTCAGGCTGCGTGGCCGGAGGGGCATGAGGTGTTGGCGCTGTTGACCTCGCGGATTATTCCGCTCAACGCCAAAGGCGTCGTCAGCTTCAGTTACCGCCATCGCCCGGGCCTTTCGTTCATCAATTGCTTCGACCGCGACAATCTCGATCTCATCGACGATCTGATTCACGAGAACAGCCATCATCACTTGAATCTGTTACTGCGCAAACACGTGATGTACCACGGCGACCACAATCAGCAGATCTTCTATTCGCCCTGGCGCCGGAGTCTGCGTCCGTTGCGCGGGATTCTGCACGCGACCTTTACCTTCACGATGGGGGCATTGCTGTTCGAGCGGCTTTCGTCATGGGCCGAGACGAAGCCGGGAATGAAGCAGTGGAAAGCCGCCGGGCTGACGCAGCGTGATCTCATGCGGGCGCGCTTCCGCTGTCTCGAAGAGATCGAATCCGTCCGCTACTCGATTCAGGATCTGGAGTATGCCGGCGGGCACTTGAAATGGCTCACGGGGTCGGGTGCTCGTTTAGTGCGGCAGCTGGAAGAACAGATCGGGAATGCCGAAGCGCGCATCCTCCGCCACCGCGACGCAGTCATGCGCTCCACGTTCGGTCCGGCCCTCCGGCGCCATATCAAGGAGCTTCAGCAGGCCCGCCAGGTCTTTGGGCCGGTGCAATTGAGCAGGGTTTAGGTGGGGAGCAGAGGAGGCGATCTCTAGGGTTCCACCGTCACGTCGACAAATGCCGGCAGTGAGTCTGCCCCTTTCTTGTCCGTG
Source organism: Nitrospiraceae bacterium (assembly GCA_900299245.1). GTDB lineage: Bacteria > Nitrospirota > Nitrospiria > Nitrospirales > Nitrospiraceae > Nitrospira_D. The sequence continues at coordinate 2,071 of OMJA01000180.1, read as the reverse complement.
ACACGGAGTTTGAATCGATAGGTGCGGGGTTCGGAGGCGTGGGGGGCCTGGAAGGAGGCTTCAGGGCCGTTCACATCCAGGAGCGGCACTTTGCTGCCGCGGATCTGGCTCCATGAATAGTACAGCGCTTCGCCTTCCGGATCACGGCTGTTCAATCCGCTGAGCTTCACTTTCGTCCCGGCCTTCACGGTCTTGTTTCTGCCTGCATCGGCGACCGGTGGTTCATTCGGTTCGTCGTTCACGGTTACATTGACGTCGAGCGACGCCTGCTTTCCGCGATTCTTCACCGTCACGATCGCTTTCCCGTTGCCGACGATCTGGAGCATGCCGTCGTTCAGCACTTTGATGACGGCGGAGTTGGAACTCTGGTAGCTCGTGCCGCTGGCCGGCGAGGCGAGGGGCCGGACGACGCCGTCGGCGAACTCACCCACGACCGGTAGTTCGAAGACTTTGCCCAGCGAATCGACATGGCCGAATGCCGAGGACTGGCCGGTGCGTCCCAGTTGCAATGGCTTGTCGGTTTCGAAGTCGATTGTCTGCAGAGCCGCTTCCGGTTCGACCTTCACGATCACTTCATCAAAGACGGTGCGGGTTCCCAGCCGTCCGCGCGAAATTTCCGCAACGGCCAGGAGGCGCATCGGGCCGATCGCGTCCTTCGGCACGTTCAGCGTGCCGCCGAACGGCGGAGTCTGCTGGGATCCCGAGGACAGGGATGCGATGGCGACGACGGGGGCGCTGGAAATGCTGTCTTTCCCGGAGAAGCCACCACCGCTCAGCTTGTCTTGCGGCGGCATGATCGACGCGTCGGAGTCGTCCTGCTGGACCAGCGTCTCGGCCTGTTCTCCGTACCAGTAGTACCGGACTTTCACGATGCCGCTGTCGGCGCCGAGATCGACCTTGGCGGTGACGGCCTGACCGGATTTCAACGTGGAGCCGTCGGCCGGCGATACAATTGTGAACGCGAACGCCTGTTGTGTGGAAAGAATAAGGCCGCAGACCGAGGCAAAGAGGGAATCCCGCAACCGTAAGTGACGTTTCACGGCTACCTCGTCAGGTGGAAGGGCACATCCGTTAAGACGACGCGATCTTTAAACAGCAGGGCGCCTTTTAAGAGCAACGCCCGCTGATTGTGGAGAATGTTCTGCCACCAGCGGGCCGGAAGAATTTCCGGGATCACGACGGTGATCCAGCAATCGGGATCTTTCTGCTGAAGTTCCTCGATGTAATCCAGGATCGAACCCAGGATGGAACGGTAGGGGGACGGCAGGACGACGAGCGGCACGCCGCAGCCCCATTGCGCCCACTTGATTTCGGTGAGCGCCGTTTCTTCTTTGTCGACGTCGACCAGGATGGCGCGAATTTCTCCGCCCCGGCTTCTGGCGTAATCGACCGCGCGGACCACCGATCGATTGACTCCTCCGATCGGCATGATCACCAGATTGCGCCGGGGCCGGGGCGGACGTGAATCCCGGGTGAGGGACACCTGCTCGGCGACCGCTTTGTAGTGGGACCGGATGCTGCGGAACATCATGATGAGGAGCGCGACGAGCAGAAACACGATCCATGCGCCCTGCATAAATTTTGTCGTGGCAATGATGATCGTCGCGACGCCGGTGGTGACCGCGCCGATGCCGTTGACGGCGAGTTTTTTGCGCCAGTGCAGGCCCCGTTTGACCAGCCAGCGTTTCACCATGCCGGCCTGGGACAGGGTGAACGAGACGAACACGCCGATGGCGTAGAGCGGGATCAACGCGTGTGTGTCGCCGTGGAAGATGACGAGCAGCAAACAGGCGAAAAACCCGAGGATGAAAATGCCGTTGGAGAAGACCAGCCGATCGCCGAAGCTGGCCATCTGATGGGGCATATACCCGTCTCTGGCCAGGATGGAGGACAGGTGGGGAAATCCCGCGAAGGCGCTGTTGGCGGCCAGGACGAGGAGCAGCATCGTGCTGATCTGGACGGCATAATAGATGGCGCCGGAACCGAAGGTCAGCCGCGCCAATTGCGAGACAACCGTTTCATCCGCTTTGGCCAGTATGCCGTAGTGGTAGGCCATCCAGCTGATGCCCAT
>OMJA01000179.1 GCA_900299245.1 Nitrospiraceae bacterium | reverse complement strand
GCAGCTCCGGAAGCCGGCAAGTAGATAGCAGATTAATCTAGTGAGGAGGAGCGGCGAGGCATCATGAAAACATGGCAGCGCAGTCTCATGGCTCTCATTGCGCTTCTGGCGCTGTTCGGCGGGGCGGCCTATGCACAGGCCCCTGGGACGCCGCCGGTTGAATTCCCTTATACCGGGAATCGGACAGCGGTCTGGATCGTCGCTCAGCTTCATATCCTGTTTGCGGGGTTCATTCTCGGGGCGCCGATATTCGTCGTGATCTCGGAGTGGTTGGGGTACCGGAAGCAGGATCCCCGCTACGATCGGCTGGCGAAAGAGGTCACCAAGGTCACCGTCATTCTCTACAGTATGACCGCGTTGACAGGCGGCTTGTTCATCTTCGTGCTGCTGGCGACCTATCCGCAGTTCACGACGTGGCTGATCAATCACTTCTTCATCGTTTTCGCCGTGATCTATCCGCTGTTATTCATCGGCGAGACCTTCGTGCTCTACATGTATTTCTATACGTGGGATGCGTGGAAGGGGAACAAGAAGGCCCGACATATCGCTCTCGGCGTGCTGTTGAATCTGATCGGCTCGATTACGCTCTTCGTGATCGACGGTCCGACGTCTTTCATGAACACGCCGGTGAAGGCGGAGGGCGTATCCCCGGTCGAGTTCCTCGCGACTGCGAGCGTTTGGGACAAGATGTTCAACTACAGCTGGATGCCGCTCAATCTGCATCGGCTGGTCGGAAACGTGACGTTCGGCGGGTTCGTGGCCGGACTCATCGCCGCATACATGTATATGGGGTCGACAAAGGACGAAGAGCGGGCCTATTACGACTGGATGGGATTCGTCGGCAACATGATCGGCGTGGGAGCGCTGTTGTTCCTCCCGTTCATGGGCTATCTGCTGGCGTATGAGCTCTGTGACTACGATGCGTCCATCTGCCCGTACATGATGGCCGACCAGCTGTCGATGTTCTTCGAAATGCAGGGGGCCATGATCGGCCTCATCTTCCTGGCGAGCAACTACTATATCTGGCTGAGCATGAAACGCATCGAGGGGGTCGAGAAGGTCCGCATGACCATCATCGCCCCGATCGTGATGGTTGCGCTGCCGCTGGTCATGACGAAGGTCCTGACGGATTACCCGGCGCCGGATCCCAAGTCACTGATGTTCCTCCTGCCCATGTTGCTGGCTCCTGCGATCCTTGGTCGGTTTATCCCGATCACTGTGTCATCGCGGACGGTCATCAAAATCGGCTTCCTGATGGTCGTGGTGGGAAATGCGATCTGGCTCACGCCGCACGGATTCGTGCCGACCGGCGCGAAGCTGGTCGCGGAACTGGAATTGCCGGCGGACTGGAACTTCCTGGCGCTGATGCCGGCGAAGAACTCGGCGGCGTTTACACTCGTCTTCGTCACAGTCGTCAATTACATCATCTATAACCGCGCAGTGACCCAGGGAACGATTGTCTGGGGCAAGATCGATTACGCCTCACAGTTCGTCCTGATTTTCCTGGCGTTCAGCGCGATCTGGACGATGGGCTTGATGGGCGCGGTGCGGTCGCTGCTGCGGAAGTACTTCCACACGTATAACCTGCTGCCGGACTTTACGGCGGAGTCGTTTACGCCGACCCTGGCGTATTCGGCCTGGTACATCACCGGCATCACCGTGGTGTTCTATGCCGTGGTCAGTTTTGCGATTATCGTGACGCTGCGGGCATCGCATCCGAAAGAGCATGCGCCGGAGGGCAGTCCTGTCCCGGCAGGGGCGAAGTAGCGTTCGAATTTATCCTGGTGCATTCATAGGGATTTAGAACGAGGAGCATTATGGGCAAGGCAATCATCAAGATTATCGTCGGACTCGTGATCGGCGCCGGCCTGTATATGGCCACGATGGCGTTCGATTTCCCTCCTGTCTTCCGATGGCTTTTCTTTGGGTATGCCGTGCTGGGTACCATCGTATTCTTGATTCTCGACGCCCCGACGATGAAGGTGATGAGCGGCGGAAAAGCCCTCGTCTCGCTCCTGGTGTTCTATGCCGTCCTGTGTACGGTGTTCATTTCAGGCGCATCGCTCTGGCCGCAATACGATCCTGAAGATGAGAAGGGGAAAATCGTCAAGATCTTGAAGGGGAAGCCCAACATTCTGGATCCCTGGAAGGCTGATGAAGTCATTGCGCGCACCAAGGAGCTGGATCAGAAGGCCAAGGAGCTGACCGAGCGGATCAAGGCCCTGGGGACGACCCAAGCTCCAGCCGGGCAAGAAGCCGGCGCAGGCGCCGCGGCTCCGGTTGCTGCAGGCGCGTCCGGCGGCGACGTGCTGAAGATCGGTGAAGAACAGTGGCAGCTTCAGGAGTGCTATAACTGCCACAAGTTGAAGGGCGAGGGCGGAAAGAAGCGGGGTCCTGAGTTGGATAACATCGGAACGCTTCTGCCGCAGGAAGAGATCGCGAAGAAGATTCTTGATCCGAAGTCGTACAAGGCGGAAGGTTTCGATGCCGAGTATGAAAAGGGCAAGATGCCGGATAAATATAAGGACCTGATGGAGATGAAGGATGTTCAGGCGCTGGCTGCCTGGCTCTCGACGTTCAAGAACACGTCGGTCAATACACCGAAACCCATCAAGATGAAGTAATGATGCAGCCGAAACTTAAATCCAAGGTCCGCGCGACGGACCGTGAAATCGGAGAAGTCTCGAAAGTCATCGTCGATCCGCTTTCGCACGAGATCAGCCATATCGTGGTCTCGATGAACGGCAGCGGCGAGCGGCAGGTGTCGATGGCGTTCGTCCAGTCGGTTACCGACAGTCTGGTCGAGCTGCGCGCGGCCGCCGGCGACATTCTCGAGTTGCCGCCCTTCAAGCGGGACGATTTCGTGACGACCCACGAGGTCGAAATCGCCCATCTGGAAGAGCGGGTGCATGTCACGCCGGGTGAGGTGCTGGTTCCCTTCCCCGAGCTGGAGAAAAGCGTCAAGCGACGCACCTTCTTCATGAATTTCACGCACGTGATCGGGTTCCTGATCGGCCTTCCGATCGCCTTCCCCGTGCTGCGGTATCTCATGAAGCCGATGTATTCTCCGTTCGACAACGGGTGGCTCAAGATCGGCAATGTCAGCAAGATCAAGCAGGACGACATCGGCTTCCAGTTCAAGTACAAGCGCAAGGTCAAGGAAGCCTACATGCCGGAGTCCGAGATCGAGAAAAACGTCTGGGTGTTGAAGGTCACTCCTGCCGTCCAGGAAAAGATTTACCAGGGCAAGGACATGGAGTTTAAGGATGCCTTCGGTAAGACCGTCTGGACGAATAAGAAGGATTTTCCGTACGTGGCCTTCTCGGGAAAATGTCCGCACCTGGGCTGCGGCTACAAGTGGCGCCAGCATAAGGTGCTGGGGCAGGTGTTTCTGTGTCCCTGTCACTTGAGCATCTACGATGCGTCCGGCAAGGTGCTCGATGGTCCGGCCCCGCGGGCGCTCGACGCGCTGCCGATCAGAGTCTCGGCGGGTGGCGAGGTGGAGATCATCGATATGGAATTCAAAGCCGGCACTAAAACTCAAATCCGGATCATCTGATCACTATGCAACAGACACCGACCTCTCCAGCCGGACTTACCGCACTCGAAAAAGTGATCGCCTTCGTCGACGAGCGGGTAGGGCTCAAGACGATTCAAGCGAAGATGCTCAATGAGCCGGTGCCCGGCGGGTCCCGCTGGGCCTATGTGTTCGGCTCGATTCTCCTGTTCATCTTCATCATGCAGGCCGTCACCGGGATCCTGCTGATGTTCTATTATGTGCCGACGGCCGACCACGCGTTTGCCAGCACCCAGTACATCATTCACGAAGTCGACTACGGCTGGTTCCTCCTCAGTTACCATTTCTGGGGATCGACCGCGATGGTGGTCTGTGTGTTCGCCCATATGTCACAGGTCTTTCTCTGGGGCGCCTACAAGAGTCCGCGCGAACTGATCTGGCTGGTGGGGTTGGCCCTCTTCGGAATCGTCATGGGCTTCGGCTTTACCGGGTATCTGCTGCCGTGGGATCAACGGGCCTACTGGGCCACCACGGTCGGCGTGGAAATCATGGACAAGACCCCGGTCATCGGGGACTTTATGGCGCGCTTTCTCAAGGGAGGTGCGACTCCAGGCCAGATGACCCTGAGCCGGTTCTTCGTCGTGCACGTCATGATTCTGCCGGCGGCCCTGATGGGGCTGGCCGGGTTGCACATTTTCCTGTTCAGAGCCGCCGGTCCTGCCGGTCCGTTCCGCGGGACGCCCGAAGAAATCAAGGCCAAGACCGACTACTTCTTCCCGCGCCAGATCTGGAAAGATATCGTCGGCATGGTCGCCGTGTTCTTTACGATTTGTGCCCTCGCGTTCTGGGAACCGGTCGTGCTCCTCGAAGAAGCCACCCCGGATCCCGGTGACTATCACCCCGAGCCGGAGTGGTACTTCCTGTTCCTGTTCCAGCTGTTGCGGCTCAAGATGTTCGGCGGAGAGTTCGGGCAGTTCCTCGGCGCCGTGGCGTTGCCCGGAGCCTTTATGGCGCTGCTGGCCGCGCTGCCCTTCATCGACAAGGATCCGGAGCGCAATATTTTCAAGCGTCCCATCGCCCTGATCGGCTGGATCGTCGTGATGGCGATGATTCTGCTCTTTACCGTGGCTGCCATTATCAACCGGGAATTTTTGGACTAGTCGAGTGGGGCGACGTGAACCGCGCCTCAAATGAAACTATGACCGAGCGAGAATTGCCGTCTCCTGTCAAGCTTGGATTGAACGTCCTCTGGTCCACCTGTTGGACCGGGTTCCCAATCAAGATTGGAATCTGCCTGTTGTTCATGGCCCTGGGGCTCATTCACTTTGAGTCGCGGATCGGCCTGGCGTTCCTGATGTATCTCGCCAGCCCGGTGACGGTGTTTGCCATGCCCATCCTGGCGATGGTGTTTGAACCGCACCTCGGTGAGGGGGCGGGCATCGCGCTGCTGTTTCTGATTTGCATTCCCATCGACATCTGGGCGACCGGAGTGGTGGTGAAAACGTTGTTCCTCGAAAAGCTCCGGCGTGAGCCGCAAGACGGCATCGGCCTTTCTCTCTGGCTCAAGAGCGCAATCGTCGGCGCGCTCTTTATGCCGGTGTTATGGCTGGTGGTCGGCTTTACGACACAGACCTCCATTGAACTCTCGCACAGTCTCTTCGAAACCGAGATGCTGAAAGGCGTTCCGGTCGCGGAGAAAATCGGAATCGAGTTGACCCTCTGGGGCAGCGTCTCGAGTGGCGTGCTGATCGCCATGATGCTGATCGGCGTGTCGCTGGTCGGGCGACTGATTCGCAGCGCCGCGCAGGAAGCGGCACCCGCGGTGGGCGACTATCAGGGGCTGGTGACGAGATGGGATTTGATGCGGGTGCCGGACGATCAGGGCCTGATGCTCACTGCCATCACGCTGTCCGGCCTCGTGCTCTCGATGCTGTTCTGGTCTGCGCTCCCGATCAGTACACCTCATCCGCATGAATGCTGTAAGAAGCCAGAAGTGAAAGCGGCGCCGCTCTACAAGCCCGTCGATACACTCAATAAAGGTGAGAAAACAATCGCGCAGTTGACCGCGCAGGTGGAAGCGATTGAAAAGCTAAAGGCTGAAGAAGAAGCGGCAAAAGAAAAAGACAAAGATAAGGGGAAGGCCGGCAAGGCCAAGCCCGCCGATGCGAAAGCGCCGGTGAAGGCTCCAGCAACACCCTAAGACTGGGCGACGGAGAGGTGATATCCATGATGGAACGGCCTGGAATGATTCAACGGCTAATTCGGCGTGTAGCCGAAGCGCCTGCTGCGGTGGCTGCCTTCGTTGCGACGCTGGGAGTGCTTGCCGCTCCGGCGCTCGGATTGGCGGCGGATACCGGCTTTACCTCGTCCGTAGCCTATCGGGATGTCCCGGGCATCGGCAGTCGTAATCTGGTGTGGGTGATCGCCCAGTTGCACTTGCTGCTCGCCGGATTCGTGCTCGGCGTGCCGATTTTCGCCTGGCTCTGCGAAGTCGTCGGCTGGAAGACCGGTGAAAAGCGCTACGACAAACTTGCCAAGGAGTTCACGAAGCTCCTGAGTTCGGCCTACTCGACCACCGCACTCTTCGGCGGCATTCTGCTCTTCATCCTGATTGGCGCGTACCCGAAGCTGATGGCCTATTTAAGCGACATTTTCTTCCCGTCGTTCATGGTGTATTGCGCGCTCTTCCTGCTCGAAACGGCGACTCTCTACATGTACTGGTACGGGTGGGACGCGATGTCCGAGGGCGGCTCGAAAGTATTCCATCTGTTCCTCGGGTTCATGCTGAACTTCTTCGCGTTTTTCATCATGATCATCCCGAACTCCTGGGCCACGTTCCAGGCGAGTCCGGTGGTCATCGCCGAAGGATCCGATCTCGCCAGGGCATGGGCCGCGACCTGGAATCCCACCTGGTGGCCGGTCAACATCCATCGCCTGATCGCCAACGTCGTGCTCGGCGGCTACATCTGCGGCGCGTACGCCGGTATTCGGTACCTCTCGGCCAAAACCACAGAGGAGCGCGAGCATTACGACTGGATGGGCTACGTTGGCAACTTCATCGGCGTGTTCGGGCTGCTCCCGCTGCCCTTCGCCGGTTATTGGCTCATGCGCGAGATCTATCAGTACAACCAGCAGATGGGCATCACCCTGATGGGCGGATTCCTGTCCTGGCTGTTCATTCTGCAGGCTATGCTCATCGGCGTCCTCTTCCTCGGGTCGAATTACTATTTCTGGATGGGTATCAGCCACCGCATCCCGGGATCGGAAGCGCAATATAAGAAGCCGATCCTGACGATGCTGGTGATTCTCCTCCTCTGTCTCGGCGTCTGGATGACTCCGCACTCACTGGTGGCCAGCCTTGAAGAAGCCCAGAAGATGGGCGGCACACACCATCCGCTGCTGGGTGTGTTCGGCGTCATGTCGGCGAAGATGACCGTGTCGAATCTGATGGTGCTCGTCACCTTCATGAGCTTCCTGATGTACTGGCAGGCGGGCAAACAGGCCACGGTCGGATGGGCGCGCGTCGCGAAAGCCGTCATGAATGCGCTGCTCGTCATCGCCGGCATCGCCGTCATTTCGCTCGGCGTCTATGGCTACTTCGTTCCGGCCATCATCCGGATCAACTACTTCTCGACCTCGCAGGTCGGCATCGTCCTGTTTGTCCTGGTGACCTTCACGTTGTTGACGTCCGCGATTCTCAAGAGCGCGAAGACCACCACGGAAATGGTCTGGGGACGCATGCCGCCGCGCGCCGGCTACGCGCTCGTCTTGAACGCCGTGATGGTCATTCTGCTGATGACCTTGATGGGGTACGCCCGGTCGTCCTCGCGCGTTCACTGGCACGTCTACGGCGTCATGCGGGATTCATCGCAATATGCCTTCTCGCCGGCGCTCGGGTACGCGGCGGCCCTCATGGCGGCCAATACCTTCTTCTTCTGCATGATCGTGGCGTTCATCTTCTGGGTGGCGACCATGGGGGATAAGGGTAAGAACGCGCATGGCGGCAAGGAAAAGAGCGCCGACAGCCACGGGGCGTTGCCGGTTATGGCGGGTGGATCGCAAACATTGGACAAGCAGATCTAACGGGATCGTCTTGCTCAGAGGAGTCCTATGAGTGAAGTCGTCAAATTACAGTTGATCGGCCTCTCGGTCGTCGGATCCGGGGTCCTCATCCTGCTCTTTATCCGCTCGCAATTTTTGCGGGTGATCGGCTTTGTGGCCATCGTCCTCGGCCTCTTCTCCCTGGTCGCGTTGGCCGTTCCGCAGATGGCGTCGCTGCCGCCTGCCGAAGAAAGCATCGACATCGCCAGCATCAAAACGCCGGCCGATATGGCCTCCATCGGCCAGAAGATATTCTTTAGCAAGGGCCAGTGCGCGTTGTGTCACTCCATCGGCCCGAGCGAATCGGCCCGCTGCCCAGATCTCAAGGGTATCGGTGCGAAACTCAGCCGGGAGTTCATCTTCGAAAGCCTGACGCAGCCGCAGGCGTATATCTATCTTGATTACCGTCACGAAGGTATCCCGAAGGAATACCCCGCGCGTATGCCGTACATCAACAAGGACCCGATCGGACTGTCCAAGAACGAAATTCTGTCGATCATCGCGTTCTTGCAGCAGATGAGCGGGGAACCGATTTCAGTTAATCCGTCTGAACTCGAAATGCCGGGTAAGACGCCTTCCGCGCCGGTCAAGGCGGCGGAAGCGGCGCCCGTCGCCGTCGCACAGGCACACTGAGGAGGCTTCGATGGGAGCGTTAACGAAACCGGTAATTCTTCTGGTTACCGTCTACTTGTTCCTGAAGTTCGTGGTGCCCAATATCCCCGGATCAGCTCCGCTGCCGGCCAGCTTGATTTTCCTCTATCTGATGCTGGTCACGGCCGGAATCGTGATCTTCTTCACGATGAGCAGCGAGTCCAAGGAAGCTTTCTGGGGGCCGATTCAACGGTTCCTGACGGGTGAGAATCTTGGCGCGTTGTCGTCAGCTCGGTACGCGGTCCTCATCGTGTTCCCGTTGCTGGTGGGCTGGCAGACGTTCGGCAGCACCGCTGTGAGCGACGCGCCGCCGGCCGAGAATCGTACGATCCACCCGGCGCCTCCGGGGGAATATACCGGCTTGTCCAACCCGGTCTCCAAGACGCCGGAGAATATCATGCAGGGCAAGGGGTTCTACGCCGCGTTCTGCTCGCCATGCCACGGCGGAAATTTCGATGGCAAAGGTCCGGCCGCGCGCGGCTTCAACCCGCCGCCGGCGAACTTTGCCGATCCGACGACCATCGCGATGTTGCAGGAAAGCTACCTGTTCTGGCGCATCAAGAAGGGCGGAGTGGGACTGCCGATCGAGGGCATGCCCTGGAAGTCAGCCATGCCGCGTTGGGAAGTCGAATTGCCCGACGAGTGGATCTGGAAAATCATCATGGGCGAGTACGACGGCGCTCATCAATCCCCGAGAACGTGGGAGTAACCATCTGGCAGCGACGAGGCACGTATGAGAAGGGTGACCGAACGACATAGGCCGGGTTTCTGGATCGGAGCGGCGGGCGCCATGGTCGCGCTCCTCTCCGCTGGTGTGACGCCGGGCTTCGCACAGCAGAGTGTGGCGGTGCGGGCCGTGCTCGCCAAAGGTGCGCTCCCGACCGATGACCCGAATGCCGCGATCTGGAATACGGCGCCGCAGGCCTCGTTCCCGATGTCGCCGCAGGTGCATTGGCAGAATCGTATCCAGGAGGTCACCGTCAAGGACGTGAAAGTCCGCGCCCTGCACGACGGGAACCAGGTCGCATTCCTGCTGGAATACGCCGATCCTACAGAAGACCCCGACGACGCCGCCGCGCTGGAGTTCATGGTCGGTGATAAAAAGGCGCACTTCGCGCACGGTCAGCCGATGATGCAGGTCGAAGGCGGACCGGTCAATATCTGGTATTGGAAGAACAAGGACAAGAAGGGCGTCGACATGAATGCCATGGGGTTCGGCACGTTAAAAGTGCAGCCCCATCAGGATGTGAAGGCGAACGGTGTCTTCAGCAGCGGCACCTGGAAGATAGTGTTCTCCAGGCCGCTCGCAACAGAGCATGCCGAGGAAGATACGCAAATCATTCCCGGTAACTTCATTAACGTCGCGTTCGCCGTCTGGGACGGCCGTAAGGATGGCTCCGGAGAACTGGTGGAGAAGGGCTCGCAGAAGGCGGTGTCCTCCTGGTGGTATTTCCGCGCCGAACCGCCGCCTGACTATTCTCCGTATCT
>OMJA01000178.1 GCA_900299245.1 Nitrospiraceae bacterium | reverse complement strand
TCACCGGGCAGATCCCGCTTCGTCACGTCCTTCACTTTGTCGAAGTGGCAGGAGGCACAGTAATTCGCCCCGCGGAACAGATCCGATTGCGCTCCGACATGCACAAGGTTTTCTTCCGGATTCGCAAAGGGACCATAGAGCGTCTTCCCCGGCGACAGCTTGAACGTCGGCGGCTGAGCGGGTGCGGCTTCGACGGAACCGATCATATGGCAGGTCGCGCAGCCGATGCCTTCGACCTGCGGCTTTCCTGCCAGGATTTGGCTCACAATCTTTTCGGCATGCTGGGGGAATACGGTTGTGGACGGGACGTGGCAGGACAAGCACCGCTGGCGCTCCTCGGGAGCCGGATTCGTCTGCATCCACACGCCCAACACGGTTCGAAAGACCGGCGACTCCAGCGACGTCCCGTGCAGCAACGCGGCATCGACGCGACCGAAGGTTTTCAGATCCGGCGTTTGTTCCCGCATGCCTTTCCACTCTTCATAGTGGCGGTCATGGCATTGTTTGCAATCTTCGGAACGGATAAAGACGTTCTCGATCTCGCCCACCCAGTCAGGCGGCGCCGCGCCATCGGATTTTTGCGCAATGGCCCGCTCATGCGAGAGCGCATTCAGCCCGATCGCGAGCAAAAGAAAACATCCGATAGCCAGGCGTCGTGTCAACGGCATCTGTTTCCCTTAATCCCGTTTACAGCCGACAAAATGAAAATTCACGCCCCACCCGACCGGATCGCCGGGATCGGCTGGCTCATAGGTTCCGACGGTGAAGTTGCACTCCTTCATCGCCTTCTTGATCGCGAGTCCAAAATCCACGATGTTCCGGATCTCTTTCTTATCGATTTCCTTGATGACGGATCGCACCTTAATCCCGGCATAGTCGGCCCGGGAGTTTCCGATGACCTCGAAGACCGCCACGCCCTGGGGCTGCTGCAGCTTTAATTCTTTTTGTATCTCTTCGTCGACCGCGCCGACCGCCACCCCGAACTCCTCGCCCAGCCTGATGGCCTCCTCCTCCGTCATCGCCTCGGCCTCGGCCGCCGCGAGTGCCGTCTGGATCCCCCCCGACACAGCAAGCATCAGCACACTGAGGACCAGGAGCAGGCTCCGAGCGGAGCACAGGGCACAATTGAACAAGCGATGGATTCGAATGGCAGTCCTTTCACACGACAATCTCATCACCACTACGAGCCCACCGGCTCACCAGAACGCCTAGAGCTTCGCGACCGGATCGATGGACAGTTGAAACCAGGGCGCGACGGACTTCTGTCCGTTCCGCTCTTTGTTCTCGCCGTTCCAGACTGCGAACGAAACGGTTTGTACACGCCCGGGAACGAGTTTTGCCTCATTTTCCTGCTCTTCGCTCGACAGCGGCCGGCGCATCACCACGCGCCATACGCCGTCCTTCCATTGCGCTTTCCCCTGAATCCGCCCCTGCTTTTCCTTCGTGGTCAGCGTGCTGAATCCTCCGCCGATCAAGTCTTCGACGGAAGAGACCCGCCGGGGAATGACCTCGAAGGTGCGGACGCCGCCCTCTTTCTTTTCCGTCTGGCGCGAGGCGCGCCGGTCGATATCGCTCTGCCAGTCCGCTTTCCAATGCCAGATGTTGATGTAGTGATCGAGCTGGCCCATGCAGAAAAATGCCGGCGCGTCGCCTAGCGGCAGCCCGATGGCGACACCGTCCCGGAATGTGCCGGGAGTCAGACGATCATTCTTAGTGTTGTCCTGCCATTCCAGCAGAAAGGCGATCTCGGCGCCGTTGTGCAGGGACCGGACGACGAGGGCACGCGCTGTCGGTTCGGGCCAGACCGGCCTGGTAATCACCTGCCCGCTGAGCGGCACAGTTAAGGAGGAGACTTTGGCCCAGACGGCATCGTCCGGCGCCGAAGGCAGTTCGCCTTCGAGGAAGTGGGACCGGATGGTCATTCCCTCCGAGCTGACCAGGGGAATGCCCCATCCCGCTAGCACGCTGGCGATCACGAAAAGACCGGCAAAAAACACCAGCAGAAGAGGACGGGACTGGCTGAGGTTCGTCATTCGCACCATGCAGCTGATTCGAAGTTCGACGGTCGCCGTCGGGATGACTGCAGACTACCATAAAACCGGCCGGGAGACATGATCGTCACCCGGCGCAACGAGCTACGATAGCCTCACACGGCGAATTTTGTTCTCGCCGCGTTCGCAAATATAGAGATGCCCCTGCGAGTCGAGCGCCAAACCGACCGGCGAATTGACCACCGCTTCGATGCCCAGCAAACCATCCCCATGCTTGACCGTGCCGGCCGATTCTTTGGCAACAAACCGCGCGGCGCCGCAGCCGCCCATATTCTTATCCTCGTACCCGCTGTCGCCGTTGCCCGCCACCGTGGAGATGAGACCAGTGATCGCATCAATCCGGCGCACGCGATGATTCATCGTATCCGAAACGTAGAGATTGTCCTCGGCATCGAAGACGACGCCCTCGGGCGCATGGAGCATCGCCTTCACGGCCGGCTTGCCGTCGCCATCGTAGCCATAGCGGCAGATCCCCGCCACCGTCGAAATGATGCCGGTCTGCATGTCGATCTTCCGCACGCGATTGCTGCCCTTATCCACCACGACGACATTGCCTTTGCTGTCGACGGCGATCCCGACAAGATCGTAGAGGCGGGCGTCCATCGCCGGCTTCCCGTCATCCAGATACATCGACAGATCGAGTCCGTCCGAACAGACCGGCATCAGCCAGCCCTGGTCGTCGCTGAAGTCGATGCCGATGGCGTCGCCGGAGAGCACGACGAGGCTGCGCGCCACCAGGGGTTGTTCACGGGATTCGTCTTCCGCCGTCCAGGCGCCGGCGACGGTCGTCACCATCCCGGTCCGCGCGTCGAACCGGCGGACTTTATGGGCCTGCGTGTCGGCAATGTACATCACATCGTCCCGGTCGAACGCGATCGCGGCGGGCCAGGTCAGATTGACTTCGAGCGCCGGACCATCGCCGTTGAACCCGTGCTGGCCGGTCCCGACAACGGTTGTAATGATGCCGGTCTCCCGATCCACTTTACGGATCCGGTTACTCCCGGAATCACAAATGAAGAGATTATTCTGCGAGTCGAACGCGACATCGAGCGGAAGATACAGACCGGCTTCTCCGCAGGGCCCCTCATCGCCGCTGTAGCAGGTTTCCCCGATCCCGGCGAAATTATGGAGAGTGCCCTCGGCGATATTGACCCGCCGGATACGATCCGACCCGGACTCGGCAAAGTAGAGCCACTTCTCTTCCTTGTCGAGCGCGACATGGTGAGGCAGCGGAATCCCAGCCTTCACCGCCCGCTTGCCATCACCCGTGCTCCGGGCTTTCCCGTTTCCCGCAAAGGTCTCGATATAACCGCCGGCTAACTGCAGTTCCGTATCCATGGACGTCTGTGCGTCTCCTACTTCACATCGGAAAGAAAGCTTATGCGCGCGAGGCCGGTTGCGCGACGGCAGCCGGTTGATCGACGGTCATCGCCTGAGCCGGAGCGGCGGTAATGGCCTGGGCCGGAGCCGCCGCCTGTTGCTGCGCGGCGAGCGCCTGCGCCTCGGCCTCGATGGCGTCGGCTTCGTGCACGGACTTCTTGAAGCCCTTGATGGCTTTACCCAAACCTTCGCCCAGCTGCGGCAACTTGCCGGCACCGAAAATGATCAACACGATCACAAGGATAAGAATCAGCTCTGTGAATCCCAGACTCCCAAACATGATGGACTCCTTCCTAAGGGGTAAATCAGGATGCGGAACTCTCTTTGGCTTTTTTGGCAAACCGCTCTTTCAACCGCTTCCGGGCTTCCTCGGCCTGCTCGAACATTTTGCACTTATCGTACACGCTGATGAGGTTGTAGTAAGCCAGCGGCTCGTCGGGATTATGCTCCACGGCGCTTTCCATAACCTTGATGGCCAAATCGGACTTCTTATGATTGAGCGCGATTTCCATCAATTTGAAGCTGGCCTCCAGATGCTTGGGCTCGAGCTCGAGCGTGCGCATGTAGCACTGAATGCCCATATCGATCGTGTTGTAGTCGGACACCAGAGGATTATCCAGTTCCACATAGACGCCGGCAAGATTGTACCAGGCGATCGGATCTTCCGGAGTCATCTCGACGAGGCGCTCGTAATAATCTTTGGCCTCCATGAATTTCTTCTTGTCCGCATAGACCCGGCCCAGATTGAACAGCGCCAGGATGTCATGCGGGAACACTTCAAGCGCATGCTTGAATTCAGCCTCGGCTTCATCGGCCATGTTCTTCGTCGCGTAGATCGTCCCGAGGTTCGAATAATACATGGCCAGCGAGCGATTCATTTCGGCGCGCAGGCTCTCCGCCATCTCAATCGATTTCTTGACCTCGACCAGCGCATCGTCCATGCGTCCCTTGCTGAAGTACAATTCGCCGAGCCGACAGCGCGCCTGAAAATCATCCGGCTCCGCCGCCAGCAGTTTCTCGATCTCGACGATTTCTTCGTCGGGTGAAAGCGGCTGATCCCCGGGATCGAGCGCGGTGGCGGCTGGTGTCGGTTCATTGCTTGGGTTCGTTGTGTCCATACATGCCCCTGTGTTCAGTTCTGAAATTATACCCGTTCGGTTACCAGGGCGTCCGAAGAGCCCATGAGCGTATTCGCGGCCGTCGAAGGAGATTCCGAAACCGCCGGCCTCACCCGATCCATCGTGAGCAGCATCACTCCCAGGATGACCATCAGCGTCAGATTGGAAAAGAGCAACGCATAACCCGCGATGAACATCAGTCCGATCCCGTATCCGGCCAGCCGCCCCATATTGAGCAGCTTAATGACGGTGTAGGACCAACAGAGCAGCCCCCCCATGTAAATGGCGAAGGGCAGGTAGAAGGTATAGCCCATGCCGAACTGGAAAATCCACCCGATGCCCTGGGAGGCCTGCCGGACAGCGGACGCTAAAGCCGGATCATACAGGCCGAGCAGATAATCGGTAAAAATGAGAGTCGTGAAGATGGTCCCGGTCGTCGCCCAGAACCAGATCGCCCGATTGCGCTGCACGCGGTTCTTCGTCTTCAGCGAGAGCCCCTGCCCGTACGCGACAAAGGTCAGAAAGCTCGCCAATACCATCAAGGCTTCGCCGATCCGATGGGCCTCGTAGACAAATGGGGGCGCAGCAACCGTATTCACCACGCTGTAGGCGGTTGAAATAATCTGATAGTACAGCCACCCGGAAATGCCGAAGTAAAACGTCACACCGAGTATCCGGTGGGACCGTTGCTGCTGAGTCGACACATACTCGAACATAAACAGCGTCAAAGCCAGGAACGCCACGACGTTATAGATCAACGACCCGACCATTCCGGACGGCACCACCAGAAAGGCCGCGGTCAAAAGCAGCAACAGGACGACACAACCCATCGCCACGATTGATAGCCGGCTCACTTCCTGGCCGGCGATCCGGTTGACCAGGGTCACGCCGATGGCAAGAAATAACAGAATGGCGACGATGTTGAGGAGCCACGTCCCGACCTCCGTGAGCGTTGTGAAGGTCGGCGTAATCCACGGGTGCGCCACGGCCATCTTGCTCAGATGCATGCCCAGCCGTGACACCAGGCGATAAAGCACCAGCTCGAAAAATGAGGTGAGCAGCACGAGCTTGATCGTATATTCGAACATCGGGCCGAAATCGCTGATCCGGCCGGAAATTCGTTCGCTCATGGTCGCGATCTTCATGCCCCCTCACACTCTATCCGCCAAGGGTCCGATTATAACCGTCGCAAAAAAACAGGGTCAATGCCGGCCTGAGGGCGTGCTGATTGACTCGGAACTAGGATGCGTTGATCGGCTGCGGCGCCTGACCGCCCTGCGCTTTTTCGTGCGCGATATAGAGCAGCCCATCGGCCATCGAGTAATTGAACGGCAATTCGCAGACGACTTCGCTGACCCGCTCATAGACATGCTGGTAGAGCTTCTCCGACTCGTCCGGCGTCATCCCTTCCTGCACCTCGTAAAAAAAGCCCAGGCTCAGATCCTCTGCGGAAGGACGCATGATTCGGCGAATCCCGTACCCTCCCGGATCGCTCATGATCGGGGCTTCCTTTTCAAGATCGAAGAGGCAGGGCTGACAGGAGAAGCCGAACGACTCGTGGAGCTTCTTGTTCTCCACGATGAAATTCATCGTTTCCAGCGCTTCTTCTTCCTTCTCCGTGGGGAATCCGACGATGATGTAGCAATGCACGGCAATTCCCAGATCCACACAGTCGTCGGCGATCCGCCTGACCCACTCCTGCTTGATCCCCTTCTTCATGAAATCCATGATGCGTTGATTGAAGGACTCCAATCCAAACACAATTTTGAGACAGCCGGCATCCCGCATGGACGTCAGGAGTTCCCGGGAAAGATTCTTTTCAAACCGCATTTCACAGGTCCACTTGATGTCCAGCTTACGCTCCGTCATCTGCTGACAGAGCCGCTTGGTGGGAGCCAGCGCGAAACATTCGTCGGTGAAAAAGAAGTACTGGGCTCCATAGCGCTGCTTGAGCCATTCCAGCTCTTCAATGGTCCGGCCCGGATCTTTCTGCCTGAAATTCTGGTGATCGAGCGTCAACGCGCAGAACGCGCAATCTTTGTAGTAGCAGCCGCGCGAAAACTGGACCGGCAACACTGGCTCCGGCGAAAGATACTTGCCGAGGGGAAAGCCGTCGTAGTTGGGAGCCGGCAGCTGGTTCACATTTTCCGAATAGAACGGCTGATTGACCGTGATCTTCCCGTTCTGGCGGTAGATCAGATTCGGCACCTTGCTGAAATCCTTTTTCCCGGCCATTTGATTGACCAGTTCAAGCAGTGCCGTCTCCCCTTCAAACACGACGATGTCATCGGTGATATCGAACAAACTGGGGCAGCGCCGGATGTTATCGACCAGCCGGGTAAAAATACTGCCCCCGATCGTGATATGCAGATCCGGAGCGGCTTCCTTAATCAATCGGCAGAGCGTCAACCCTGGAATAATCTGCGAGGTGGCTGTAATCGAGACTCCGATGAGATCCGGACGATCGTTGACGATCGACGGAATGAACTTGTCTCGGAACAGGCTGATATAGGGATTCTGCGCCTCATCCCGAATGACCTTCATGAGGTCTTTCGAGGAATAGATCGAATAATTGCTGAACTGATTATCCACGACCGTCAATCGGGTCGGGAAATAGACCGACGACACGAGTTCC
>OMJA01000177.1 GCA_900299245.1 Nitrospiraceae bacterium | reverse complement strand
GCCCACTTTGCCGCCCGTGCCGATTTGACGATCACCGGGATTCCCGACGAAGGCATGACCATCAAGATCGGCGACTCGGGAGCCACGGTCGAGGCGGTGCCGGCGCATTACTGCCATTCATCGGGGAACTTTTCCATTTATGATCCGCAAGCCCGCATCTTGTTTTCCGGGGATATCGGCGGCGCGTTGCTGCCCAGCCACGAGTCCGGCCTGTTCGTCACGAACTTTGAAGAGCATGTGCAGTACATGCGTGGGTTTCATCTCCGGTGGATGCCGTCCACAGTGGCGCTCCGCGGGTGGGTGCAGCGGGTGCGGGCATTGAAGCCGGCGATGATTTGCCCGCAGCACGGGGCGATCTTCAAGGGGCCGGATGTGACGAAATTATTGGACTGGCTGGAAAGCCTGGAAGTTGGGCAATGGGGAGGGAAGGACAAAAAGAAGGATGATGCGCACGCCGGCAGTCCTGGCGAGTCGTGTCCCGAGGCGGCGTAGTGCCGTCCTGGATTCCGGGGGAGACCTGTCCTCGGCCGACATCCAGCAAAAGGAAACAGCCGGACAAGCGACAAATTGCAGCTCGGATGGTATGCTGACAGTTATGAAGGAGTCTGCAATGATGAACTGGAAACAAAGAAATGGCGCCCGGCTGACGCTGATTGCTGCGCTCGTGCTGTCCGGAGTTTCACCTGCCCTCGCCGAAGAGTCGCAGGGCATGATGGAGCGGGTCGAAACTACGGCCAAACACGTCGGTCAGAAAATCGAAGACAAGACGAAAGCGGTTGTGAAGAAAGTCGAGGACAAGCACGTTGTCGATAAAGTCGGCGAGAAGCTCAAGAAAGCTGCCACGAAAACCGCCGAAGGGTTTGAAAAGGCCGGGAAGAAGATCAAATCAAAGCTGAGCGACTAAGTTCAGGGTTCTCTCGCCTTCCGCCAAACACTCCGTTACTTTTTCCGAAAACCGAAATAAGTTCCGGCGCCGCCCGCTCCAGCTGACGGGAGGTAGCCGGTCAGCACTTCCTTGAAACCGTCCGCTTTACCCTGAAGCCAGGCCAGACTGTGGGTAATGCTGGCTTCAATCGCGTTCCAATCGAGGTCGATCGCCCCGCTCATCTTCACCGCGGCAAGCAGGGTGAGGAGGAGTCCTGCCATGATCGCCGCCATCTTTATGGTACGGCGAATCGCCCAGCCGATCAGGAAGCCTCCCATGAAGCTGGCTCCCCCGCGCGCAAGGGCCGGAGAGGCCATGTCGTTCATCCAGGCCGCAAGCCCGGCGAGCGTTGTGACTCCTGCGCCCAGGAATGATGTTGCGTTCCACGGGGGATCGGAAAAGACCGTTTCCCACGCTCCGGCTGCCTGATGGATCTCGGATGCCTGGTCGTGCTGGTTCATGAGATGTGTCCCTCGAAGGTGTTGCAGACGTTGGGATCGCCGCTTTCCAGGCCCCGTCTGAGCCAGGTCATGCGTTGGGCGGAGGAGCCGTGCGTCCAACGTTCGGGTTGCACGTGTCCCTGTCCCATCTTTTGCAAACGATCGTCTCCGATGGCGGCGGCAGCTTTCAGCCCTTCCTCGAAATCACCCGGCTCGATGAGATTGCGTTCGCGGTTGGCATGATATCCCCATACGCCGGCGTAGCAGTCGGCTTGCAGTTCCATGCGGACCGATAGAGCATTGGCTTCTTTCTCTGAAGCCTGGCGCTGGAGTCTGGTGACCTTTTCTGCGATTCCCGTCAGATTCTGTACGTGATGGCCTACCTCATGAGCGATCACATAGGCCTGGGCGAAATTGCCGGGCGCGCCTAAACGCTGCGCCATCTCCGTGAAGAATCCCAGATCGAGATACACCTTGTGATCGCCGGGGCAATAAAAGGGACCGACGGCGGATGAGGTGGTGCCGCAGGCCGAACGGACCGCGCCGGTGAAGAGAACCAGCCGCGGTTCTTCATAGCGAGGCCCCAGTAATTGTTTCCAGGTGGTTTCCGTATCGGCCAGCACGACGGAGGCAAATCTCCCGAGCTGATCGCGCGGAGGGCCGGCTGGTCCGCTCTCCGCCGGGGAGGAGGATTGAGTCATCTCCTGGACCCCGTTGAGCAGGTTGAGGAGCGTCAGCGGATTCGTTCCCGTGAAATAGCTGACCGCAAGGACGAGTACGATTCCTCCGATGCCCAGGCCGCCTGCGCCACGGACTCCGGCCGGGCCCATGCCCCGGCGGTCTTCGACATTTCCGCTTTCCCGTTGGCCTTCCCAGCGCATCGTCGGTCTCCGGCCGTTCAGGCCGGTTCTTTGTCCATGGATTGGATGAATTTATCCGCTTCGGCGATGGAACGATTCATGTCCTTCACGAGCTGGTCCACCTGGGCGTCGACTTTGACCAGTTCGCCCTTGATGGCGGCGAGCGCGCGCGCATTGAGGTTGTGTTTCAGGTAGAGCACTTGATCGCGGAGGGGTTTTAAGACCGGATCGATGCGCTGCTCGGCTTTTTTCATCGCGCTGAGCATTTCCTGATAGCGGGCTTTGGTTTGGGAGAGCTTTTCTTCGCTCTTGCGCCGCAGATCGGCGCTGGAGTATTGCCCGAGTTCGGTCTTCCATTCGGCGAACAGCGAGTCAGCGACACTTTCCACATCTTTGATGCGCTTCCGGACTGCGTCGGCGCTGTCTTCGCTGTTCTGCAATTCGTTGTTCAGTTTCTTATAGGTGGCTTCCAGATCGCCGCCCTGATAACCGACGACTTTTCCGAACTGCTCCAGGGCGCTCTGGATTTCCTTCTTGGCGTCTTCCTGCGCGTCCCTGGCCGATTTGACCCGGCTGCTCAGGATATCGCGTTTGGCGTATCCCATTTTCTCCATCGCAGCCATGTAGGCGGTATCGCAGGCGGTGAGTCCGAGGGAAAAGGCGAGTAGAACGGCGAGCCCGATGAATGGGGACATAACAACCTCATGGTCGGAGATCCAGATAAGTGCTTACGAATCGCTGTGGATTTCGGCGCACGCGGGCATCATAGCGGAAGTGAGGAGGGAGGGAAAGTCTCCTGCGGCGGAGCATGGGAGAGGCGGCCGCCACAGGAGGTGTGACGGCCGCCGCGGTGCGAACGGGCGGGCTTATTTCCCGTCCGGACCGGTGGAGCCGAGCTGGCCGGTGATCTTGGAGAAGTCTTTGGGATGCAGGACGATCTCGATCCGCCGGTTGGAGCTTCGACCTTCATCCGTGTCGTTTGAGGCGATGGGGCGAGTCTCGGCATATCCTACGGCAGAGAGATGCTGCCGGCCGACTCCGCCCTGATCGATCAAGTAGCGCACCACGTTCGTGGCCCGTGCCGTCGAGAGTTCCCAGTTGGTTTTGAACTTATCCTGCAGTTTTGCGCTGATCGGGACATTGTCAGTATGGCCTTCGATACGAATCTGCTTGTCGGTAATCTTGTTCAGCACATCGCCGACTTGTTTCAGAACTTTGATACCTGCCGGTTTAACCTGCGCCTGACCTGAATCGAACAGCACGCGGTCGACCATGTTGATGGTGAGTTGGTCGCGGACCTGCTGGATCGTGATGTTGCCTTTTGAAATTTCATCCTGCAAAGATTTGGACAGTTCTTCCTGGGTTTTGGTGAGGCGGGCGATTTCCGCTTCTTTGGCGGCGCGCTCCTGCTCAAGCCGGGCCTTCTCGGCCTCCTCGGCCTTTAGCCGCTGCCGCTCTTGTTCCAGGCTGGCGGCCAGTTGTGCCTGTTCCTGAGCCAGGCGGGATTTTTCCGCTTCCTCGGCTTTCAGTCGCGCCCGTTCCTGCTCCAGCGTTGCGGCCAGTTGTGTTTGCTGCTGGCGGAGCTGTTCGCGCTCTTTGGCGACGCGGGCGGCTTCGGCTTCTAAGTCGGCGGCGCGTTTCTGCAGCGCGGCAATTTCACTCCGGGCCGATGCCGTCCCGCTGGTCAGCTGTTGCTTGTCTTTTTGGAGAGCGCTGACCTGGGCCGCTTCATCGGCCAGCTTTTTCTGGAGTTGATCGATCTGGTTGCGGACATCGGTCAGATCGCTGCCGAGCTGGCCTTTTTCCCGT
>OMJA01000176.1 GCA_900299245.1 Nitrospiraceae bacterium | reverse complement strand
GCGCAGGACGAGCCGGTGCCGGAGTCGCCCGTGTTGCAGGCGATGAACCGGCAATTTTCCCAGGGAGGGGATGCGTCCGCCCCGCAGGGGCAGGCGCCCGGTGCGCCGTCTCCTTCCTCCTCGGCAATCTTTCGGGATATTCCTTCGATCAGCGGACGGTATTCCGTCGGGGGGCACACTGTCATGCCCTATCTCGGGGCGGGGTTCGGCGGCGGCTACACCTCGGACTTGAATCGTTCGTTGACCGGCCCGCCTCCCGTGCAATCCGACGCCGGTCTGCGCAGCCAGTTCGGGCAGGGATTCTCGCCGAACGAGTTTCAAATGGGGTTTCGCATTCCCTTCTAGCGGGGCGTTCATGCCGTTCCCACTACCTACCTGTGCGGAGTTATTTATCAGCGAAGGTTCGCGGATCGAGGGTCTGTCCTGTGGCGGTGCCTTCGACGCTGGACAGATAGGCCTTGGCCACGGTTGCGGCGGGCAGACCGATCGACGGATCCATCTTCCGCGCAATCAGGGTTTCCGTCACCCAGGGCGGGCTCACAACGTTGATGCGCATGCCTCGGGGAAGCTCCAGCGCGGCGGCGCGGGCGAAGCCCTCGAGCCCCGCATTGACCATGCTGATCGATGCGCTGCCCTTCATGGGTTCCCGGCTCAGTACACCGCTGGTCAGGGTAAAGGAGGCGCGGTCGTTGGCGAACTGCCGGCCGATGCGCACGAGGTTCACCTGTCCCATGAGTTTGTTGGAGAGTCCCAGCTGAAAATCCGCATCCTTCAAGTCGTCCAGGCCGGCAAACGCGGCCCGGCCTGCGGTACTGACCAGCGCGTCGAACGTTCCCACGGCTTGAAACATCTGCTGGATGGAGTCGGCTGAGGCGAGATCGACGCGGATCGCGCCCTGCTTGTTTCCGACGGCCACGACGTCATGACGGGCGGATAAGGCTGCCACGACGGCGGACCCGATGGTTCCTGACGCACCGACGACGACGACTCGCATGTTCCCTCCTGGATAGACGCCGAACCCGCATTCTTTCCGATGATTCGTGAGAGAGTAGCGAAGGCCCGGTCGTGACGCAAGAGGGGCTCTGTTCTGTCAGAAAGTTTCTGCGCGATGGACGCCGGGGGGCCTGATCCTTTATTTTGCGGAAGTGCGGCCCGCCGGTGATCTGCGCGGGGCTGCAGGATTCCTGGATACGAGCATTTGTCATGATGCGGCACGCGTCGATTCGCCTCGGAGTATTGATGTGCATGGCCACGGTTGCCCTGGCTTTGGCCGGGTGTAGCCAGTTCGAGCCGCGCGACAAGCGGTTCTACTATCGCGCGCTGTGGAACTTCGCGCTGCGCGAAGATCTGGCCGAGCTCGACAGCGAGTTCAACGGGGTCGATTTCGGCCATTCCAACCTCTACGAGAATCTTCTATTCACCGGCGGGAACGACGTCCAGGCTATCGACGACCGGGCGCGCAAGGAGACGCTCGCGTTCATTGCTACGAAGCCGCGACTGAATCCGAACGAAGAAGCCATTGCGCCGACGTACATGAAACTGGCCTGGCGCGCGCAGAACACCTTCGACGAAGCGCACGCCCTGCATCGGGCCACCTACGACATCATGGCCTCCGACGAGCCGGACAAAGCGCGCGCGCTCCGGAATGTGGTGGCCTACTATCAAGAGAGCGCCTACGCCATCACGGCCAAACGGCTGGACCATCATCGCCTGGATCAGTTCCCCTATTCCAAGACGTTCCGCAACCGGTTTCCGTTGTTCAATGCGACGATCTGGTCGTATCACTACCTGCAAGTCGCCGTGTACGATCCCTTGCAGGCTGCCGGAGATCTGCAGGCCAAGACGCAAGCGGTGCGGCCCATTCTCGCAACCTACCGCCGCTATCTTGAACAGCCGCCGGTCGAGTGGACGTTTATGCCGTTGACGGCGGAGTTGAGCCCGTCGTTCGCAGCGCACTATCGGGAGATTGCCAACATCTTCGACAATCTCCACATGCTGCACGACAACATCAGCGACATTCTGGCGAGCGAGACGCTGCCGACCTGGGAGGCAAAGCGGACGGAGATCTATCGCCTCGTGAACACATATTATCTGGCGAGCGCTGATGCGACGAATCCGATGATCGTACGGGACGGGGAGTCTCACCATTGAGCCGGATCGTGTTCTCCGCCATCGTTGCCGTCGGTCTCCTCCTGATGCCGCTGCCGGTGCTTGCGTTGGACCACGACAACCTCGACCCGAACCGGCCGATCGGCATGGAAGACGCCTATGCGATTCCGAAAGGCGAAATCGGGATGGAGGGCGGCGTGCGCTTCAACGACCGGCGGGAAGGCCGCACCCGTGTGACGTTCCAGCCGCAGATCATCTACGGGGCGTTCGAGAATACGCAGATCGAGATTCAGGGCGATCTGATGTCCGATCCCCATACCCTCGTCGGGGCGGCGAAGTCGGGCGACCTGCATCTGGGCGTGCTCTATAACTTCAACACCGAAACGATCAGTCTGCCCGCCTTTGCGGCGCGTGTGGAGGTGGATCTGCCCACGGGCGTGAATTCGAAGGGCGTGGATACGCAGATGACCGGCATTCTCACCCGTTCGTTCGGCCGGTTGCGCGTGCACCTCAACGCGGGCTACACCGTCCTGGGGTCGCCGCAGGGGCAGGAGCGGTCCGGTGCCTATCGCGCCGTCGCCGCGGTGAGCTATCCCCTGGGTTATCCGACGAGCTTCC
Organism: Nitrospiraceae bacterium; assembly: GCA_900299245.1. GTDB lineage: Bacteria > Nitrospirota > Nitrospiria > Nitrospirales > Nitrospiraceae > Nitrospira_D. The sequence goes on along the minus strand of OMJA01000176.1, from coordinate 1,943 downwards.
GCGACACGTTGATCGCCAGTCTGTATACGCGGGAATCGGATCTCCGCGGCCAACGCAACCATTCCGGCGTTGAAATCGGTCTGCGGCATCAATTGTCGTCGCGACTGGTGCTGGACGGAGGGCTCGGTACCGAATTCGCCGGCCCGTCTGATCGCGCCGCCCTGTTGGGCACGATCGGGTTGTCGGTGGGGTTCTGACTGGGTTCTCCTCGACTCTGCCGCCAGGGAGAGTGTCTACTCACGCAGCGGCCTGCTAGAATGCCGCGCCATGACCGACGCAACGACAATCACTCCGCCGCGTCAGGCGGCCGCGCTCTTCATCCTCTTCACCGTGCTTCTGGACATGCTGTCCTTCGGCATCGTTATCCCGGTGTTGCCGAAGCTCGTCGAAGAGTTTCTGTCGGGCGACACGGCCCGCGCGGCGGAGATCTTCGGTTACATGGGCACGGCCTGGGCGTTGATGCAGTTTATCTGCTCGCCTATTCAAGGCGCATTGTCCGACCGGTTCGGCCGGCGGCCGGTGGTGTTGCTCTCGAACGTCGGATTAGGACTCGATTACATCCTCATGGCGCTGGCGCCGAATCTCGCCTGGCTGTTTGCGGGGCGGGTGATTGCCGGGATCGCCTCGTCGAGCTTCAGCACCGCCGGGGCCTACATTGCCGATGTGACGCCGCCGGAACAGCGGGCGGCGGCGTTCGGCAAGATCGGGATGGTCTTCGGGCTCGGGTTCATCCTCGGTCCGGCGCTGGGAGGATGGCTCGGGGCGATTGATCCGCGCCTGCCGTTCTGGGGCGCGGCCGCGCTCAGTCTGTTGAATGCCTGCTACGGATTCTTTGTGTTGCCGGAGTCGTTGCCGCGCGAGAAGCGGGCGGCCTTTGCCTGGAAGCGGGCGAATCCGGTCGGCTCGCTGGTGTTGCTGCGGTCGCATCATGAATTGTTCGGGCTCGCGACCGTGGCGTTCCTCGGCTATCTGGCCCATGCGGTCCTGCCGAGCACCGCGGTGTTGTACATGAGCTATCGGTACGGCTGGGATACGACGAGCGTCGGGCTCATGCTCGCCGGGGTCGGGGTGGCGGCGATGCTCGTGCAGGGGGTGCTGATCCGGCCGCTGACCGCGCGATACGGCGAACGCAGGACGCTGCTCGCGGGATTACTGTGCGGCGCGGTCGGCTTTGCGATCTACGGGGTTGCTCCTCAGGGCTGGATGTTCTGCCTGGGTATTCCGATCATGGCGTTCTGGGGACTGGCCGGCCCGGCGACCCAGGCGTTGATGTCGCGCCGCGTCAGCGGATCGGAGCAAGGCCAGTTGCAGGGAGCGACGGCAAGCATCAACGGCGTGACCGGATTGATCGGCCCGACGCTGTTCACGCAGATCTTCTCCCACTTTATCGGCGCCCGGTCCGGGTGGCAGGTGCCCGGCGCGCCGTTTCTTCTCGCATCGGCGGTGCTGCTCCTGGCCGCTACGATCTCCTGGCACACGACCAGAATTCATCGAGCGGAACATACGAGGTAATCGATGGCACGATTAACGGGGAAAGTTGCAATTGTCACGGGCAGCAGCAGCGGCATCGGCAAAGCCATCGCTCTGCGGTATGGCGCGGAAGGGGCCAAGGTCGTGGTGACGGCACGGCGGTTGGCCTTGTGCGGACAGACGGTTGCGCAGATTGTGGCGCAGGGGGGAGAGGCCCGGGCGATTCAGACCGATGTGGCCGACGAGCAGCAGGTCGAGCGGTTGATTGCGGAGACCGTGACGCGGTACGGGAGACTGGACGTGCTGGTGAATAACGCCGGCATCATTGCCGGCGGACGGCGTCTGGCTGAGACGAGCACGAAGGATTTCGATGCGGTCATGAACGTGAATCTGCGCGGGACGTTCTTCTGTTGCCGGGCGGGATTCGCGCAGATGAAGCAGCAGGGCGGGGGCACCATCATCAATATGTCGAG
>OMJA01000175.1 GCA_900299245.1 Nitrospiraceae bacterium | reverse complement strand
GAGCCACGAAAAATTACGACTGTGTAGGCGTCGCTGTTTTCTTGGTTTTGCGTTTGACCCATGACATTCACTCCCTCAACTTTGGGAGACCAGACCTAGATTGGATACTCCGGCAGTGTACCTGTCCAACCAGGAAGGGTCAACCCTTTCGATAGTTATGAAATCAGAGCCTAATACCGTGCCCGCTCCTACCACTAATGGGCCACTTCATGACTGACCCACTCAATATATTGAGGCAACCCGGCAACCAATGGAATCGCCACGATTTCTGGAACTTCGTAAGAATGTAGTTCCATGATCTTACTTTCAAGTCTCCGATACTGACTCCTTGTTGTTTTCATAACCAGCATCGCCTCTTTTGCCCTGGCAATCTTGCCCTTCCACCAATACATGGACTGAACACCAGGAATGACCGTGACGCATGCAGCCAGGCGAGAGGTCAAAATCTCTTTTGACATTCTATTTCCATCTTTGAGTCCGGGTACCGTAACAAAAACCATGAGGATCTCTGCTTTACTCTTTGGCATGTTTGAAACCTGACACTGTCTGAGCCATTCTGAATCTATCAACCCTTCTAATTGAAGAAGTCATCTTTGATTAGTTCTCAATCTATATTTACTTGGAGATGCAAAGCAATTTTCACACCTGCCATTGCTTTAAGAAAACTTCTCACATCATTTAAAATCAACACGTTGCGATCAGTGATAGTGCACGTCCTATTCTAGATCTGCATAAGTGCGTCTAAAATGCGACATATTCACGGACTTTTGACAGGCCTGGCTAAAAATTGTCGCCAGGTTCTCCCGAAGTCCGTATAGCGTGCAGTTTGACCAGCTTTTTCATCGTCTGAACCCACGACCGCCTGCTCAAGCCATCCTCCCTGCCAATATTTGACAGCCATTTCTTGCGTCACTTATGATGCAACCAGCCGTTCAAGTTGGAGGATTTTGATGAGCTATTCTATCGGGGTGAAAGAACTCAAGGCGAGACTCGACAAAGGCGATAAACTTGTTCTTCTGGATGTTCGAGAACCATGGGAACATGCCTTGGCAAAGCTTGAAGGATCGATGCTCGTTCCTTTAGGCACATTGCCCCAGTCTCTAGCCAAACTGGATAAGAACACGGAGATCATCGCCTATTGTCACCATGGGATGCGGAGCGCCGATGCAACCGGATTCCTGGTACAGCAGGGATTTCCAAACGTGAAAAATCTGGTAGGTGGGATCGATGCCTGGTCGGTTCAGGTAGACAACTCAGTTCCGCGGTACTAACAGTCCCCGCTGATCGATAGGACCAGCCGGGAGGCGACCCATGCGAGTCCGCCCCCGGCTAGTTCATTTTCTCCCTAAAAAATGCCACGGTCCGCTTCAGGCCTTCGGGTAAATCAACTTTCATTTCCCAACCGAGCGCTTGTCTGATTTTAGACGGATCTACGAGGCTCCGTAGTTGCTCGCCTTTCTTGGCGGGGCCATGAACCTCTTTTGAAGTCGAGCCTGTGAGATTTGCCAGCAGTCTGAACAGTTCATTGATGGAGGTTTCGACACCGGTCCCGACGTTATACACCCCCTGAGTTTCCTGTCCCATGGCGGCAAGATTTGCTTCAGCTACATCGTCGACATAAACAAAATCCCTGGTCTGACGCCCGTTGCCGTTGATAATCGGCTGTTCATTGTTCAACATCTTTTGAATAAAGATGGCAACGACCCCGGCCTCGCCCTCCGGATCTTGCCGGGGGCCATACACATTGGCATACCGGAGACACACCGTTTGAATGCCGCTGGTGCGCTGGAAATACGACAGATAATGTTCTCCGCATAGTTTACTGATGCCATAGGGAGAGAGCGGACTTGTGGGATGCGATTCAGGCGCAGGGTAGATTTCCTGCTCACCGTAGATGGCTCCACCGGACGAAGAAAAAATCACTTTCCTCGCGCCATGGTGCACAGCCTGATGCAATACGTTCATCGTTCCTAAAATATTCACCTGCGCATCAAACACAGGATCATCGACCGAGTGCCGGACACTGATTTGTGCCGCCAGATGCATGACCACATTCGGACGTTCGTTACGAAAGACCCGCTCCAATCGGCTGCTTTGAATATCCAGCTTGTAGAGATTCGCCGCGCGATTCACATTCTTTCGCTTCCCTGTGGACAGATTGTCCACCACGACGACGTCGTGACCTTCCTCTACCAGGCGATCGACTACATGCGAACCGATGAACCCGGCGCCACCCGTCACTAAGACCTTCATGCCCCCTCCAACGTATCAAGCTCGCTCGTCACTGCCGGCTCTTTCTTAACACAAATATCTCCGCGAAACTCAAAAATACTCAGAAACTCCAGATTCCCCTTTTTCCCGCGGATCGGCGAATCGAGCGTCGACTTTTCAGCCAACCCAAGCCCCTCCGCACAAGAAAGAATCCGTTTCAATACGGCCTGCCGCTGCGTTTCATCGCGCACGATCCCGCCACGGCCCACCTGCCCTTTTCCCACTTCAAATTGCGGCTTGACCAAGGCAATGACGATCGCCCCGGGCCGAAGGAACTGGATAACGGGAGGCAAGACCATCGTCAGCGAGATGAACGACACATCGATCACGACGAGGGACACCGGCTCGGGAATGAGCGATCGATTCACATAGCGGATATTGGTCCGCTCGTGCAGGACGACACGCGGATCCTGGCGGAGACGCCAGTCGAACTGACCGTATCCGACATCGACCGCATAGACCCGCGCAGCGCCACGCTGCAGCAAACAATCCGTAAATCCCCCGGTGGAGCATCCGACATCCAGGCACACCGCCTCTTTCGGATCGATCCCACAGGCGTCAAGCGCGCCGATCAGTTTCTCCCCGCCCCGGCTCACAAATCTGGTTGCCTGAGAAACGAGATCGATCGCCGAATCAAGCGGAACTAATTTCGCGGGCTTATCGGAAAGAGCCCCGTCCAACCGGACCTCTCCGGCAAGGATCATTCGAACCGCGACATCCCGGCTCTGAGCAAGCCCCCGCGTGACCAATACACGGTCGAGCCGATCTTTAGCCGGACGTGGGTGAATCGCCATGGTTGAATGGGTGCGCGGGTGAAAAGGAGACCGCCTGGGAAAATGCGAAGCCGCTATGACTCAAGAGAAGCTGCATCCGCGTCGTCGTCATCAAGAGAGAATGCCCGTAACTGTTTCTTGCCGTTCTTGTCCTGAACGAGAACTTCCACTTTCCGTTCAGCTTCTTCCAGTACTTTCAGACAGTTTTTTGACAGCCGGATGCCTTCTTCAAAGATCTTGAGCGACTCGTCAAGGGGGAGATCACCGTTTTCCAGCTCCCCGACGATCGCTTCCAATCGGGCCATCGCCTGTTCGAACTTTACAGCCGCCACAATCAACTCCTCATAGGCCTCTAAATACTTTTATTATAGCGGCTCCTCGACCGATTTTAAACCGAGGAGTCCGGCATGACAGCTTTGACCGTACACAACAAACGGCCATCGATCAGCTTGGCGTGAAGATCCTCTCCGACGCGCACCTCATCCACCGCCCGGACCACCGTCCCGGCGGGAATACGTTGCAGCACACTGTAGCCCCGCCGTAACGTCGCCAACGGACTCAGCGCATGCAGGTGCGCCAGGCACGAATCGACGCGCTGCTCCCGGCTCAACATTCCACCACGGACTCCATGATGCAGCCGGGCGACAAGTTGCGGGACAACGGCCAAGCCATGCCGCACGCGCGAATCAGGACTTCCGGCCATCAGCCCCTGCTCCGCACGAGCCAGGCGACTCTGCCCTGCCTGTAATACCAGGCGGACAGCCGCCGTCATTTCGAAAACCGTCGCATCGACCCGCTGCATCTCTTCTTGCACTCGCACACGCACCGCCGCAATTTGATGTGTCGCCAAGCGCAACCGCTGCCGCTCTTCCTCTATGCGGCGGGCGATCACCTGCTGAAGCCGGGCTGACAATTCAGCCAGTCGACTTACAATCTGGGCCAGAACCGGTGCGACCGCTTCGGCCGCGGCCGAGGGAGTTGGCGCCCGACGATCAGCGGCAAAGTCCGCCAGCGTCACGTCCGTTTCATGCCCGACAGCGGACACGACCGGAACCCGCGACGCGGCAATTGCGCGCACCACAATTTCCTCATTAAAACTCCAGAGATCCTCCAGCGAGCCACCGCCTCGGCCGACGATCATCACCTCTACCCAGCCGGATTCGCTGAGCAATTGAATCGCCGCCGCAACCTGTTCAGCCGCCCCCTCCCCTTGCACCTGGACGGGAACGATGATGATATGCAGCGTCGGGCATCGGCGATGCAGCACCGTCAACATATCCCGAATCACGGCACCGCTCAGCGACGTCACGAGGCCGACCGTCCTGGGCAATTCGGGAAGCGGCCGCTTGCGGGCTTCGTCAAATAACCCTTCTTCGGCAAGCCGTATTCTCAGCTGCTCAAACGCCAATTGCAGGGCCCCGCGCCCCTTGGGCTCCACATAGTCCACGATGATCTGGTATTCCCCGCGCGGCTCGTACACCGTCACCCGCCCGCGGGCCACGACCTGAAGCCCGTCCTCCAGCGCAAACCGGAGCCTCGTCGCGGTCGTCCTGAAGAGGACGGCCCGAATCTGACTCGACTCGTCTTTGAGCGTGCAATAGAGATGACCGGATGCCGGAGCGCGGAGGTTCGACACTTCGCCTTCCAGCCACACCTCGGTGAAACTGGATTCAAGCGTGGACCGTACGAGACTGGTCAATTCCGAAACAGTATGAACCGGCCTGGCCGAAGAGGCTGGAGAAGAGAGCGACGTAGGTGGTCTGAAGCCCGTGGTGAGTTCTCCCTTAGTCGATGACCCGAATCCGCTCGATCGCAATCGCCTTTCCGAGCTGCGCGTCAACCTCGATCAAGACGGCGCAAAATACCGTAGGCCCGGAAGCCACTTCAAATCGTTTCGGCATCCCGGTAAGAAACTTCTCGATGGCGAGTTCCTTTTTGACTCCGATCACACCGTGTAGCGGACCGGTCATGCCGATATCCGTCAGATAGGCCGTACCCTTGGGCAGAATCTGTTCGTCGGCCGTTTGCACATGCGTGTGCGTACCCACTACGGCAATGACGTCTCCATCGAGATAATGCCCCATCGCCATCTTTTCAGATGTCGCCTCGGCATGCATGTCAACCAGCACCGCCGCCGTCTCCCGCTTCAACCTGGCCACTTCCCGCTTCGCTACTTGAAAGGGACAATCCAGCGTCGGCATATAGGCCCGCCCCATCAGCTGAAGCACACCGAGCTTTTCGCCGCCGGGTGTTTCGACAACATAACTGCCGTTGCCCGGGACGCCGGCCGGGTAATTGGCAGGACGCAATAAGCGCGGCTCGCGCGGAAAATAGTCGAGAATTTCTTTCTTGTCCCAGGCATGATTGCCGGTCGTGATGACGGACAACCCCATCTCGAAGAGTTCCTCTGCCAGTTCCGGCGTGATGCCGAATCCACCGGCCACATTCTCCCCGTTCCCGATGACGACATCCACCTGCCGCTGAGAGACCACACGCGGAACCATCCGCCCCACGGCCCGGCGACCCGGCTCTCCCATAATGTCGCCGATATAGAGAATTTTCACTTCGCGTACTCCACATACCGGCTTTCACGAATCACGGTCACACGGATCTGGCCCGGATACGTCAGTTCCTGTTCGATCTTCTTCGCCAGATCCCGTGACAGCTGAAACGACTCCGTGTCGGTAATATCCTCCTGCCGCACGATCACGCGAATCTCCCGTCCCGCCTGAATCGCATACGCCTTCTGCACTCCCTTATAGGCGGTGGCGAGCGCCTCCAGCTTTTCCAAGCGTTTCACGTACGATTCGAGCGCCTCACGTCGTGCGCCGGGACGCGCGGCGGACAGCGCTTCAGCGGCCGCCACCAATACGCTCTCCGGACAGATCGGCTCCACCTGCTCATGATGCCCCGCGATCGCATTGACGATCTTCGCGTACTCGCCGTAGTTCTTGGCGACGTCCGCGCCTAGCATCGCGTGCGGACCCGCCTCTTCGTGACTGACCGCCTTGCCGATGTCGTGGAGCAATGCGCCTCGCCGCGCCAACTTGACGTCG
>OMJA01000174.1 GCA_900299245.1 Nitrospiraceae bacterium | reverse complement strand
CGAATGCATTTCATCCGAATTCTCCCAGGCGACAAAGTCACGGTGGAGATGTCTCCATACGATTTGACAAGAGGCCGGATCACTTATCGTTTCAAGTAGTAGGAGCGCTGCGCGTCATGAAAGTAAAGTCTTCAGTGAAACCGATTTGTGCTAAATGTATGGTCGTTCGTCGCCGGGGCGTGGTGCGAATCCTGTGTGAGAACCCCAGGCACAAGCAACGTCAGGGATAACATCGGGCAGGGTAGGTCCGTGCTCGTCTAGGGAACAGGAAAGAGGAGAGATCATGGCACGCATCGCAGGCATCGATTTGCCAAGAGACAAGCGGACCGATATCGGCCTCACGTACATCTACGGAATTGGGCGAGCCGCCGCACGTGAGATTCTGAGAAAGGCCGGAGTGGACGGAGCGATTCGGATCAAAGACCTAAGCGAGGACAAGATTGTCAAGCTCAGGGAAATCATTGATCGTGATCATCGGGTTGAGGGCGACCTTCGTAAGGAGATGTCGCTCAATATTAAGCGATTGATCGACACTGGAACGTATCGGGGATTGCGCCATCGAAAAGGGTTGCCGGTACGAGGTCAGCGCACGAAGACCAATGCCAGAACGCGGAAAGGCCGTCGTGCTGGTGTGACAAGCAAACCGAAACCGACAGCCAAATGATCGAGCGCTTCGCTCGTGGTCTGATGTGAAGGAGTTTCTATGAGTGTGAAGAAGGGCAAAAAGAAAGAGCGCCGGATCGTTCAAGCCGGTGTCGCACATGTCCAGGCGTCCTTCAATAATACGATTGTGACGATTACCGACATGAGCGGCAACACCGTCGTCTGGGCCAGCTCTGGGAATCAGGGATTCAAGGGTTCTCGAAAGAGCACCCCGTTCGCGGCGCAACGCGCCGGAGAAGCGGCGGCTCGTAAGGCGATGGAAAGCGGCATGCGCCAAATTGATGTCTACGTGAACGGGCCTGGAGCCGGTCGTGAATCAGCCATTCGCTCGCTGCAAGCCGCTGGCTTGCGCATCAATCTGATCCGCGATGTCACGCCTATTCCGCATAATGGATGCCGTCCCCCGAAGCGGAGACGGGTGTAGTCGTGATGAGCACCAAGGTTCAAGTTCGCAGCAATGTCGGCGCCAGAAATCAGGCGTCCTGTAACCGGAGGTAATGCAGTGGCTAAGTATCGGGGTCCCGTTTGCCGTCTCTGTCGACGCGAAGGCGAGAAGCTCTTTTTAAAGGGCACTCGTTGCATGACTGAAAAGTGTGCTATTGAGCGACGGAGTTATCCTCCCGGTCAGCACGGTCAGGGGCGCCCAAGAAACTCTGACTATAGCATGCAGTTGCGCGAGAAGCAGAAGCTGCGGAGAATCTACGGATTGCAGGAATGCCAATTCCGCGGCCTCTTTGAAAAGGCGGAACGGCAGTCCGGCGTTACGGGAGATGCCCTGTTGCGTTTGCTGGAGTGCCGGTTGGACAATGTGGCCTATCGTCTTGGCTTTGGCGCCTCTCGGAAGCAAGCGCGCCAAATCGTGAGTCACGGTCATTTGACCATGAACGGAAAGAAAATTAACGTGGCCGGGGCGACCGTCAAGACGGGCGATGTGATCCAGGTGCGTGAGCGGAGCCGGAATCTGCTCTCCATCCAAACGGCGTTGGAAGGCGTGGATGGGCGCGGGATTCCCGACTGGCTCGAGCTTGATAAAGGCGCGTTGAGAGGAACTGTGCGTGCCTTGCCGACGAAAGAGCAGATCACACTGCCGGTCAACGAGCAGATGGTCGTCGAATTGTATTCTCGATAGCACATTGGTCGGATAGGGAACTGTCTGCAATTTCTGGTGTCATCCCTATTCGGTATGCTGGTCACTCGATGGTTGTGAAGGGGGAGTCATGATTAAAGCGATGAAAGACTTTCAGATCCCGATGCGGGTCGAAGTCGATAAGGATGCGAATTCCCCAGTATTCGGTCGATTCACCACCGAGGCGTTTGAACGGGGATTCGGCACGACGATTGGAAACTCTTTGCGCCGAGTGTTGCTGTCGTCGCTCACGGGTGCGGCGGTCACGACGGTGAAGATTGAAGGCGTGCTCCACGAGTTTTCGACGATCCCCGGCGTGACGGAAGATGTGACGTCGATTATCTTGAACATCAAGAGCCTGCGGCTGGCGCTGCATACCGATAAACCGAAGACGATTCGGTTGCGAAAGAAAGGACCCGGCGAAGCCAAGGGGTCAGATATTATCCACGATGCCGATGTGACCATCCTTACGCCGGATCTGCACATTGCCACGCTTGATAAAGATGCCACATTGGATATTGAGATGACCGTCAAGCATGGCCGTGGCTATGTTCCGGCAGAGCGTAATAAGGAAGAAGGATTGCCGATCGGTGTGATCGCGATCGATTCGGTCTTCTCGCCTATCAAGCGCGTGAACTTCCATGTGGAAAACGCACGTGTCGGCCGTATGACCGACTATGACAAGCTGACGATGGAAATTTGGACTGACGCCACCATCAGCCCGCGCGACGCTCTCTCAACGGCGGCGAATATTTTGCGCGATCATCTGGATATCTTCATTAATCCTGAAGAGCGTGGTGAGGGCAAGCGTGAAGCAGGATATGATGAGTCGGAGCTCGAGGAGAATAAGAATCTTTCGCGGAGTGTGAACGAGCTCGAGCTTTCCGTGAGAGCGGCGAATTGCTTGAAGAATGCCAACATCAAGACCATTCGGGATCTGGTCCAGAAGACCGAGAACGAAATGCTCAAGACGAAGAATTTCGGCAAGAAATCGCTGAACGAAATCAAGGAAATTTTGTTAGAGATGGGCCTCACGTTGGGAGGGAAGGTGGAAGCCGGATCCTCCAGCGGCGGGAGTTCGCAGTCAGAGTAATTTTCAGCGAAGGGGAATGCCGTGCGACACAGAAAAAAAGGCCGTCAACTTGGTCGGCAAACGAAACATCGATGGGCGTTGTTCCGGAGCCTTGTGACTTCGCTCTTGGAGCATGAGCGTATCGAGACGACTGAAGCCAAGGCAAAAGAGATCCGCGGTTTTACCGATCGGATGATCACGCTCGGTAAAGAAGGAACGCTGCCTGCGCGACGTCGGGCTCTGGCATTTATCCGAAGCAAAGACGTGGTGTCAAAGCTGTTCAGTGATGTGGCTGGACGGTTCAAAGATCGTCAAGGCGGGTATACCAGAATGGTTAAGACTCGCCGCCGAATCGGCGATGGAGCAGAAATGGTCGCTATTGAGCTGGTGGCGATGGCGGAGAAGGTTGCTTCAAAAGCGCCTTCGGTTCCAGCGACCCCGGCACCTGCTGGATCACCGGAAGCTTCGGCGTAACGGTCCTCGTTTTTTTGTACTACAGAAGCGCCCCTCGCGCGTCGAGCGTGGGGGGCGCTTTCCTTTTCTTGCCGTACCAGCCGTTTACTTGCCTGTTTCTCAGTGCTACTATCGTGCCAGGGCATGAGATTGATTTTCCATTGGATTGAGTAAAGCATGTGGGATGTGTTAGCCAGAAGAAGCCTCCTTGCCTTGAGCGGGGCTCTGGCTGCATTTCTGGTGTATTTGTTGTTTGTGAACGCAGATTCCGCTCCGACCAATCAATCTGCTGCGCCAGGCGCTATTGAGTCGGCAGATGCCAAGATTTCTGACTTCACATTCACGCAGACCAAAGGGGATGTGGTGCAGTGGCGGGTCCAGGCCAAGCAGGCGCGATTATTTGAACAGGAAAAACGAGCCGTCTTGAGCAATGTGGAAGTGACGCTCTATGGTCAGGCTGGGAAGGAAGTGACTGTCCTGGGGGACGAGGGCGCGCTCGATACAGCGACTAAGAACTTTGTGCTAGCGAATCGGACCGATCCGTTGATAATTGCAACGGGAAGTGGCTATACGATTTATACCAACCATCTGGCATGGACTGATGCCACGAAAATCATTCAGACCGGTGACCCTGTCCGTATAGTAGGAAATGGATTGGAAATAACCGGTAGAGGATTGCTGGGGCGGACGGAGTCTGAGGAGTTTGAGGTACTTGATGATGTTCATGTGGACCTTGTTTCTGGTTCTTAGTCTCGTGGCTCCTGTCACGGCGGAATCTGTAGCACCGGCGGGCCACGCCGGCCCTAACGGTTCAGGTGGCGGACAGGCTCCGACGACAATCACGGCGAAAAAAATGACGGTGCGGAATCAAGACAGTCAGGCAGTATTCGAAGGGTCGGTTATCCTGACTCAAGGTACGTTGATGGTCTATTCGGACAAAATGGTGGTGTCCTTTTCTCCCCAGTCTGGGGATGGAGTGAAAGGAGAGGCAAACGAGGGCAGGAAGAGCGATGCTTCCTCTGCGGCCAAAACAACCGGCAAGGGTGGCGATATGATGCCGGGCTCCTCAGGTCGATCTGTCAGGCAGATAGAGGCGACCGGCCATGTCAGGATCGAAAAAGAGACGGGAAATGCGACGTCTAACAAGGCGGTGTTCGATAATAGTCGTCGCGTTGTTACCTTGACCGGTGATCCGGTAGCCTGGGAGAAGGGGACGCGAGTCAGCGGCGAGAAGATCATTATCTATTTAGATGAGGATCGGAGTGTTGTGGAGGGTGGATCGCATCTGCTGATCGATGGCGAAAACGGCGGAGTGAAATGACTCACGGAGCTGAATCAGCGGTGGCAGGGCTGTCGTCAGACTCAGTCTCCGGTCAGCCTATCTCGTGTTTGCGAGCTCGCGGCCTGGTGAAAAGTTTCCGTGGACGTAAGGTCGTGAAAGGTGTCGCGATCGAAGTCCGCGCCGGTGAGGTGGTGGGACTGCTTGGACCGAACGGCGCAGGAAAAACGACGATCTTTGACATGGTGGTGGGGCTTTGCCAGCCGGACGAAGGCGAGATTACGTTCAACGGCGAGTCGATCACGGACTTGCCGATGTATCAGCGGGCAAGACGGGGGATCGGGTATCTTCCCCAGGAGTCGTCGGTCTTTCGCCGGCTTTCCGTAGAGAAGAATGTCTTGGCGATTTTGGAAATCCTGGGCTATCCTCGTCATGAACGGGCGGCGCGGGTTGATGCCTTGCTCAAGGATCTCGATCTGTTGCACATCCGGAGTAGCATGGCCTATGCGCTTTCGGGAGGGGAACGCCGCAGGTTGGAAATCACCCGGGGGTTGGCGACGAGCCCATCGTTCATGCTGTTGGATGAACCGTTCGCAGGGATCGATCCGATCGCGGTCGCGGACATTCAGCAGATTATACTTCGCTTGAAGGACAAGGGAATCGGAATCCTCATCACCGATCATAATGTGCAAGAGACGTTGTCCATCACCGATCGTGCCTATATTATTAATGAAGGATTGATCCTGGAATCTGGATCTCCGGACGCCATTGTCAAGAGCGAAACCGCTCGGGCCGTGTATCTCGGAGAGCGATTCAAGCTGTAGAGGGTTGTTGAGCCTGTTATGAAACTTCGTCTCGACTTGCGGCTCAGTCAAAAGCTGATCATGACTCCGCAGTTGCAGCAGGCGATCAAGCTGTTGCAGCTGTCTCGTCTCGAATTGCAGCAAAGTTTGACCCAGCATCTGCTGGAAAACCCGCTTCTTGACGAAGTGCAGACAGATGTGGAGGAGGCTGAGGCGGCGGCAGCGGAAGGCAAAACGGAAGATGCGGCGACACCCTCCGCGCAGGAAACGACGGAGGAGGGGGGGACGCCGGAAGAGCGGGGGTCTCCTGAGGAGTTTTCAGCTTCGGGATGGGAAGAGTATTTCGGCTCGGATCGTCGGGTCGGAGACTCGGAATATCCGTCTTCTTCTCAAGATGAGTTTCCTTCTTATGAGCAGACGGTGGCCAAAGCTACTTCGCTCGAAGAGCATTTGCTCTGGCAGCTGTCCTTGTCAGGCCTTTCAGAGCGGGAAAAGGCCATCGGGAGTTTGCTTATCGGAAATTTGGACGATGATGGCTATTTGCGGATTACTCTGGCGGAAGTCGTCAATGGAACCGAGTTTTCCGAGGCCGAGGCCGAGTCAGTCCTGAAGGATATTCAGACATTCGATCCAACCGGTGTCGGGGCACGCGATCTTCCCGAATGCTTGCTCCTCCAACTCGGTCATCTCGGCAAAAATCCCATGGGGTCGCTCGGTGCAAGACCGGGCGCGCTCAAGGGGGCCGTCGTTGAAGGCATTATTCTGCATCACCTCAAGGATCTTGAGAAGAAGCAGTATGCCAAGATCGCCAAAGCGTTGAATGTGACCGTCGAGGAAGTCTTTGAGGCGACGAAGTTGATCGGTGATCTCGAGCCGAAACCCGGTCGGCCTTTCACGAATACCCAGAATTATGTGATCGTTCCGGACGTATTTGTCGTCAAGAACGAAGGGGAGTGGGTGGTGTTGTTAAATGACGATGGCCTTCCCCGCATGCGGATCAGTCCGTATTACAAGCAACTCATTACTGCTGGAGACGGCGGGACGGCTGAAACCAAATCCTACCTGGATGAAAAGCTCAGGGCCGCCCAGTGGGTCATTCGGAGTATCGACCAGCGGAATAAGACCATCGTGAAGGTCGTGACGAGCATCGTGAAGTTCCAGGAGCAGTTCTTTGAGCACGGGGTTGAGCATCTGAAACCGTTAGTGCTCAAGCAGGTGGCGGAAGATATCGGCATGCATGAATCGACAATCAGCCGTGTTACTGCCAACAAGTACATGTATTGCCCTCAAGGGATGCTCGAATTGAAATTCTTCTTTAACGCGGGACTGCAACGGGCCGATCAGCCCTCTGACATGATGTCGTCTGTCTCGGTTCGCGAAATGATTCGAAAAATGATTGCCGAAGAAGATACGCATCGCCCTCTGAAGGACGAAGAAATCGCGGCAAAGTTGAAGCTCCAGCAAGTGTTGATCGCACGGCGTACGGTGGCGAAATATCGTGCCGAGGACAATATTCCGTCCGCCAGCCAGAGAAAACGTCATTTTTAGTTTGCGCCCGCTGTGCGTGATGCAACGGTGGGTTCACGTAAGGAGACACGTCGCATGAAGTTACGAATTACTGGTCGTCACATGGATGTCACATCCGCACTTCGCCGGTATCTTGAGACGCGATTCGCTCGACTCGATCGATATGAATTGAAGGCCGGCATTGTACAGGTTGTCCTGAGCGTCGAGAAACTTCAGCACAAAGCCGAAGCGGTGTGCGTGGTGCATGGAAAACGGGTGCAAGCAAAGACTTCAACGCGAGAGATGTATGCCACGATTGATGCGCTCGTCGATCGTATCGACGGGCAGCTGAGAAAGTTGAAGGAACGGGTGGTTAGTCATAAGCCCGCGAAGGCGACACGGGCGAGGTCGGTAAGGGCCCTGGCTGCCGAGCTGGCCGAGGAACCTTCATTTAAAGTGGAGCGGCGAGCGGTCCCGGTCTTGTCGCTTGCCGAAGCACATGACCGGTTTGATGGGCATAACGAGACGTTCCTTCTGTTTGCCAACGTTGAGACGGGGAATCTCCATATACTGCAACGGGCTGTCAGCGGACGTGTGCTCGTGATCGAGCCGTTTGCAGAGGGGCGGCGCGGACATTCCTTTTCCGGATCCGGTGTCTAACCGGACGGCCTGAGACGACAGGTTTCATTCAGGTCAGGTAACAGGGTGGCCGTCAGCGTCCGAATCCCTTTCCGCGCGTGGTACTTCCACATGAGGACGATGTGTCCTTCTGTTTAAGGCTGTATGGCACAACTCAATCTGGTTATCGTCAGTGGTCTGTCAGGGTCGGGAAAGTCGCACGCGCTCAAGGCGTTTGAAGATGCCGGGTATTTCTGCATCGATAATCTTCCTCCTGCGTTGATTCCTACTTTCGTAGAACTCTGTAATCAGCAGGGTGGAGAAATATCCAATGTCGCGCTCGGCGTCGATGTTCGGGAGCGAGTCTTTTTTTCTGACTTGGTCGGGACGCTTGAGCGGATCAGATCGCTCGGCTATGCGATTCACTTGCTGTTTTTGGAAGCGCGGGACGAAGTGCTTGTCAGGCGCTTTTCGGAGTCGCGCCGCCCGCATCCCCTGCTGCCCCACTTGCCGGTTCTGGAGGGGGTTCGATTCGAGAAGGAACGTGTGGCGGAACTGCGTCGTCACGCAGATCGGATCATCGATACATCAGATCTGACGGTGCATGAACTTCGGGATCTGCTGACGAAGGAATTTTCTCGAGGCCCGGCCACGCGGCGGTTGACTGTGACATTGCTGACATTCGGGTATAAGTTCGGTGTTCCGTATGATATCGATTTGCTGTTCGATGTTCGCTTCCTGAAAAATCCTTTTTTTGTCCCTGAACTCAAGCCGCTTTCCGGCGATGATCCCCGTGTCCGGACCTATGTCCTGTCTGACCCCGATGCGGTTGCCCTGCTGGCTCAGCTCGAGAGTATGCTGAAGTTCTTGATCCCGCTGTATGAGCGCGAACAGCGCAGTTATCTCACCATTGCGATTGGGTGTACCGGTGGGCGTCATCGGTCGGTTGCCATTGCAGGCCGTCTCCGGGAAAGCCTTGGTGCCATTGGGCACGACGTTATTCTGAAACATCGAGACGTGCAGAAATCGTAAACTAGACTCTTGACGGTCCTGCCCAGTATTTCTCCTCCTGTCGGATCCAGTCGGTTGCTTGACAGGTCGAGCATATTGACTATACTTACCTTGTACCTGCAGAAACTCGCTTCCCTTAGGCAAATTTCACGTGAAGAAACGAAACTCGAATCGCAAGATATCAGGGTATAAAACGAATCAGGTGTGCGACTTATTCGACATTTCTAAGGCCACTTTATTCCGCTGGGAACGTGAAGGGTTGATCACCGGTCCTCCGCGGGATTGGCGAAACTGGCGTCTGTACACGAAAGAGAATGTGGCCGAAATTCAGAAAATGATTCGTGCCAGGAAGATTGTCCTGTAGGGTGCGGGTGAGGGATATGCTAAGCACATTCAAAAATATGTTTGAAACCGACATCGTTTCTCTACTGACGCCGAAACGTCAGCTGGTTGGACTCGACATCGGGTCGAGTGCGATCAAGCTGGTGCAACTCCGGGAAAGCAAGGGGCGCTATTACCTTCAAAAGTTTGGTATGAAACCGTTGGAGCCTGAAGTGATCGTCGACGGTACGGTTATGGATGAAGGCCGTGTGGTCTCGGCGATCCGCGAGCTGTTTGATGAGGCCAATGTCAAGAATAAGCAAGTGGCGGTCTCCATTTCAGGTCACGCCGTCATCGTGAAGAAAATCAGCTTGCCTCCGATGCCGGACGAGGAGTTGGAAGGTCAAGTGAAGCTTGCGGCCGAGCAATATATTCCATTCGACATCAATGAGGTGAATATCGACTTTCATGTGCTTCCGGCAGATGTGACCGGCGAAAGTCAGGGGGAAATGTCGATCATTCTTGTGGCCGCCAAGAAAGATAAGATCAATGAGCTGACTGAGCTGGTAAAGGGTGCAGGCTTGATGCCGATGGTGATGGATGTGGATGCTTTTGCCATCGAGAACATGCACGCGATTAACTACCCGTTGGCATTGGATGAGACTACAGCGCTGGTGAATTTGGGGGCCAGTGTGATGAACGTCAACATTATCCGCGGAGGGGTTTCCCTCTTTACTCGCGATATTCCGTTGGGAGGCAATCGTTATACTGAAGCAATCCAGCGCGAGATGGGCCTGTCTTACGAAGAAGCTGAAGAGGTCAAGAAAGGTGAGCGGAGCGGGAAAGCTGCTTCCGGATCTGTTGAAAGCGTCATCGATAGCGTGAACGGCGAGGTGGCTTCTGAGATTGCACGAACGGTCGACTATTTCAAGACTTCTGCGTCAAATGTGGGCTTGGATCGTGTCCTGGTGTGCGGCGGTGTTGCGCGTGCCAGCGGACTCGTCCAGCAGTTGAGCGATCGTATGCAAACGCCCGTTGAGGTTGCAAACCCGTTCGGAGAAATTGACACGTCGGGGAGTGACTTCGATCAAGATGCCTTGGCTGAAATGGCACCGCTCGCTTCTGTCGCGGTGGGGCTGGCTTTGAGATCAGTGGGGGACCGATGATTCGCATCAATCTACTTTCAGGTCCGAAAGGCCGTGCGGCCAAGCCTCAATATGATGTCCGGGCGCAGGCTCTGTTGGGCATCGGCGTGCTACTGGTCACGATTGCGGGGTGCTGGTGGTATTCTGCTTCGCTTGATGAAGCCATCGAGGCTCGCCAGGACGAGAAGCAGGCCAAGGAGAAGCAGGTTGTACAGCTTAAAGAGCAGGTGAAGCAAGTACAGGATTTCGAGCAGAAAAAGAAGTTGTTGGAAGATAAGAATCGGGTAATTGATCAGCTTGAGTCGGCACGCGTCGGGCCGGTCAAAGTCCTGGATTATGTCAGCCAAAGTATTGAGCCGCTGAAAGTGTGGCTGACGAATCTGAAGTTGTCCGCAGATACTGTGGAGGTTGAAGGAAGAGCTCTGACGAACGACGATGTTGTCGAATTCGTTAACAATTTACGCCGGACCGACTTTTTTGCGAATATCAATCTGCAGGAAAGCAAAGCCGCGGTTGAAAATAAAATCAATATCTATCAGTTTAAACTGGCATTTCGCCTGAAAGGCTAAGTATGGCGTTGCCTTCTGCCAATCTCGAAACGCTTCGCAGTATACCCACACCGCAGAAATTGGCCCTGCTCGTATTGCTTGTGGCTGTTTTACTTGCGGGTTTTTATTTCTATATCGCAGAGCCAAAATCCGCGACGATTGATGCGCTTCAAGCGGAAAACACCAGATTAGACGGGGAAATCCAGACTCTCACGATCAAGGCAAAGCATCTCGACGAGCTTCTGGCTGCCAATAAACAACTTGAAATTGAATTGGCAAAGAAGAAGGAGCGCCTGCCTCCGGAAGAGGAAGCCGTCATGTTGCTGAAGCAAGTGTCTGATCTGGGTGTTCGTCTGGGGCTCGATATTAAGTTGTGGCGGCCTGGCACTCAGTCAGAGGATGCGTCAAAACTGTTTGTGAAAATGCCGGTTAACGTCGAAGCGAGTGGCGCGTATCATACGACAGCACTCTTTTTTGACCGTATCAACCGGCTTCCGAGGATTATCACGGTATCCGGCCTCAAGATGGGAGCGCCGAAAGTTGAACAAGGGCGGATCGTGTCGCAGGCCCAATTCGATCTTGTTGCCTATGCGGCGCCTCCTGAAAAGCAGGTTGCGGCGACACCTGCGGCAACTATTGCGAAGCCAGCTCCGGTAGGTAAGTAGCGAACTGAGAGGCTATGCAAATGTCTAGTGCGAGGCAGAAAATGCGGCAGCGTAGGACGAGAGGATGCAACATCCTGAGTCTCGTCGTGTGGGTATTATTAGCAGGGGGGGCTGGTGTCGAAGTTGGAGCCGGTACTTTGACTCCGTCCAATCAGATCAACCCGCTCCGGCAGGATTCGATCAAAATGCCAGCTGCTCCTGAAATTCAACGACAAGCCCTCGTGCCGACTCTAACGGCAAGTCCCGCCGTTGAGGGCGAGGCGTCTATGTCATCTCCCGCTCAACTCCCCGATGCTGGAAGCGGATTTGGATATGACCCGTCAGGTCGTCGAGATCCGTTTGCGCCCGTTGTGCAGCAGCTCCAGCCGGGGAAGATGGATGCGAATCTTCCGCCGCTTCAACGTGTCAGTCTGACGGAATTAAATCTCATCGCCATTGTGTGGGGTTCCTATGGGTATACGGCGATGGTGCAGACTCCCGAAGGGTATGGATATGCAGTCAGACGCGGAACGAGGCTCGGGCAGAATAATGGCGTCGTCAGTGCCATTACGGAACGGGGCATTATTGTGCAAGAGCGGTTTACCGATGTGTATGGAAAAAAACAGGAGCGTGAATACGTCAAGCTTCTTCATCCGAAAGAAGGCGCAGAATGAAAACACAAACGGCAGTGGTGGGAAGATCGTTTCGCCGGGCATGGTGGCTGAGCACATTGGCTGTGGTATTCAGCGCTCAGGCTATTCACGCTGAGCCATCGCTGACTCAGTCCGCAGTGACGATGGCGCACGAGTCTGTCGATGTTCCGGCTCAAGTGGTGACCAAGATCGAGGTGCGTCCGGATGGGAATGAAGTCGCTGTTCTCGTAAAAGGGGACGGACGGTTGTTTCACTCGGCAAGATTGCTTGACGAGAATCGGCTTGTCGTTGATCTGATTTCGGTGTCATCTGCGCTCAAATCACCTCTCGTATTGGGACATCATCAGCTCCTGAAGAAAGTCCGGGTCGGATATCATGCGGATAAGGTGCGTCTCGTGCTCGACCTCATGGGGCGGCCGGCCTTTTCTGTCACACCTGTCGGGAATGAGATTCTGGTATCGCTGAAGCCGCGAGCGGCGGAGGGAGATGTTTCGGCAGGTGATGGACTTGCATCGACCGCAGGAGGTGTTGTCGGTTCGGCTCTTGCGGGCGAAAGCGATGCTGCAGAACAGGAACGGCCGGCGAGGGCCGATGCTCGCGTGAAAAACGGGCGGTTGATGGGGCCTGCACAAGGGAAGTTCAAGGTTCGAACCATCCAAATGGCTGTGGAGGGCGCAGCTCAGGACAGTGATTCCAGAGGGGATGATCTTGTCGCCGGTCAAACACGTTTTGCCGGGCGGCGAATTTCCCTGGATTTTCAGCAGGCCGACATCACAAACATTCTGCGTTTGATCGCCGAAGTCAGCGGATTCAATATTGTGGTAGGCGAAGGGGTCAAAGCCAAGGTTACCATGAAGCTTGTGAGCGTGCCCTGGGATCAGGCCCTGGACATGCTGCTCAAGATGAACGGGTTGGGGATGATCCGCCAGGGGACGATCGTCTGGGTGGATACGCTCTCGAATATCGCGAAACAGCAGGATGAAGAAGCCCGGGCAAAAGAAGCCAAGACGAAAGCCGAAGAGCTGGTTGATCGTGTGTTCTACATCAGAAATATTCAGGCGCAGGAACTCCAAACATCGCTGCGTCAGTATCTAAGCCCTCGTGGCGTGATGAATATCAGCCAAGGGAGCAATGCGCTCATCGTACGTGATACCGAAGCCAAGCTTGCCGTGATGAAACAGCTGGTGGATGGATTGGATTTGCAAGTCCCTCAGGTGCAGATTGAGGCACGCATTGTTCAGGCCGATACGGTGTATGCCCGCGGGTTGGGGATTCAGTGGGGAATTAAAGACTCCAATTTTACTGGAAACGACTTCAAGTTTGCCGGTAATGCGACGGGGGCATTTGCACCAGTGGCTGGCACTTCCGGCACTACCATTCCGCGGGATTTCATTGTGAATCTTCCTGCGCAGGTGGGAGGTTTGCCGGCTGTTCCTTCATTCGGGTATCAGTTCGGTAAATTAGGGCCAGGTTTCGCGTTGGACTTGCGGCTTTCCGCCGGGGAACTGTTGGGGTTGAGCAAGGTCATTGCGGCTCCTAAGATCACCACGTTGGACAAGCGCGAGGCGAAGATTTCGCAGGGTGAATCGATTCCGTTCCAAACCACTTCACTTCAGGGAACACAGACCACCTTCGTGGACGCGAATCTGGAGTTGAACGTGACGCCCCAGATTACATCGCGCGATCCAAAGGAAGTGGGGAAGCAGATTCTGATGAAGGTGCGTGCGACACGTAATGCGGTTGGTGCGAGAAGCAACCCGGCAGGTCCGAGCATCGACCGGCGTGAGGCGACCACTCAGGTGATCGTCCGTGACGGTGAGACCATGGTGATCGGCGGTGTGTTTGTCGATACCCAGAACAACAACGTGCAGGGCGTCCCGTACCTGTCACGGATTCCCGTTCTGGGATGGTTGTTTAAAAACAAGTCGGAAAGCGTTTCGAAGCAGGAGCTTCTGATATTCATGACGCCGACTATCATTCGCACGACCTAGTCGGTTGTCTGCGGTGCTCGATTCGGCCCGTATCTGTTGCTGAGAGGCAGCGGATACGGGCCGAATCATTTTGGCGTTGCGTGTTGCTTCAGTGGGAAGGAAGTGCACGTTCCATGGCCCGGTGTCCGTGATCTTTTAGTTCGCACATGGCTATGTTACCATCCCACGCGTTTTCACATTGGCAATGAGCAAAGATTGAGATGGGACGGCCGGCAAGCAAGGCTGTTGCGAGCATTCGGAACGCGTGTTTGGAGAGCATGGGACACATAAGCAAGGCAGAACAGCGGGTAGCGGTATCGCTGGGGGCGCGAAGCTATGAGATTGTCATCAAGCCCGGATTGTTGTCCGAGCTCGCTGTGCATCTTCGCGCCCTCACCCCGGCGACCCATATCGGTATTGTGACGGATCGGCATGTTGCCAAGCATTATCTTCAAGCTGTCCTCACGCAATGTGAGCGAGCCGGATTTCACCCGGTGCCGGTCATATTGCAGCCCGGGGAAAAAAATAAGACGCTGGCGACCGTTGGGAAGATTCTCGATGTGCTGGCGAAGCAGCGCTTTGAACGGAAATCGTTGCTGATGGCACTCGGCGGAGGAGTCGTCGGAGATTTGACGGGATTTGCGGCGGCGATATACCAACGAGGCATTCCGTTCGTTCAAGTGCCGACCACGTTGGTGGCGCAGGTGGATTCGAGTGTCGGGGGAAAAACCGGCGTCGACCACCGATTGGGGAAAAATTTGATCGGCGCGTTCCATCAGCCGAAGGCTGTGTGGATTGACCCGATGAATTTGCACACGCTTCCAAAGCGGGAATGGATCGCAGGTCTGGCCGAAGTCATCAAGTACGGGATCATTGCTGACCGGTCCTTCTTTGCGTATCTCGAGCGAACGATGCCCTCACTGTTGAAGCTTGATTCCCAGGCTGTCATGCAGATTATTAAACGCTCCTGTGAGATCAAGGCACAGGTGGTGGCAGAGGATGAACAGGAGTCGGATCGACGGAGAATTTTGAATTACGGCCACACGATCGGTCATGCGCTGGAGGCATTGGGCGGCTATCGTTCCCTGATCCATGGCGAGGCCGTGGGCATTGGATTGGTGTTGGAAGCGGATCTAGCCAGGCACCAGGGGTATTGCGATGCCGGGACGGTCGAGCGGATCAGATCATTGGTGCTGGCTGCCGGGTTGTCTGATCGTCCGACCAGCCGTTCAGCCGAAAAGGTGTGGACGGCGATGCAGCATGACAAAAAGGTTTCGCAGGGGAAAGTCGTCGGAGTGTGGCCGGAATCGATTGGACAAGTCCGGATCGCACCGGTTGAGGAAACTGTGTTTACGGAGTGGTTCCAAACGGTTTCCGTCGGAGCCGGCGGTCGGTCAAGTCGGGCAGGAAGGCGATGATGGTGCGTGAGGCGGTAGTTTGGGATCTATAAGCATGGAATCAAAAAAGCGTACTGCCGCACAACTGGAGCAAGCCTTGCGGGAAAAAGCCCGCGAGGTGGATGTGTTGCATCGGATCAGCGAATCGATCAGTAATACGCTCGATCTTGAGGCTGTCCTGCGGCATATCGTCGACGTTGTCGTCGAAGTGACAAAAGCGGATGCCTGTCTTCTGTATCTGTTGTCCGATGCGCGGGACGAGCTCATCTTGCGGGCGTCAAAAAACCCGCACCCCCGCCTGATTGGTCGCATCACAATCGGCTTGGGCGAAGGCATCACGGGCTGGGTGGCCCGTGAGCGGACCAGGGTTGTGGTCCCCAGCAACGCCAGTGAAGACCCTCGATTCAAGTTTTTCAACAATCTTCCAGAGGACCGCTATCAGGCGTTCGTGTCTGTGCCGATTCTCGCCAAGAAAGAGGTGAGCGGCGTGATCAACGTTCAGCACAAGCGTTCGCGCCGCTATCGGGAAGACGAACTGGCGTTGCTTACGACCATCGCCAACCAGGTTGGCGGGGCGATCGAGAACGCGCGTCTCTACGACCAGATGCGCCGGAAAGCGCTACAGTTGGAAACATTGTCGCAGGTCTCCGAGACGGTTGCGTCCAACCGGATTACGGACGATGTCCTGCAACTCATTGTGACCATGACCGCGCAGATGCTGGGGTCGAAAATCTGTTCGATCATGCTGCTGGATGAAGCCAGTGGGGAACTGCGGATTGCGGCCACGCAAAGCTTGAGCGAGGAGTACCGGCGAAAGCCCAATCTCAGAGTCGGGCAAAGTATCAGCGGTCGAGCCGTGCAAGATCGGCGGTCGATCATTGTTCCGGATGTGACGAAAGAGCGGGACTATATGTATCCCGATATGGCGGCCAAGGAGGGACTCTGTTCGCTGCTGTCTGTCCCGATGATGATGCGGGAGAAGTGCGTGGGGGTGATCAATAGTTATACGTCGGTGCCCCACACCTTTACGGCGGAAGAAGTGCGGCTCATGCAGGCGATCGCCAATCAGGCGGCGATCTCCATCGAGCACACGACGTTGTTGGAAAAGTCCTTCGAAATGCAGGAGGCGCTGGCCGTGCGGAAGTTGTTGGATCGCGCCAAGGGATATCTCATGCGATCCAAGCGGCTCTCGGAAGAGGAAGCCTTCAAACTCATTCAGCGGCAGAGCATGGATTTGCGGAAATCGATGAGAGAAATTGCCGAAGCGATCCTGCTTGCCGGAGACATCGACGAACGGGCCGAAAAACGAAAGGTTTGATCCCGTCAGGCGTTATCGGGCCTGGTTTGTGGCCGGCGCAGACGGTTCGGGCGACCGGTCCTTCAGGTGTCGACGAATGTCCTCTAGTTCCCTTCTGACACTTTCCAGCTCGCGATCTTTCTGCTGCATTTGTTCCTGGAGTGTGCGCACGTCCGCCTCCCGGTCGCCGGCCGGCGCTGTGGGATTGGTGCCGGGCGTAGGCTGTAAGACAGCGGGTGTCGCAGGAGTGGACGGAATCGATCTCAGGCCCACGATCTGTTCGTAGTCGAGCACGAGTGTGGCGTCGGCATTACCTCGAATGACATAGGATGCAGGTCGCCTCGCGGACGAAAAGGCAAACGACAGCGCATGGTAGGTCAGCCCGGTGAGATCGGGGAGCCGCCGGTTCGGCATATTCACCGCATCGGGCCGTTCGAGCTTCACCCGAAGCTGATGAAATTGAATGTGCAGGGATCGCCCGTGAACGAAGATCGACCCTGCGCTCGTTTCCCGAGCAGGGGATGCCGAGGTAACGACGCTCGACCCCACTCCCGCCCCCGCCGTATCCTGATGAGAGAAAAGATTCTTTTGGTGCGTCAGGGTGAAGCTGATTTGCTGATCCTGGGCGGCTTGCCGCAACCCGTTGCTCAGAAGCGGGGCCAGAAACGCCACTTCGGCGTCTGCGAATAGGCGTAACGGGCGTTGCTTCTCCGCAATCGGCGCACTCATCGAAACGCGCGTTTCAACCAGAATACTTTCCAGAGTTGTCCGTAACGTGGTGGCGTCAAGTATTATCGGGTGAGCGGCGTGAAAGGACCGGTCAGGAATTCGCTCGAGAAACACAGACCCGAGCGGGGAGAGTCCTAAAGGAGCGTCGATTGTCGGTGTGGCAGCACATCCGGGGAACGTTGCCATGGCTGTGACCAGTGCAAGAGCGACGAACGGATGAGGCCAAGACAGTTGCGTGGACACGGGGTGGCTCCGGGTGAGTAGTGCCAGTGTAGCACAGCTGAGCAGGATGACAGGAGCGGCTCAGGCCGTACCGCTGGGGAAATGGACCTTGACAGGAAAGTCCGTGCCACGTACAAGTGCAGGCGTTGTGAACAGCGCGATGGAGGGCGACGTCGTCTTCCTCATAAAACCATCAGAATTGTTGAAGGACAACGGCGTCCTTCCGGTTCCATCGAGGGGACCGGAGGGCGCTTTTTTTTTGCTTCGGTGCTTGTTGTGATTGGGACAGCAAGCGAACACCATGAGGCCAGGAGTCATGAGCCGCTGTTGAAGTGCTTGAAGCCGGGAGTTCAACGACCGGGCTCAGGCCCTGTCTCTGCCGGCTGGACTCACAGAGAGAAGATAATGAAGCACCTTGGGAGATGGGCCGCAGGAGCAATCGGAATTATCTGCGCAGTCCCGGCATTGACGTGGGCTGCGACGGCGGCGTCACCGGAAACAGTTTCTCCAGAACGGGCCTCAGCGGAGTCCGTTCAATCGGAAGAACGGCCCTGGTTCGTCAGGCGTTTGTTCAACGCGTACGTCGAGGAATTTAGTCCTTCTCCTGGCGTCGCTTCTGCTGAGCCGGAGCCGGTCCGTCGTGCCTTGCCCGCGCCCTGGGATTCGCCGCCCTATCCGGGTGGTGAGTATCAAGGATCGCCGCTGATCGGCGTCCCGGTCGGCACCAAGGAATATCCGCTGATGAAAGCCTTGGCTGGCATGTCCCTCGGTGAGTGGATGCGCGATAATCGCATTAAGACCTACGGATGGGTCAATGGCTCCTATAACTGGAGCAATTCAAACAACTCAAATCAGCCCTCCTCTTATTGGATCATTCCCAAATCCGTGGTGCTGGAGCAGGCGGTGCTCAGGGTGGAGCGCGAGGCCGACACCGTACAGACTGACCATGTCGATTGGGGATTTCGGTTTAGCAATTTGTACGGGAGCAATTACCGGTACATGACCTCCGGGGGCTGGTTCA
This sequence comes from Nitrospiraceae bacterium, assembly GCA_900299245.1. Classification (GTDB taxonomy): domain Bacteria; phylum Nitrospirota; class Nitrospiria; order Nitrospirales; family Nitrospiraceae; genus Nitrospira_D. Next base: position 6,413 of record OMJA01000174.1, on the reverse strand, counting down.
GCAATCAGCTGCTGAAGGGGAATCAGCGGTATGGGTACGATCCTACAGAAGTGTATAGCGACGTGTATGTGCCATGGATTGCGCAGGGCCTCATTCTCCGGATCGGACGTTGGGTCGCGACGCCGGATATCGAAATCCAGTTCGCGCCGGACAACTATATGGCCACGCACTCGCTCCAGTTTACGTTCGATACCTACACGCAAACGGGCGCCATGGCGACGGTCATGCTCGATAAGCAGTGGACCGTGCAGGGCGCTGTGCATGCGGGGACGGATATGGCGCCCTGGTATAAAGGCGCGACACCGACCGGCATGGTGGGCGTGCGGTGGGTTTCACTCGACAATAACGATTCGGCCTACGTCGTATTGAATAACGTGAATACGGCCAAGTTCCGCCACTTCGATGTGAACGGCCAACCAGCCGGGCACGATAACTTCAATTATGTCGTGGGGACCTGGCAGCGCCGGTTCACCAAAGAAATTCATTCGAAGCTGGCGGGTATCTATATGTGGCAGCGGGATGCCGTGCTCGGCGGCACTCCGATCATCGGGCCGGTCCAATCGTTCGCCGGCGGCGGGGCGCGGGGAGCAATCCTGCCGGGGCTGTCGCAAACCTATGGCATTCTGAACTACACCATGGTCCAAGTCGCTCCGCGCGATTTCGTGACGGTGCGGAACGAATGGTGGCGGGACGACCGGGGCATGCGGTCGGGCATCGCCGGGCATTACTCGACCCACGCGATCGGCTTGACCCATCAATTCAACGATATCGTGATGATCCGTCCCGAAGCGGGATTCTATCGCTGTTACACCAGACCGGCGTTCGATCAGGCGACGGAGAAGAACCTCTACATGGTCGGGGCCGACATGATCGTCAGATTTTGACAGCCGGGCCGTCTACGATTCTGTCGAGTTCGTACCGCAATACAAACGGCCGACCAGTCGGGAGCGGATCCTCTGGATGGGCGGTTGTTCGTACCTTTTAGGGCTTTGCCGGGGAAGGTGTGCAAGCCCGCCTCCGGGATCTGTCTGCTCCGGCCCTCAGACAATAGCGACTCAACAGGGAGAGCAACTTACGGCGAGACCTTCGGTTTTGCTTTGGACTTGGCTTTGGGCTCCTGCTCGTTCAATTGCTTCTTGAGTGCATCCAACTCCGCACGCAAAGCTTCCAGCTCCTGGGCCTGTTTATCCACGACGGTCTTGATGGCCGTGGAGGAGTCGGCTGTCTGCGGGGCGGACCCGCTTGCCGGCAGGGGATGGGCTAAAGCCGGGGCGAGCTGTAGGGCGGAGGGAAGCTTTGCCAGCAGTTGATACGCGAGTGCCACACGAGGCAGATCGGGCTCGATCTCCATCCAGGTTTGCGGTGCGTCTGAGGGGAGTTGGAAGTCCTGGGGCTCGAACGAGAGGGCATAAATCGAGAGGTGCTCGTCACGGCGGTCTGCCGGTGAATGATAATGGTTGAAGGCAAGGTGCAATACCGGGCCATCGATGTAGAGTGTTCCGTCGATCACATCGCTGCCGTTCCCGACCTGAAATTTGACCCGGTGGTCCGGTTGAGCCCGTTTGAGCGCCGTGGCAACGGCCGGGGCCAGAAAAGCGACCTGCTGTGACGAGAAGACCGGGGTGGGTTTCACTCCCCGGGGTGCGCTGCGACCATCCGACGGGTAAATACCGATGGAGAGTCCGGCGAACGCCTTGGCTAACGTATCAGGGGCCAGGTCGATCGGGTGACTGGCGTTGAATGCTTTGAGGGGACCGCTATAGCGCATCGTTGTCCCCCGATTGGAGAGCTGCTGGAGATAGACTGCTCCGTCTGTACTGTCGGTCACCAGGGTCTGATCGGAAAAAGCTCCGCACCCGGCTAAAAGGAAAGCGCTGATCACGATAATGCCGGCCAACATCGACCTGGAGGAGTGAGGAATCATGCGGCACAGTCTAGCATAGGTTTGTACGTGAATCTTCAGGGAACAGCTCTGTTGGAAGGGCGGTTTCTTCCATTGACAGGAACGCGGTGGCATTGCTATAAATCGACCTATCATTTTTCGGAGACAACGAAGTCTCCGGTTGCACCGATCGATTTAGGCGGACAATGACGTCCTCCGGCATTTCTTTCCCCGGTTGTGGGATGAAAAGCCAGAGGGCGTTTTTTTTTGGGGCTGGCTGGTGAAAATGGCCCCCCTAGTCGATCACGGGGGCGGTGAAAAGTAAGACTTGAGCGGTATCGGAGTGTTGAGGTTGGTCAAAATGGTCATCCAACAAGACCGCAGGCGATGCGAGAACCGCAGGCGTACCCTCGGGGGTATGTCGAGGATTGCTGCGAGCCGAGAACGCAGTTGGGGGCTATTTTCACCGGCCTGCAAATAGCGATGCGTATTCTTCGTATAGCCATGGCTCAGATGAACCCCACGGTCGGCGACATCGCCGGGAATACCCGTGCGATCAAGCGCTGGATCAAAGAGGCCAGGAAGGCCAAGGCGGACGTCGTGGCGTTCCCGGAACTGGCAGTGACGGGGTATCCGCCGGAGGACTTGCTGCTCAAGCCGCGGTTCGTGGCGGACAATCTGCGGGCGCTGGATGAGATCGCAAAGGAATGCCGGGGCGTCCTCGCGGTGGTCGGCCATGTCGGCCAGGGGCAGGCGGGCAGCGGGAAATCCCGGCAGTCGGTGGTGGCGGCGGGGCAGCATGAATTGACCAACGCGGCGGCGTTGATCGGCGAACGGGGCGTGCTGTGCCGGTACAGCAAGTGGATTCTCCCGAATTACGGAGTCTTCGACGAGAGCCGCTACTTCCATCCCGGCCGGACGTTGCCGGTGATCACGCTGCGCGGAGTCACCGTGGGGCTCAACGTCTGCGAAGACATCTGGTTTCCGGACGGTCCGACGCGGCTGCAAGCCGCCGCGGGGGCCGATGTCATCATCAATATCAACGCCTCCCCATTCCAGATCGGCAAGAGCCGGATTCGTGAGCAGATGCTGGCCACGCGCGCCCGCGAGAACGGCGTCATCGTGACCTACACCAATACCGTGGGCGGGCAGGACGAGCTGGTGTTCGACGGCAACAGCCTGGTGCTGGATCAGACCGGCGCGGTCATCGCGCGGGCCAAGGCGTTCCAGGAGGACTTCCTCCTGGCGGATTTGAATGCCGATGCCGTGGTGCGGCATCGCATGGCGCAGCGGCGGACGAAGGCGCTGAGCGGCAAACTGGCCGGTGCGGTCGAGCGGATGACCGTGAAGCTTCCCGCCGCCCCGAAGCGGGCGCGCGTCGTTCCGGGACTCGAGCCGTTGCGGGAGGAACTGGACGAGGTGTATGCCGCGCTGGTGCTCGGCGTGCAGGACTACGTACGGAAAAACGGATTCAAGAAAGTCGTCATCGGATTGAGCGGCGGGATCGATTCGGCGATCACTGCGGTGATCGCGGTCGATGCACTGGGCGCGGACAATGTGCTCGGCCTGTTCATGCCCTCGCCCTATACCTCGCGGGAGAGCGGCGAGGATGTGGCGGAATTGGCCCGGCGGCTGCGGATCGCCTGCGACACGATTGCGATTACACCGGCGTTCGACGCCTATCGGCAGTCGCTCGCGCCGTCGTTCGAAGGGCGGCCTGTTGATACGACCGAGGAGAATTTGCAAGCGCGCATCCGTGGCAATCTGCTCATGGCCTTTTCCAACAAGTTCGGCCATCTCGTGCTGACCACTGGCAACAAGAGCGAAATGAGCGTGGGCTATGCGACGCTCTACGGCGATATGGCGGGCGGGTTTGCCGTGATCAAGGACGTGCCGAAGACCATGGTGTACGAGCTCTCGCATCTGCGCAATGCCGCCGGGAAAACGCCGCTGATTCCCAAGCGCGTGCTCGATCGTCCGCCGACGGCGGAGTTGCGCCCGGATCAGAAGGACGAGGACAGTTTGCCGCCCTATCCGGTGCTCGATCCGATCCTCAAAGCCTATGTGGAGGAGGACCGGTCGCTGGAGGAAATCGTGGCGATGGGATTCGACCGGGCGGTGGCGGCCAAAGTCATCGGCCTGGTGGATCGTAGCGAGTACAAGCGGCGTCAGGCGCCGATCGGGATCAAGATCACGCATCGGGCGTTCGGGAAGGATCGGCGCATGCCGATCACGAACGGGTATCGATAACGTTGAATGTTGCGGGAGGCCTTCGCGGGGCTTCTTCGCCTGTGCCGCATCGACCGACAAGGGAGTTGGTCATCTTCACTGGCAATGGCGCCAGAGTGTGTCGTTTCGTACTCTCGCGTTGGGAGTGCTGAATGGGGCAGGTCTTATTATTCATTTGGAGGCGCCATGCAAAAGGTAGGGTATCGAGGTGTGCGAGGGTGGGTAGTCGGAACACTGTTGGGTGTCGGTAGTCTGCTTCTTTCTCCGGGATTCTCGCAGGCGGGTGTGACGGATGATTTGATGGACACGACGAAGCATCCGGTGTCGGTGTCGATGGCGATGCAGGCAGACAGCTTCTTCGGGTTTAATCCCTCGGTCTACGGGACCTATGGGCTGACCAAGGACATTGCTCTGGCGTTCAGCACCACCTATTGGACCAATATCAGCGGCCAGGGCGTGCATGATGCAAATCCCTGGTTGGAATTGGACCTCGGCTTGAACTTTACGTTTTTCGACAAGCGCCTGAGCGTGACCCCGATGTTGGGTACAGTTCATGGCAGCCTGCTCTCTTCCCGCGGCGGTTCGTTCCCCAAGGGCGGCGGGAGCCGTAATGAACGGACGACGGCGTTTGACGGGTGGGTCCCGAACATCATCGTGAATTATATGGATGACCGGTTCGAAGGCGAGTTCTATGCGGGCTATTACAAGGCGGGCCGGAACGAGGGTGGTAGCGGTGGAACCGGGACCACCTGTACATCCGATTTTCCCGATTGCCAGACTGGACGCCGCGGGACTTGGGATTTCCTGCACTGGTGGGCGAATGCCGGGTACCGCTTCAACAGCATGTTTTCAGCCGGCGTGCACTACGAGCACCTCTTGAGCACGCGCGACAACAGCGCCCCCGGCGCGCAGCAGGACTACTATCGCTGGTTCGGGCCGTATGTGGAAATGAAGCTGGCGGGCGGGATGTCTTTCCGTTTCACCGCCGGGCATGACTTTGCAGACAACGAAGATTTCTACAAGTTGAAGTTCGTCAAGACATTCTAGTGGCAGGACAGGGATGAATCGGGAGCGGGCGGAGGGAAGATTCCTCCGCCCCGCTCCGTGGGTTTGTGACAATCCGATGCGAAGGAGGCAGATCGTGACCATGTCCACACGTTTTGCGGTCGTGCTGGGGGCCGGGCTGGGGATGCTCTGCGCATCGCTGGCCGGGGTGCCCGAGGCGAGCGCGCAGGCCGCGGCGTTGAAGGTCGATTCGGGAGACACGGCCTGGGTGCTGATGTCGTCGGCGCTGGTGCTGGTCATGCTGGTGCCGGGCCTGGCGCTCTTTTACGGGGGCCTGGTGCGGAGCAAGAACGTCCTGGGCACGATCATGCAGAGCTTTATCATCCTGAGCGTCGTGAGTCTCTTGTGGATTCTCATCGGGTACAGTCTCGCGTTCGGACCGGACAAAGGCGGCATGATCGGCGGATTGGAGTGGGTCGGGTTGAGCGGGGTCGGGGTCGAACCCCATCCGGTGTACGGGCCGACGGTCCCGCATCAAGCCTTCATGTTTTTTCAGATGATGTTTGCCGCCATCACCCCGGCCCTTATCGCGGGAGCCTTTGCCGAGCGGAAACGGTTCAGCGCCATGGTGCTCTTTTCGGCCTTGTGGTCGCTGTTCGTCTATGTGCCGCTCGCTCATTGGATCTGGGGAGGCGGCTGGCTGGCGAAGCTGGGAGCCTTGGACTTTGCCGGCGGGGCGGTGGTGCATATCAGCTCAGGCGCGGCAGCGCTGGTGTGCGCGCTTGTCTTGGGGCATCGCCGCGGCTATGGCACCGACTATATGGCGCCGCACAACCTGCCCATGACTCTGTTGGGGACGGGATTGCTCTGGTTCGGCTGGTTCGGGTTCAACGGCGGAAGCGCCCTGGGAGCCAACGGGGTGGCGATTTCGGCCATTGTGGCGACGCATACGGCGGCGTCGATGGGGGCGGTCGTCTGGTGTATTGCGGAGTGGGTACATCGCGGAAAGCCGACGGTGCTCGGGGTGGCGAGCGGCGCCGTCGCCGGGCTTGCGACCGTCACGCCTGCGTCCGGGTATATCGGCCCGTTTGCGGCGCTGTTGATCGGCGCGGCGGCTGGACTGGCCTGCTATTTCGCAATTGTCTGGAAGGGGCGATTCGGCTATGATGACTCGCTTGACGTCGTGGGTATTCACGGAGTCGGCGGGGTGCTGGGTATTCTTGCGACGGGGCTGTTCGCCAGCAAGGCGATCAATTCCGGGGGAGCCGACGGGCTCCTGTACGGCAATCCTGCATTT
>OMJA01000173.1 GCA_900299245.1 Nitrospiraceae bacterium | reverse complement strand
TGGGAATCGGACCCCGCCAGTCTGGCGCGGAGCCGGAGCAGGCGGTTCGTTTTTTCTTCCAGCTGGGGCAGCTGATTTTTGCGGTCCATATGCACGACAAGTCCAAGCAGATCCGCCGCGTCCTGCAGGCGGCCGATCGCTTCATAACACTGGGCCAGCACATAGCGCGCACCGCCGGTCCGCAGTTCATCACGCGACCGTTCGGCGATGGATTGGCTCGTCTGGCAGCAGGCAATCGCATCGTCATACCGTTCCTGCATCAGGAACGTCCGGCCGATCATGCGCCAGGCATCGGCCACGCCGCCCTGGTTCCCGAGACGCCGCATCAGCACCAGCGAATGTTCATAATACTGGATCGCCTGATCGTATTGGCCGTTCTCGCGGGCCACCAGGCCGAGATCAGAGAGCAACACCGCCTTGGCCGCTTCATCGTGCGTCTTGGTCAGCAGGTCCAGTGCTTCCAGATAGTAGGCGCGGGCGCGATCCCATTCGCCGGCATCGGCGCGCAAATTGCCCAGATTGCCCAGCGTCGTGCCAATGCCCTTCTCATCGCCGAGAATTTTCTGCAACTCCAGCACTTCCTGATAATAGGTCTGCGCCGAGTCTCTCCGCCCGCTGACTGCGCAGATGTTTCCAAGATTCCCGAGCGTCGCCGCCATCGCCCACTGATCCCCGGTCATCCGGTCACACTCCAGCGCCTTGGCATAGCAGGTATAGGCTTCCGTATAGAGGCCGCGCGCGAAATGCTCGTTCCCCTGGCGATTCAGTTCTTCGGACAGTCCGTTTCGTAATGGCATAGACAATTCCGCTACTGCAGCGCCCGCTCCAACACCGGCTTGGCGCCGGTCATGATCGAAGCGCCGTCGCCGACCAGCGCCGAATCGAATTGATACTTCAGCAGACGCCGCAATCCGTCTCTGGCCCGTTCGCGATCGGCATACTTCTCAGCCGGCAGCATGGAGAGCGCGCCCGCCGGCTTCCCGATCAAGGCATCGCCGAGAATCAAGACACCCTGGCGCTGCGGAATGAACAGGGCGGACTCGCCGGGAGATTTCTGGTCTTTGAGTTGAATCGCCCAGATCCCGCCGACCAGCAATTCGCCGTCTTTATAGGTCTTCGTCGGCGTGAGCTCCATCTGCGGGGCATCCAGTTCCGGCACATGCAACTGGCAGCGGAACTCCTCCCGATACGCCACCGATTCGCGCACATGATCGCGGTTCGTGACGATGATGTAGTCGACGGGACCGTTGCGCCGCACCACCGCGCTCGCTTCGCCCGTCATCGGCGGAGGATCGACGAGAATCTTATGCTCGCCCACGGTCAGAAAGAGTCCGTTGAAATCGATCTGCTTTTCTTCGGAAAACCAGGACCATTGCCAGATTCCGGGGAGAATGTTCTTCATAGAAATGAACCGGAGGCGCCATGCCGGTCGCGTTCAGACGCGACGGGTCACAGCGCGGCCACGGCATCCTTTACGACTTTCGTGACCTTGGCCTGAATCCCGGCGTCGTTGGGGAGATCCAGAATATCGTCTTCGGGCACCGTGATGAACTTCCGGTTCGGCCCCTTGGTGAGAGAAATCAAAAACATGCTGTTCGACGGCGTAACGGGGATCACGGCCTGCACCGCTGTATCCACCCCCTTGATCACATCCAGAAACTTCTGCTTCCCCGCTTCCATCTCATCCATACAATGCCCTCTCGTTCACAGGCCGACAGGCGCCGACTGACCGCCGCTTCCGGATGCATGTCGGCGCACCGGTTCGATCGCTGTCCGCGTTACATTTTTGCCGGGCTCGCCAGCAGCTTCTCGACCTCTGCTGCGATCACATCGGCTCCCGCCAGATCCATGTTGCCGACCCGCTGCCAGCGGATGACCCCGGCCTGATCGATCACATAGACATTCGGAATAAACTTGCCGCCGCCATAGAGCTTGTCGGTCACTTTCCCCGGATCGAGCAGGTAGGGATAGGTCACCTTCACGGGAAAGGCGGACAGAAACTCTCCGACATCTTTTTTGGCATTGCCCGACGAATTGACCCCGACGACGGCCACGTCTTTCCCCTTGGTCATCTCGAAGACTTTTTGCAGCGTCGAGCCCTGCATCATGCAGGGATCGCAGATATGAAACAGTCCGAGAACGACGACTTTGCCTTTATAGGATTCCAACGACACCGTTTCGCCGGTGATCGCCGTCAGCGTAAACGACGGCGCCTTCTCGCCCACTTTGAAAAACCCGGCCGCCAGCGCCAGGTGAGCCGCGAGGGCCGGAACCAGCAGGGCGCCCAACACCCACAGAGATCGTTTCATGAGAGCCTCCTTCGCCATCGATCGAACAACCGGATGCACGACGAAAGCTATCCTACCATGCAGAATTTTTCAGGGGCAACGGCCGGACGCATGAGCCGGACCACAGTCGAAGGATTCTGCGATGCCGGCGCCATCCCGAGATCGGGCAGATCGAATCAACGCTCGCCGGGAATGCCGGTCCCTACGCAATCCCCGGAAGACACCGCCTCTGCCGTTGACACCGCTGGAATGGGAGCCGACTCACACCGGTCCTCGGCAAGATACTGCACCAAGCCGCTGACCACTTGCCGCTGAGCTTCACGCGGACAGGTCCAGTAGTTGGGCGAGGCCACTACATCGAGGCAGGTACTGAGCCCGTCGGCCGACAGGCTCAACAGACATTCGGCATGGACTAATCCCAGAGCCGGCACCAGATCGCTGCATCGCTGCAGCAGCGACGGGCTGAGACACGCTCCCTGCGCGGAGACCCCGCTTTTCGGCGTACTCCGTACGACCGTTGCCACAACTTTGTCGCCGACGACAAATACGGACACAAGCTGGCCCGCACTGATCTGGGCCAGCAGTACAGACCTGTCCTCTTCAAGATCTTCTACATACGCTTTCGCGGCGTCCAGCGACAGCACGAGTCCGCCGTGGAGGACACCCGCCGGTTTCACATAGGCGTCGACGCCCCACAGATCGAGACCGGCCACGGCCTCATCGCGATTCGGTGCGTTGTAGAAACAGGGCGTCTGAAACCCATGCGCCGATACCACGGCTTCCCATGCGGGAGACCCCGTCGGGCAGGACGGCACGCCATCAGGCGACAGCCGATTGACGACGGGACAGGGCAGCGCATTCAATTCAGCCAGCCAGTCGGATTCCGCCACCGCGACAGCCCGGGGTCGAACGGCACCCGTGTCCCCACTATATGGACGGTTCGCTCCCCGATACACTCCGGTCAATTGTTGTACCCACTCGGCGGTCCGATCGATCGTGGACGCGCAAAGCTCCCCCGGGTCCTGAAGAACAAAAGGCTCTCCGCGCAAGGTCAGCCGGCGAGCGAGAGCCACCCCCCAGGGATCTGTCGATTCGGCAAGAATGAGAATCACGCCGTCCTCCCCCATTCGCAACAGGCGTTGCCAGACGCTGCCAGCCGTGATCGGCCGGGCAACCAGAGGCTACAGGTATGACGCCGTCCTTGCCAGATCCCCCAAAGCGGGGCGTTCCCCTACTTTCGGCAAGATGGACAGGCCGGCGGGATCGCGCAATGAATTCTGAACGGTGAAGCGGGATCGGCTCAATGCAGGCACGAAGTCACATGGACCTTGTGGGGACACGGGGACGGATCATTGCACCGATCGGGCGCACAGAAGAGACAGGAACCCGGCACGGAACGGGTAGATGGTCAGGAAGGTGTGACGTCGCTCTGATTCAACATCTGCTGAAGTTGGACTTTGGCACTCCCCTCGAACCGGACAAACTCGAGACCGAAACGGTTGACTCGCTGCCAGCGAACCGTGGCGACGGCGATATCAATCGGGTTCCTGGCGCCGGACAATTGTATGCGGCCCCGGAAATGCGCGCCGATCGGAGCAGGCAGATCAGACTCGATTTCACCGCCGGTGATGGTGAGATTGGTCACAGTTCCGGTGCCCTCGATGCCTTCTCCGCTGAGCAGCACGGGATAGTTGACCTCGATCCGCGGCCGACCTCGCTCTTGCATTTCGCAGCACCCTCCCATGAGACGCACGTGACGACGCAACCGGCTACGACAGATTCCGCGGATCAGCCGGCGGCTCAAAGAGCCCGAGCTGCAGTTCTTCGGCCCGGGTAAAGGCAATCGGATACTTTTCGGTGAAGCAGGCATTGCAATACTGCGACGGCACACCCGGCGACGATTGCAGCATACCATCTAAACTCAAGTAGGCCAAAGAATCTGCGGTAATGTACTTGCGTATTTCTTCAGTCGAATGATTCGACGCGATGAGTTCCTTTTTGGTCGGCGTATCGATGCCGTAGAAACAGGGCGACACGATGGGCGGCGAGCTGATGCGCATATGCACTTCTTTTGCGCCGGCGTTGCGCAGCATTTTGACGATCTTCCGGCTCGTCGTCCCCCGCACGAGCGAATCGTCGACCACCACCACCCGTTTCCCCGCCAGCACCTCGGGCACCGCATTCAACTTCACTTTGACGCCGAAGTGCCGGATGGATTGCTCCGGCTCGATGAAGGTGCGGCCGACATAGTGATTGCGGATCAACCCCGTCTCGAACGGAATCCCGCCGCCCTCGCTGTAGCCCAGCGCCGCCGGCACCCCGGAATCCGGCACGGGAATCACGATATCCGCTTCCACCCAGGATTCCTTGGCCAACCGCCGCCCCAGGGCCTTGCGGGTCGCATAGACCGCGTTCGCACCGAAGATACGGCTGTCCGGCCTGGCGAAATAGACATACTCGAACACGCACATGGCAGGATCGACTTTGGGAAAGGGCCGGTGGCTGTCGATCCCCTGATCACTCAGCACCACGAGCTCACCGGGCTCGATTTCCCGAACGTATTCGGCATCCAACAGATCAAAGGCGCAGGTTTCCGATGCGACAACCCAGCTCCCCCGCACGCGCCCCAGACAGAGCGGCCGCAGACCGTGCGGATCGCGCACCGCGATCAACCCGTTGTCCGTCATCAACACCAGCGAAAACGCCCCCCTGACCTGATTCAACGCATCCATCACACGCGCCAGAAACGTGCTGGCCCGGGAATGGGCGATCAGGTGGATGATCACCTCCGTATCGGAAGTGGACTGAAAGATCGCGCCGTACGCTTCGAGTTCGTTGCGCAACACCTGCGAGTTGATCAGATTGCCGTTGTGCGCCAGCGCCAGATTCCCGAACGCAAAATTGACGTTGAAGGGCTGGACGTTCTTGAGATCGTTTCCGCCGGCGGTGGAATACCGGTTGTGGCCGATGGCCATCCGACCGGGCAGTTTCTCCAGAATCGATTTATTGTAGATATCCGCGACCAGCCCCATTCCCTTCTGGACATAAAACTGTTCGCCGTCGCCGGACACGATGCCTGAGGCTTCCTGTCCGCGGTGTTGCAGGGCATAGAGTCCCAGATAGGTCAGATTTGCGGCTTCTTCGTGGCCGAAAATGCCAAACACGGCGCATTCGTCGTGAAACTTATCCGGCGAGATCATGGGCAGTTCTTTATGCATAATCGTACGACCAGGCTATTCCTGGCTCAATCTCCGTTCCAGCGAGCACCCCCAGCGGTCGGCAATCGTCGCAACCGGCAGATCGATGGTCTTCGTCGTCGACTGTTCGTCCCCCAGATAGATCACCAGCGACGCCCCTCCCACGGCCCCGATGACGACAGCCGGGACCCCCATCCGCTGGGCCTGTTCCAGAATCGCCTGCCGTTGAGCCGGTTTCGCCGACACGATAATCCGTGACTGGCTTTCACCGAAGAGCATCGAGTCTTTCCTCTGACGGCCAGGAGTTAATCGTACCACAGCGCCGCGCGACCGATCCGGCCCGGACATACAGCATTCGGCGAGCGCCACTGTAACTCCTCCATCGGAACAATCGTGAGCGGACTGAACCAGTCCGGCCCTGATCAACTGCAGCACGCAGCCCTGCACCGCCTGCTCCGTGTCCAGATTCAGATACGGCGGAGAGCCCTGCTCGCGCGAGTGCAGCACTTTCAGGTATTCCGACCCGCCCAGATCTTCGCGCGTCGAGCCGAGCAGAATGATGTCGTCGCCGTCCTCCCGGAACCACTGCGTCATCGCCCGGTCGGCGGACTCGATGAGCCCCACCATGCCCAGCATCGGCGTGGGATAGATCGAGAGGCCGTTGGTCTCGTTGTAGAAGCTGACGTTGCCGCTCACGATCGGGATCTTGAAATGCTCGCAGGCATCCTTCATCCCCTCGATCGCCATCACAAACTGCCACATGATGTCCGGCCGTTCCGGATTGCCGAAGTTCAGACAGTCCGTCAACCCGATCGGCTCCGCGCCGGAGCAGGCCAGGTTCCGCGCCGCTTCCGCCACCGCCAGCCGCGCCCCTTCATAGGGATTGAGCAGGCAGTACCGACTGTTGCAGTCCACCGTCATCGCGACCGCTTTGTTCGTGCCCTTGACGCGCACCACCGCGGCATCCGAGCCCGGGCGCACCATCGTATTCGTGCGGACCATATGGTCGTACTGCTCATACACCCAGCGCTTGCTGGCGATCGTCGGCGACTCCAACAGCGCTAGCAACGCCGCATTCGCATCCTTCACATCGGGCAGCACGTCGTAATTCAGATTCGTGAGCATGTCCTGGTAGCCGGGCGGCGAATAGGGACGCTCGTACCGGGGACCGTCGTCGGCCAGCGCCTTCGCCGGAATCTCCGCAACGACTTTCCCTGGATCGAGCACGCGCAGTATGCCGTTCCCCGTCCCTTTGCCGACCACAGCCACATCCAGGTCCCATTTCTTGCAGATCCTGATGCACTCGTCTTCTTTGCCGGCCTTGGCCACCATCAGCATGCGCTCTTGAGACTCGGACAGCATCAGCTCATAGGGTGTCATAC
>OMJA01000172.1 GCA_900299245.1 Nitrospiraceae bacterium | reverse complement strand
GGCCAGCGAGACTTTCCCCCGGTATTTGAACAGACAGATGGCTTCTTGAAGGGGAGGTAGATAAGGATAGAGGGTCCAGGCTTTCAGATAGGCGGGCGGTCGCACCGTGCAGTGGTGACAGCGATGGGTTGGACTGAAGCTCAGTGCGACGGGTGAGGGGAGCGGACGATCGCATTGCGAGCAGCGGGAAAGGGCAAGCGGGGTAATGGTGCTCCAGCAGGCGGTGCAGAATAACGGAACGGGATCGTCGGTCAGCGGAATGCCGCAGGCGGCACAATCGGCGGGCAGGAAAAACCGGACGGCGTGTCGCAGCAGGCCCGGCAGATTTTCAGGCCATGATCTCATCATACATCGCTCTCAGGTCAGGAGAGATGCGTCTGTTTGTATGGGAGTAACCGGCGTCTGTCAAGGTTGTGGGCCTCTAAATGGTTGTGTTATACGAGGATGATCGTTTCAAAAGCCTTGCAGAATCCGAGGTGCATCGCAGGCATGGTGAAGCTGGCCCGATTGTCGAAGACCTATGCGCGTGGCGAGGCCGGTGTCGCTGCGTTGCATGAGGTGACGCTCGAGGTCGGGCGCGGCGAGTTCTGCGCGTTCGTCGGGCCCAGCGGATGCGGGAAGAGTACGTTGCTGAATCTGGTCGGAGGCCTCGATCAACCTTCGTCCGGCGAGCTGTTTCTTGACGGTCGGGCGACCACGGCGTTTACCAGTCACGACTGGACTGTCGTGCGGCGGGAAGTGCTCGGCATCGTCTTTCAGGCGTTTCATCTGGTTCCGGGATTGACGGCGCTGGAGAATGTGGCGCTGCCCTTGATGTTGCGAGGCGAACGTGGCGGAGCCGTCACACGGCGGGCGGAGGATGTGTTGGAGTCGGTCCAGATGGCCCGACGGCGTCATCACCGTCCCGGCGAACTCTCGGGCGGCGAACAACAGCGGGTGGCGATCGCCCGGGCGCTTGCGCATCGGCCGAAAGTGCTGTTGGCCGACGAACCGACCGGCAACCTCGACTCGCATCAGGGGGCGGAGATCATGACCCTGATCCGGTCGCTCGCCAAAGCGGGCGGGGTTACGGTTCTGCTGGTGACGCACAGCCAGACTGCCGCGCAATGTGCCGACTATATCTGGACGATGCAGGACGGGCGGCTCGTGTCGCGCACGCTGACATCGGCCTTAACGGGGGTGGCATGACTGATCTCTCGACGACGATTGCAGGGGTAACGTTCCCCAGCTGTTTCATGAACGCGGCCGGCGCGCTCTGTGTGACGCGTGATGAACTGATCGCGCTGGGCAAATCCCGCGCGGGGGCGATTGTGACCAAGTCCATGACCGTCGAAGCGCGCCAGGGCAATCCGGAGCCGCGGTATTACGGATTCCCCGGCGGCTCGATCAATTCGATGGGCTTGCCCAATCTCGGCTATCGCGCCTACGCCGAGCTCATTCCGGAATTGAAACAGTTCGGCAAGCCGGTGATCGCGAGCGTGGCGGGGCTCTGCGAAGACGATTTCCCGACGATCGCCGCGACGATCAACGCGGCGAAACCTGATTTGATCGAAGTGAACCTCTCCTGTCCGAATATTCCCGGCAAGCCGCAGATCGGCTATGACCCGGAGGCCTCCGAGCGTCTACTGAAACGGGTGCGCAAGGTCATCACCGTGCCGATGGGGGTGAAGCTGCCGCCCTACTTCGATCCGGCGCATCACGAGGTAATGGGCAAGGTGATTGGCCGGTGCGAAGTCGATTTTCTCAACATGATTAATTCAGTCGGCAACGGGCTGGTGGTCGATCCGGAGCGGGAGGAAGTCGTGATCAAGCCGAAGGGCGGATTCGGCGGACTCGGCGGCACGATCATCAAGGCCGTGGCGCTCGCGAATGTGCGGGCGTTCTACAAGATCTTCCAGGGGAAGATTCCCATCATCGGCACCGGCGGCGTGATGAACGGCGTCGATGCCTTCGAGCATTTCCTCTGCGGCGCGTCGGCGGTCCAGATCGGCACGGTCCTGGTCGAAGAGGGGCTTGGCGCCTTCGGACGACTGGAGACGGAGCTGGCGGCGCAGCTGAAGAAGAAGGGCTACGGATCGGTCGTGGAATGTCGGGGGAAGGTCAAGGAACTCTGACGCTACTTCAAGCCGAAATTGCGTGGCAGTAATCCGTGTTGAAGGCCCTGCCGAAGCAGCTGGGCCACGTTCCGGACGTTCAGGCGCCGCATCAGATTGAAACGATGCACTTCGACCGTGCGGATGCTGATGGCCAGCGACTCCGCGATTTCCCTGTTCGTGTGACCCAGGGCGACCATCTTGAGAATTTCCCGTTGCCGGGGTGTGATGGAAAACTCGGCCTTCGGGCTCCGGTCTATCTGAAGTGCGTTGTTCCCTCGACTGCGTGCCATGTGGTACTCCCGATCAAATGTTCCTCGTCAATCTAGCAAAGGGTCGCCGACCTGTAAACGAAACGGCCAATCTGTGCAGGCCGCCGATTCCCCTGATGGCGCGGCGATTCCATCCATTCGTGTTGCTACGTAAGTGTCTGTAATGTGTTCGCCGGTGGGAGTTGCATCATGGCGTGGATGAAAGTCGTAGCGCTGCTGCTCTGGTCTCATATCACCCAGAGGCCGTTTCGCACTGGGTTGACGATTGTAGGCGTGGCGCTGGGCGTGGCGGCGTCGGTGGCGGTGCGGACCGCCAATATGGAGGTCTTGCACTCGTTCGAACAGGCGGTGCTCACGGTAGCCGGTCCGACCACCCTGGAGGTCTCCGGCGGGGATTTCGGGCTGGATGAACAGCTGATTACAAAGGTGCGGGACGTGCCGGGGTTGGCCTCCGCATCTCCGGTGCTCGTGCAGACCGCCGTGAGGCTCGATGCCGGAACGACCGGCGCGGCGCTGCAAGTGATGGGATTGGATCTGCTGGCGGAATTCGATTCCCGAGGCTTCCGGGTGGCGCAGGAGGAGAACGACAATCCGCTGGCCGACATGTTGAAAGCCGACAGTGTGTACCTTGGAAGAAAACTGGCGGCGGAGTGGCACCTCACGACAGGGAGTACGATCCAACTCCAAGCCGGACCCCGGCAGGTACAGGCGCGGGTGGCCGGTGTGATTCAGGACCGATCCGACCGGGTCTCGTCCTGGGATCACGTGGCAATCATGGACATCGCTGCGGCCCAGGTCCTCTTCGGGCTGGTCGGGAAGCTGGACCGGATCGATTTGGTGACGAACCCGGAGGCTGAGATTGACGCGACGGCGCAGGCCGTGCGCGCGGTGCTGCCGCCGCATGTGACGGTGGAACGGCCGGCGAACCGGACGCGCCAGGTCGAGCAGATGGTGCGGGCGTTCCGCTTGAATCTTACGGTCCTCAGCTGGGTCGGGCTGCTGGTCGGGATGTTTCTCATCTACAACACGATGGCCTTTGCCGTGGCGCAACGCCGGCGTGAGATCGGCATCTATCGCGCGATCGGCATGACCGAGTCGCGCGTGGCCGGGCTGTTTCTCGCTGAGGCAGTGATGTTCGGGCTGCTGGGCGGCCTGGTCGGAAGCGTAGGCGGCATCCTGCTGGCGCAGAAGTTGGTGTCGCTGGTCAGCCGGACGATTTCAGATCTCTATACGCCGGTGAGTCAGGGGGCCGCATCCTGGTTTGACTCAGCGGAACTCTGGCAGGCGTCGTTCGAGGGCGTGTTCATCGGCTGTCTCGTCTCGATGGTCGGCGCGATCGGACCGAGCCTGGATGCCAGCCGTACCGCCACGGTGCGGGCGCTGGCTCCCGGCGATTACGAGAGCAGCCGGCAGGTGCGCGTGGGGGGATTGGCCTGGGGAGGGCTCGGATTGCTTCTGGTCGCCGGGCTGCTGGCACTGGCAGGACCGCTGGGTGGCGTACCGATTCTTGGCTATCTCTCCACGTTCTGTTTATTGGCCGGGCTGTCCTGCCTTGCTCCGCTGTGCATCACCGGCTGGAAGAAACGGGTGTTGCAGGGTGAGCACCCCGCCGGCATTCAGGGCGCGATGCGGGAAATCGCGGTGGAGCACGCGGCCAGAAATCCAGGGCGGAACAGCGTCACCGTCTCAGCGTTGATGGTGGGGCTGGCGATCATGATCGGCGTGTTGATCATGGTGCGCAGCTTCCGGCACACCGTCGAACTTTGGATCAACGAGACGGTGATCGCCGACATTGTCGTGGCGCCCTCGACCTGGTTGCGGGAAGCGAACAGCGGGAATGGCACGAAGAGTCTGCCTCCCGGTTGGCAAGCCGCGTTGGCTGCAATCCCCGGCGTGGCGGAGGTGGACACCTATCGGGATGTGCGGGT
>OMJA01000171.1 GCA_900299245.1 Nitrospiraceae bacterium | reverse complement strand
CGCCGCGCCAGCCGGTCGAAGGCCAGATACACGACCGGCGTCGTATACAGGGTCAGCACCTGGCTCACGATCAGTCCGCCGATGATGGCGATGCCGAGCGGATGCCGCAATTCCGATCCCACCCCCGACCCGATCGCCAGCGGCAGCGCGCCGAGCAGCGCCGCCATCGTCGTCATCATGATCGGCCGGAAGCGCAGCAGGCAGGCTTCATAGATCGCCGCCTCCGGAGTCTTGCCCTCCTTGCGTTCCGCCTCCAGCGCGAAGTCGATCATCATGATGGCGTTCCTCTTGACGATGCCGATGAGGAGAATGATGCCGATCAGCGCGATGACGCTGAATTCGATGCGAAAGAGCATCAGGGCCAGCAGGGCGCCCACTCCGGCAGACGGCAGCGTGGAGAGAATTGTCAGCGGATGGATATAGCTCTCGTACAAAATCCCGAGCACGATATAGACCGTCACCAGCGCGGCAAGGATCAGCCAGACCTCGTTCGCCAGCGCCGCTTGAAAGGCCTGGGCCGTCCCCTGAAAACTTCCGCGCACGCTGGCCGGAAGATTGATCTCCCGCGAGGCCTGCTCGATCGCGGCCACCGCATCGCCCAGCGATTTCCCCGGTGCCAGGTTGAAGGACACCGTCACGACGGGAAACTGTCCCTGCCGGCTGATAGCCAGCGGAGTCGTCGTCTCGGAGAACTGAGTGAACACGTTGAGCGGCACCTGCCCGCCGGCGCCGGACCGGATGTCGAGAAACTGCAGCGACTGCGGTCCGGTCTGAAACTCCGGCATCACTTCCAGCACGACGCGATACTGATTCAACTGGGTAAACATCGTGGACACCTGCCGCTGCCCGAACGCATCGTAGAGCGTATCGACGATGAGCTGCGGCGTGATACCCAGCCGTGAAGCCGTGCTGCGGTCGATCACGAGCATGGCGGCCAATCCCCGGTCCAGCTGATCGCTGCTGACATCGTGCAATTCCGGCAGCGCCTGCAACGCGGTCACGAACGTCGGCGCCCACCGGCTGAGTTCCTCCGGGTCCGCATCCTCCAGCGTATATTGATACTGCGTCCGGCTGACCCGGTCTTCCACAGTCAGATCCTGCATCGGCTGGAGATACAGCGACATGCCCTCCACCGTAGCCGCCTGCGCCTGCAACCGGCGAATCACCTCATGAACGCCGGCGCCCCGCTCGGCCATCGGCTTCAGATTGATCTGGATGCGCCCGCTGTTCAACGTGGTGTTCGTCCCGTCCACACCGATGAAGGAAGACAGGCTGGCGACGGCGGGATCGGCCAGAACGGCACCGGCCAGCGCCTGCTGCCGCTCGACCATGCCGATGAACGAGATCGACTGTTCCGCCTCGGTAATCCCGAGAATCGCGCCGGTGTCCTGCACGGGGAAGAAGCCCTTGGGGATGATGACATACAGCAGCACGGTCAGAACGAGCGTCCCGGCCGCAACCGCCAGCGTGGCCGATTGATGCTGCAACACCCAGCGCAACGTCCGGCCATAGGCCGCAATCATGCGATCGAACCACTGTTGCGAGCGGCGATAGACCCGGCCCTGTCCCGCTTCGGGCCGATGGCGCAGCAGCCTCGCGCACATCATGGGCGTCAAGGTCAGAGAAACCACGGCCGAGACCAGGATCGTGGCGCTCAGGGTAATGGCAAACTCGCGGAACAGCCGCCCCACCACGTCGCCCATGAAGAGAAGCGGGATCAGCACGGCGATCAGCGAAATGGTCAGGGAGAGAATTGTGAAGGCGATCTGCTTCGATCCCTTGAGCGCCGCCTGCAGCGGCGATTCCCCCTGTTCGATATATCGCGAAATGTTTTCGATCATGACGATGGCGTCGTCCACGACAAACCCGGTGGAGATCGTCAACGCCATCAGGGTCAGATTGTTCAGGCTGAACCCCGCGAGATACATGACGCCGAACGTGCCCACCAGCGAGAGCGGGACCGCCGCTGCGGGAATGACCGTGGCCGAGAGCGTCCGCAGAAACAGGAAGATGACCAGGATTACGAGCGCCACGGCCAGCATCAGTTCAAACTGCACGTCCCGCACCGAGGCCCGGATAGACGTCGTGCGGTCGGTGAGCACGGTCACCTGCACCGCCGCCGGCAACGCGCTTTGCAGTTGGGGCAGGAGCGCTTTCACCCGGTCGGCCACATCGATCACGTTGGCACCGGGCTGCCGCTGAATATTGACGAGAATCGCCGGCTGGTCGTTCATCCAGGCCGCCTGCTTCACATTCTCCACATCGTCCAGGACATCGGCCACCTCGGAGAGCAGCACGGGCGCGCCGTTGCGATAGGCCACGATCAGAGGCCGGTAATCCCGGCTCGACAGCAATTGATCGGTCGCATTGATGATGGAGGCCCGGCGCGGGCCGTCGAACGCCCCTTTGGCCTGATTCACGTTGGCAGCCGCCACGGCCACGCGCAGATCCTCCAGCGTCAGACCATAGGCGGACAACGCGCGCGGGTTTGCCTGAATGCGCACCGCCGGGCGCTGCCCTCCGCTCAAGCTGACAAGCCCGACCCCGGCCAGTTGGGAGATTTTTTGAGCGAAGCGGGTTTCGGCCAGATCTTCGACCTGGGAGAGCGGCAGAGTCGCGGAGGTCAGAGCGAGCGTCAGGATGGGCGCATCCGCCGGATTGACCTTGTTATAGACCGGAGGATTAGGGAGATCGCGAGGGATGAAGGTGGCCGCCGCATTGATCGCGGCCTGCACCTGCTGTTCGGCGATGTCGAGATTCAGATCCAGGCTGAACTGCAGCGTGATCATGGAACTGCCGCCGGAGCTCGTCGAGGTCATCTGGTTCAGCCCCGGCATCTGGCCGAACTGCCGTTCCAAAGGAGCCGTCACGGAGGAGGCTATGACGTCCGGACTGGCGCCCGGATAAAACGTGAGCACCTGAATGGTCGGATAATCCACCTGCGGCAGCGCCGAGACCGGCAACAGGCGATAGGCCAACGCGCCGGCGAGCACCATCGCGATCATCAGGAGGGCCGTCGCCACCGGCCGCATGATAAACAGGCGGGAGGGGTTCACGAGGTCGCCCCTCGCTTCGGCTTCTCGGTTCCGGCAGGAGGAGCGCCTGAAGGAGCGTCCGCGGGTTTTCCGGGAGCGCCTTTCTGGTT
>OMJA01000170.1 GCA_900299245.1 Nitrospiraceae bacterium | reverse complement strand
AGGTTGTTCGTCAGCCCCATCATCCGGAGCGCCGTGTCGACCGTGAGTGCCTGTTCGTCGAGGGTGAATCCGGTGCGGGTGATCCGTTCTTTTTGACGGGAGGCCGCGCGCGCGGTGAGGTCGTACTGGCGCCGGAGCATATCCACGAGGGTGCGCAGCAGCTCGGGCGTCAGCTCGGCGGGTTTCGCCGCGTCCAGCAGAGATGAGTCCAGCTCGGCCTGTCCGTTCAGCGCCTGTTGGCGCAGGGCTTCCACGAGAGCCGGGGTGATGCGCGAGCTGCGCAACCCCGCATGGTCATGCAGGACTTTTCGGACGACAGCGTGGTGCTCGGCCGCCAGCATCTCCGCCGTCTCGGCCGGGGCCATCTTGTCCACCGTGAGCGTCGTGGCGATCGCCGGCACAAACAAGCGCCGTAGCCACGAAGTCCAGCGTTGATAGAGCGAGGGCAGGAGGGTCTTGCCGAAGATCGGGAGCCCGTAGAACCAGCCCAGCGATTCTACCATCACGTAGGGGGTCACGACGTTTTCTTTCAAGTCGTGCAGCAGCGTATGGCCGGCGTGGACCCACTTGGTGCGGGCCTCGTGCTTCGACACTTTGTAATCGAGATAGCTCCGGGGAATTTCCCGTACCTCGTTCTTCGCGCGCATGATGACGGGGAACTGCTCGGTGTCGTGGTCTTTTCCCCAGGCGCGGTAGCGAATGAAGGCGGCGAAGAATCCGGCGAAGCCGTACGTCTCGTGGGGACCGGTGGATTCCAGGTGCCGGCGGAACGGCTCGGAGCGCACATCGATACAATAGACGGATTGCGAGTAGGGCCGGTTCGTGCCCGGTTGATCCACGGGGACGGTGCGCTGCTGCGCCGGTGTCCGCAACTGGGCGAGCAGACGCTGCTGGTAGCCGGTTTCGAGCGCCTTGAGCCAGACCGGTCCGTGGTCCGATTCGGGAAATCCTTCCATCCAGTCGAAGAGCTGTTTGAGTGTCGCGTGCGGCGTCCCGGCCAGGATCGCCGGATCCAGTTCCAGTGAGCGCGCCAGCGCCACGAGCCGCTTGGCGGCGCCGCGGCGGGCGGCAATTTCCTGTCGCGGGACCACCTCGACCGCGTAGCGTTCCATCACGCGGCCCCAGCCGTTTCCCTTGTGATGCCGGAGCCGGTCCACTTCCTCGGCATACAGGGCTGGCAACCGTCCGGCGATCCGCTGACGCCGCAAGTAGTATTCGTCGGGATGCTCGCGCATAAAGGCTACAATGGCGTCGTAACGGCCCTCGATACCGAGTTCTTCGCGGCAGGTTTTCTGCACCAGCTCGCTGGCGTACCAGAGGCGGATGGCGAGAAATTTGACGAGTCCGACCGGATAGGCTTTCTGCCAGGGATAGTCGCGTTCCTCCGCGCGCCATTTGATGAAGCCGGCCCAGCCCGGCAGCGCGGTCAATTGCAGCGACAGGTAATCCTGGCGCAGATTCGGGGGAATGCCCAGGGCATCCAGGCTCTGGAGCAGCGCGTCTTCGGGATACTCGGGCAGCTGCGAGATTTTTCTCCGGCTGTCCTGGATGCCGCAGGGCGACCATTCCTGCGCCGCCAGATCCTTCCAGGCGGCGTAGAGCCCTTTCTCCCGTTCCGGCATGGACCAGGTCGCATGACCTTCGTCCAGAAACGCCTCGCACCACTTGATCAGCTGATCGTTAATCTGCCGCACAACCTGCGTCCCGCACGTATCGTCGCACCAGTGCGAGAGGGTGAGCCACCGGCCCAGCGCCGACTGATCACCTTCGACGATGAGATGAATCCGCTTGCGGAGATCGGGAAACGCCCATTCGGCCGACAGACTCGCCGCGACGGCGTCGATCACGGCTTTCGCGGGGTCGTGGAGTTGATCGTCCAGCGGCTCGGCGACCGGCGCGCAGAGTCCGTCGGTCAGGCAGGCGAGCAGCACGTCACCGTGCGTGACCGGACGCGAGCCGATCGTGACTGACTGATTCGAGACGAATGGCCTCAAGGCGGCGTCGAGGTCAGCCCGCTGGATCCGGCCCGACTTCAGATACTCGCGATACAGCGCCCCGGGGAGATAGCTGTGCCCGCCCATGAATTGTTTACCGCGGCGGGCGGTTTCTTCGAAGGGGAGATATTCGAGACTGTGGAGCGGATTGTGGTGGACGAAGGTCCGCATCGGCCAGTACTGCGCAATCACTTCGCCGGCGAGCTGGACCACGCCGCGGAGCTCCATCCGCCGGGATTCGATGTCGATGGACGCCTTTATCTGTTCCATGCGAGCGATCCTGAGTGGGCGCCGGGGGGTTCGGCACCGGTCGAGGTGGCCGTCCGGTCCGGTCCGAAGAGGCTGATCGGGACGATGCCCAGCGCGAGCAGCGTCAGGACGACGATCACCAGCGCCGCCAGCTCGGTCTGGAGGAGATCGGCGTAGCGCAAGTCGGAACGCCGGTTCCCGAAGAGAAGCCGCTGGACCAGGTCCAGGATGTACCAGGACGATGAGAGCCAGGCGGAGACCAGCACGATGATGCCGGCCGAAAACGCGGCGGTCGACGAGAGCAGTAACCCCATGAACCCTGCGAAGACGCCGAACGGCGGGAGCCCCATGGCCGCGAGCGCCAGCAGCGACAGCAGCACGGCATATTGCGGCATGGTGGAGGCCAGTCCGCTGATGGCCTGCGGGTCGACGTCGTCTCCGTAGCGGGTGCGGATGATCTGCCAGGCCACCAGCAACCCGCACATCACGAGTCCGACGGCCCCGACGTAGAGGGCGGCGCGCGGCGTTGCCGTGCGCGTGGTCACCACGCACCACCAGAGCATCGAAAAGAACGACAGACTGCTGTAGGCCAGCAGGAGCCGCACGCGCGATTGGGCCAGCGCCTTGACCGCGCCGTAGGCGGTGCCGGCCAGGGCGAGGAGGCTCATCATCCAGACCACGCTCTCCGGCAGGGTCGCCGCGAGCGGGGCGAGGCTATGCAGGCCGAGCGCCGGAAAGAGCAGGACCATGAACGACGGCAGATTGCCCGGCAGCCGGGTGAGCGCAGTGAGATGTCCGTCCTGAAACGGCACGACGGGCAGCAGAATGGTGCAGGCCAGCAGCGCCGCCATCGACGCGACCGGCGGGGCGGCGATCAGTGTCAGCAACAGACAGAGGGCGCCGAGGGTGTAGGCCCCCAGGCCCCACCAGGAAATGGGCCAGAGCGGCGTGTGATGGCTGTAGAGCAGGACGATGACGAAGCCGTGAATCACCATCAGGAACAGTTTGGCGACGACGGGCTGGCTGGTGAGCGCGCCGAGTCCCAGGCTGAGGAACACCAGGGTCAGCACCCAGGATGCGCGATGGCTCTGCTGATGCGGTTGTCCCAGGAGCGAGACCCCGGCGGTCAGCGGCAGCAGGAAGAGCAGGAGCAGACCTTCCGGCGGAGCCGCCAGAAAACCGGCGAGTCCCGCGACGGACGCAAGGCTGGCCGCACAGATGCCGACGGACCAGGCCATGAGCCGGTGCGGATGCGCCCAGAGCGCCGGGCTCAATGCGGCGCCGAGCAGGGGAATGCCCGCGAGGATCCAGGGAATGAGCGTCGCGTCGATCATCGGGACCACCCGCGTTCGCGCTTGTCGACACGGTGCAGGGTACGCATCACCGTCCGTCCGATGTGTTGATAGAGCTCGTCGGCGTACAACCGGTTCATGAACAGGACGTACAGTCCGTTCCGTCCGTCCTCGACCCGGCGTGCGATCCATCCCGGCATCCGGACCGTCCGGCCATGGGCGCGCATATAGAGATAGCACCAGCTGAGCACGGTCATGACCGTGGCCATGAGCACGATGGCTTCGAACAGCCCTCTCGGGAGATGCGCGGCCTGGAAGTACGAGGCGACCTCCTCCGGATTCGGATAGAGGAAGGCGGTGAACGATTCGACGGCGAACAGGTAGACGAAGACCACGAAGAGCAGCGTGACGAGCATCGCCGAGGATACTTTCCAGGACGCGATGGCACGCAACCGTGTCAGCGTTAAAATGGCCTGGGACGACGTCAGCCAGATAAAGAAGAGAAAGATCACCGTGCCCTGCGACTCGAGCAGCGGGATGCGCAGCACCCCGTGGGTGACCAGCAGAATCAGCAGGGGAATCACCAGCGTGGTGACGAAGCCGGTCGACCAGGTGAGCGGCGAGAAGTTTTCTTCTTCTTCCTGCTGATCCGTATGGGGAACGTGCGGTTCCTGCCGGGCTTTATGAATCACGTTGCCGCAGTTCAGGAAGACGGTGGCTTTGAAGAGGCCGTGGGCGATCAGATGAAACACGGCCAGCGAAAAGGCGCCCAGGCCGCACTCCATGATCATGTAGCCCATCTGGCCGATGGTGGAGAACCCGAGCGTCTTCTTAATGTCGTTTTGCGCCAGCATCATCGTGGCGCCCAGGACCGCCGTCAACGTTCCGACGACGAACGCCACGTGCAGCGTCGTCGAGCTGAGGCCGAAGAGCGGCGCCAGACGGTTGATCAGGAAGCCGCCCGCATTGATGATCCCGGCATGGAGCAAGGCATGCACCGGCGTCGGCGCATAGAGCGACCGGGGCAGCCAGAAATGGAGGGGAAACTGTGCGGATTTGCCCATGCCGCCGATGAACAGGAGCAGGGTCACGGCGGTCGCACCGTTGATGTCCCACCCCGGCAGGGGCGACAGTGTCACGGACGTGTCGGCCGCCCGGGTGAAGAGCTCCTGGAACTCCAGCGTGCCGTAGAGGGAATGGGCTAGGACGATTCCTGCCAGAAACGCGACATCCCCTATCCGCAAGATGGTAAACGTCCTGAACGCGCCGTGCAGCGTCGCGGCATGGCTGTGGTTATGGGCCAGGAGATACAGCAGATAACTCAGCAGCTGCCAGAAGAGAAACAGCATCATGAGGTTCGCGCT
>OMJA01000169.1 GCA_900299245.1 Nitrospiraceae bacterium | reverse complement strand
GCGATCGAGCGCATCATGAACTTCTTCCCGGTTGAGCGGCACCCGCAGATCTACCTGCAGCTCTCGCTGAACTTGCGCGCGATTATTTCACAACGACTCATTCACTCCCTCGACGGGCGGCGCGTCCCGGCGCTGGAAATCATGCTGGACACGCCCCGCGTGAAAGACCTCGTCAAGAAAGCGGAGATCGACACACTGAAAGAAGCCATGGAGCAGGGCGTCGATGAAGGCTGCCAGACCTTCGACCACGTCCTCTTCCAGCTCTACAAGGCCAATAAGATCAGCCTCGAGCAGGCCTTGATCAACGCGGACAGCGCCAACAATCTTCGTCTCAAGATCAAGCTGGAAGGACTCAAAGGGGATGATGCGGTGAATGCCCTGCTGGATAAGCAGCACTCCAACCAGCAGAGCGACGCGTTTAAGATACAGGGAAGCGGGAACGTGGTCCCACTCAAAAAACGCTGACCCGAGAGCGGGACGTCCCGCCGTTCTGCGGCCTACGGTACCGTAGCAGTCCCCGTCTGGTGCTCCAGATATCCCGCGATCTTCTCCAACGCCAACGCGCTCAATTTGGCGCCATACCACTCCGGCATCGTCCGCTCCGGATAGCCCGGCACAACGAATACTGACGGGGCGACCACAGACTCCACCACATACTCATGCACAGTCGCGGCCCTCCCTCGATACGAGGGATCGGCCAATCGCTGCCCCCCCGTCACCCCGAGCGTGAGCGCCGGACCAACCTGTCCGTTCGCACCTGGAATCCCGGGAATCACGTGGCACACAGGGCAACCGGCCTTGGTAAAAATTTCCACGACGGGCTCATCGCCGGAAACCAGCGGAATCATCTCCGCAGTCAGCGAAGTCGGTGCGACGGTCGAAGCAGCGACCGGTCCGGCTGACGGACGTTGTGGAGCGCGGAGCGTCCACAGCCCATACAGCAGTATCAGCCCCATGACAATCAGGATAGCCGTCCGCTCCGGCGGGCGGGTGGCACGAGAAGTAGGTGCAGATGATTCGGATGGGTCAGCTTGCATGGGTGTGTTACGTTGCGTCCCGACTGATTTCCTGCTTCAGAAGTGAATCGGCCGGTCCTGCCTACTTCGAGGCATCCATGGCGCATCGGAATCCGACCGTCCGATCTTCAAACTCCGGCTCGGCCGAAAAGCGAGCGGTCACCCGTAGCGCCGTCGGAAGATCCGCCCAAGACCCCCCGCGAATCACCCGTTTCTCTCCGCTCTTCGGACCGGACGGATCGGTGTCGGGACTCGTCAGATAGTACTCACGATCATACCAATCGTTCACCCATTCAGCGGCATTTCCCGCCATATGCGCCAGTCCATAAGGGCTCTTCCCCCCCTCTTTGAGGCCATGGCGGACACTCATCCCTTCCAGGCCGCTGCCGACCGGAACCAGGGTAATAGACTCGCTGACCCACAGGCCCCGATTGTAGTTGGCGATATCGACAAACGGCTGCATGGGCCCCCAGGGGTATCGCCGGCCATCTGTTCCTCTGGCCGCTTTTTCCCATTCGGCTTCCGTTGGCAAGCGCTTCCCCGCCCACGTGCAATAGGCAACGGCTTCCTTCCAGGTGACGCCAACCACTGGACGGTCATCCAAGGAACGCCCTGCTTCGTCATCCGCCGGCATAGCACTCTCGCGCTTGCCCAGTTCGAGAAATTTCTGGTAACGGCCTGCCGTCACCTCATACTGGTCGATATAGAACGACTTCACCGTTACCGTATGCTCCGGCCGTTCATTCGGCAAACCATCGTTGCTGCCCATGAGAAAAGGACCGGCAGAAATCAGCATCATGGGCGCCCCGTCCTTGCCTTTGACCGACTCCACCGCAACAGTCGTCGTGGCAGAAGGTGCGGCGGCGTGAGCCGACATCACACCGGTAAGCAGCAGAAACCCCAGGCACCAACCGATTCTCTGTCCCATGGTTCTTACCTCACCTCATTTCGATTCAGGTTATCCCGACAAAAGAGGCGTCAGCACCCGACACGATGGGAAAAGTGTACCTGCCAGGGTCGGTAAACACAACAGCTGGATTTTGAATGATGCGTCTATGAAGTGCATGCCGATAGGGAGATCTGGTCGGCAGCGCTGTGGGAAATCCCTCGCACCCTCGGCCCGGATAAAGCTGATAAGGTCATCCTGCAGCATCATGTTCTCCTTAAAGAAAGACGCCTCGTTCAACCAGGCTGCTCTTGCGCTCGTGACCACCGCCTGTAACTTGAATTACCGGTAGAGGTGTCAGCCATCACTTCGATTCTGACCTCGAGGGGGTTTGGGTATAATGAAACTGCCATTCCAGATAAATATCAGTAATGGGAGGCGGCTGATTCCTGGAGACGCAGCCTTTCCTTACGGCCGGTCATTCCTGAGGCAACTAGGCAGGGCTTCTTCTCTGTCGATAAGAATGCGAGTCATGCGGCGCAGCTCTTCCTGAACCTGTTGGTAGCTGCGCTTGGCCTCTTCATAACTTTTCTGATAGACCGGCGATGGGTGCTCTTTGAGCAAGAGTCCCCCATACTTGTCGACTTCAATGCGCAAATCCTCTACCAGCCGTTGATCGACGCAAAATTGATCATGGACTTGTTCCGTCGACATCCCTCGCATCTCAGACTGAGCCAGCGGCTTCCAGGGCTCGCCAAACGCCGCTGGCGTGGTGGCCAGGGTCAGCGCCGGCAGTCCGATCCAGTACCATCCTCGCATGAACATTCGCGTACATCCTTTCATGATTACCGTCTCATATTCGAGCCGTGTATGAATCGTACCGTGTCACGGACCTGTGCGCCACTTAGGCTAGTAGCCGCGCAAGAGGCGAAAGGCTAGCCGAGCCCAGGGAGCGATTCTTTACCAGTGTTTTCGACTGGGCGTAGGGCAGCAGTCTCGTTTTTGGGATCCCCTAGACGGTGTCCAGCAAGCGTCGAGTTCTCGGCGAGATCGCGGGTGACCTTACGAACGTCAGAACGATGCGAACCTGATCACTGCTTACTCTTTTGGACGCGCACGGTTGCCTCGCAGGCGAACTGATATTTCAGGTTGCACGCTTTCGTGTAGTATTTCAGGGCGTTGCCTTTACCTTGCCGCATCCCTATTCCATTCTCATACAGATACCCGAGCTCAAAGCACGCAAGAGGGTCGCCGCTCTCACAAGCCTTTTTGTAGACTTTGACCTCTGAAGACTCTTCTGCTGCCATCGCCGTGCCGATCCACATCGCAGCGGACAAACCGACCATGAGGAATACAGAAAAACTGGGACGATGCATCATCGCAAACCTCAGGAAATCTGTGTATTGCTGGACAAGAACAGAAGCCGCATGCCTATTGTAGTCACGGCGCCTGCTCGCTATTTGTCAGAAGTGTTGACGGAATCATGCATGAGGCTGATCTCCAGCAAAGGCCAACGGCACGTCTCATACCAGGACAATGTCTTGCCTCATCCCATACATAACAAATAATACCTCTTCCTGCTCCCGGCGACCGACGCCGTTTTTATCTAGCGCAGCCAGCGTATCATCCAACACGACCATGAACTCCGCATGATCAATGTTCATTCCTTTGTGAGCGGCAAGCATGCTCTTTCCCTGGTAGATACTAGGCCCCCAGTCCCCGTAATGAAAAAGTCCGCCGCCGCTTTTTGAGCGCTGGCAGATCATGGCCGGCGAACCGCGGGGCAATGCGAGCATTCTTGGCATGAAAATCGACGACATCGTTTGCTATTTTGATGATGCCCTCATTTCCGCCCAGGCGGTCGTATAGTGATCCCATCATGAAGCTCCTTTCATAGTTGATCGACGGTGGCAAGGAATATTCTGAAAATCATAAGTACTGCATCCGCGCTCCGCTTTCAACTGTCTAGCCGAACACCCTTGGGGATGACAGGACCGCATTGCGGCTGCCATGGTTCGACACCTATTCCATCAGTCCCCATATTTCGCCTCTTGCGGCTCTGTTTCAAGCAGCTCCAGTGCGCCATTGTCGCACACATACTTTCGATACCACCAGCACCGGCGGTCTTTAAACAGTTCGCGGTTGATGTTCGTACCATCAGGTAGGAGTACATCAGCAATCGTAGGTCCTTATTTGTCTTGGCCATGGGTGTGCAGGGTTGCCCCCTGCCGTTTGGCCACCGGCTCCAAAAAAATCACGCCCCAGTGCGCACACCTAATATTCAGCCTGTTACAACCACGGGGCGACTGATCAATTCGCCAAAGCCCTCGTGGGCTCGAATTCTCCGGATTAGCTCCCACAGCGATAGACCTTTATGGACGCCTTTATTACTCGAGACACGCCCATCACGAATGAAGCATTAGACGTGATTGCCCACCTTCCAACGAGAAGTCTGCTGCAGATAGCAGAGGATGAGTTTTTCAAGAAACTTACCGACAGCGACTTTATACGTACTGCGGTATTGCTGGCCCGGAAGGGTTATAATGAAAATGTTGTCCAATTGTTGGCGTGGTGATTAGCAACGACAACTGGCAGATACTGGTTGAAGAGTATAATACCTTGGTTCAAGAAAATCACTCCCACAATCCTGGCGAAACTTCCCCTATTCGTGATGCCGGACGCTATGATTTCAGCCGGACAACCATCTTTACGACTTTGAGCCCCTGTGATGTGTGTACAACCTTGCTATATAGGCCTCAGTTCAAGAGGGTCGTCGGCGACGACGTGACCAACGCATCAGGCAATGAAGCCCCTCTCCGCCGAAAGGGTGTGAGGTCGACGTTCAGGAGGATCCCAAGGGCATTGCGCTCTAGGCGAAATATCGAACCGAGAAACCTGACCAAGACCTGGAAGACTGGAAAGGCCTGGCCGCCGTTCGAAAAAATGGGTAACTGGGCAGGTGCCGGGATTATATCCTGAATTTATCTGCTGGATGATGGACCGGCGGTCATGCCTTCTATGTTTTGGGATTCGACTCATGCGCGACGGCGCGGAGAGTGGCTAGATCAGGCCGTAACCGAAACTGGTCCTTATGCACATTTGCCGGCCTTTCCATGAACGCAGAAACTATTACCGCTGGGTAATTCTTCTCCTATTGATGTACCAAGGGGCAACAGCTCCTGTATCTACCACCGCGCAACCCCACGATGACGGCTCAGTGATTCACATTCTCCATCCCACTGAAGGCGCAGTTATCGCTGGCAATGACCTCGACCTCGATTTTCAGTTTTTCAAAGGAGAGCTGGCCGACCATGTCCATTTGTATCTGGACGGCCAGTACATCAAAGAGCTACCTCGTGCGATCATGGGACTTTCAAGGGGTCCTCACGAGATTAGGCTGATCGCTTCGACGGGAAAACACCAACTGCTGCGAGCCAGTGCGACAGTTCATTTTCTCATCAAGTAATATGATTGACGTTGGACCAATTGAGCCTCGTCAGGTCAATATCTGTGTGCGAACGGAGCGTGGTGACGATAGTCCGATGCCATGGCCTTGCAGAGCATTAATGTGTCGAACCATCCCCTAGAACATGAGAATGATGTCGCACACCCGTCATGTGTTAATCGTCGGCGCTGGTCTTGCCGGGCTCTCGTGCGCACTGCGACTGGCCGAATTCGGATTCACCTGTACGGTTCTTGAGGCCTCGGACCAGGTCGGCGGGCGTGTTCGCACGGATTACCTCGATGGGTTTCAATTAGATCGCGGCTTTCAGGTTTTACTGAGCGGGTATCCGGAAGCTCGCCGGACGCTGAATTACTCCTCGCTGAATCTTCATCCATTCTATCCAGGCGCACTAGTTAGGTATGCTGGTCGTTTTCACCGCCTAAGCGATCCGTTTCGCCGACCACAGGACCTACTGCACAATCTTATGAGTCCAGTTGGTTCGATCGCCGACAAGGTCAGGGTGCTGCGTCTTCGACGTGATGCACTGCAACAACGGCTGTGTGCCACGGCAGGAGGGCCTGACTGCCCGATCAGGAGGGTATTGGACACGTATGGATTCTCCAAGCTGATACAGGAGCGGTTTTTCCGTCCTTTTCTCGGGGGCGTCTTTCTGGATGATACCTTGTCCACGCCCAGCTGGATTCTGGAATCGGTATGGGCGGCCTTTTCGCAAGGACCAATTGCGCTACCAAGAGAGGGGATGGGAGCTATTGCCCGACAATTGGCTGCTGCCTTGTCGAAGGAGACAATTCGACTCGGCGCAGCCGTCCGCCGCATCGAAGAACATGGGGCACTACTCGAATGTGGGGAACGGCTAGAAGGCGATGCCGTGGTCATTGCGACCGATTATCAAACAGCGGCTGCCTTACAGGGACAGCCTCCACCTTCTGTAAGCGGACGGGATGCGGTCTCCGTTTGGTTTGGCGCGGCAGCGCCTCCAGTTCAAGGCCCCTGGTTATTATTAAACGGTGAAGGCCCAGGGCTGATTCGCACCGCCTGCGTGATCAGCGAAGTTGCGCCGTCCTATGCGCCCCCAGGCAGGGCATTGATTTCGGTGGGCCTTTCAGCCTGGCCAGAAATCGAGGAGCACGACCTCGTGAGGGAGGTACGGACTGCGCTGCGAGACTGGTTTGGTTCTGTTGTCGATGGATGGAATTACATCCGCACTGATCGCATACGTTCTGCTTTGCCGCCCAGCGGAGCACTACCCGCGACTTCCAGTCATAGTTGCCCGCGGGTGGGATCAGGCGTCTACCTCTGCGGGGATTATCGAGAAAGCGGCACCCTGGATGGGGCGCTGCTGTCAGGCCGAAAGGCGGCGGATGCCATACTGACCGACCACAAGGCCATGTGACTAGATCCTAACGTGGGCTATTTCCTGTCGTTGGTGTGGGCTTTCGCAACGAGGCAAAGGAATGATGAATCAGCACTCCTGCTGGACGTCCTTCTAGGTGATTCTTCTTGTCTCGACGATGCCATCGGGCAGAGGACAAACAGTCGAAACAATACCTCGCTCTGCTCTTCAAACGTTGGCCTAAGAGAGAGATGCTAATACCCAATGGATGATAGGGCTATCGTTCTTGAATCCAGGCGCCAGGCGCGATGATGCTTTGGAAGAGATCCGATGGTTTCATCGCGCCGCTGAACAAGGGCAGGCGTTGGCGCAGCGGTATCTGGGCACCCTTTCTGAGCTGGGCCGGGGCGTCGCACAGAATCTACAACAAGCATTTTTCTGGCACTCACGCCAGCCAATAGGACAGCGGTCGAGCCAGAATGCACCGTGAGACGCTGACGTCAAGCCTATCAACGGGCGAACAAGATGCTGTCATGGCACGCGTACAGACCTGACAGCCGACAAGATGAATCGCCCAGGGAGATGCGGACAAGGGGATACCCCGTCAGGATCAAGAACCCCCTGAAAGGAGTCTTCTCTGGCAGCCCATGGTCTTGATAGCGCCGCAACCGCACAGGGCCCTTGTATCGCTTCAGCGGTTGCAGGGATAATCTTGAATAATCAAACGATCTGCCTCATCAACTTTCACTGATAAAGGTCCAGATGAAGCTGCTCAAATTATTGCTCTTGCCGATTGGTGCGGTGCTGACTTTATGGCTCACGATTTACCTCTATCAGGAGGGCCTCCTCACAGATTATTGGGAATCTCGGGATGCCTTATGGGACCCCAGACTAAAGATCTATCGTTGCCTTGATGAACACGGTCAGATTGATCCACAAGACCGCCAACCTCCCTGTTCAGTCATCACCCTGGCTGGTCAGCGTTTTGGGGAACGTCGTATTGCGAACTGCCTAGCGAAAGGAGGGATAGAAAAAGACTGTGCTCGGGAAGCCTGGGAATGGGTCAAAGCCATGCGACCAGAAGAACGGGGGAAAGTTCACGAGAAACCCAGAGGCTCCATTAGTGAGCGCTCTCAATAGTTTCGATTGCTGCATGGCCCTATCCGAAATGGAGCGTTAACAAGACGAACGGCTCAGGACGGAGACGAGACTGAGAAGAACGCGTGGTGTCCCCAACGGGATTTGAACCCGTGTTACTGCCTTGAAAGGGCAATGTCCTAGGCCAGGCTAGACGATGGGGACTTTTGGCGACCACATTGGCAAGGAACGCGGGAGTTGTACCACACTCATGAACACCCTGTCACTACACCTTTCACACATCGACTTTAAACTCGCCCCAGGTTGCTGACACTGTTTTATACCGCTCTTTTAAGCAAATATGGTAGCATTTAATGCCGACAACTTTGCAGCCGGTTTCCGCCATATCTAGAAAGGATCCTGTCCATGGCTAGATCCCCCCTACGGATCGCCGCCGCTGGCTTTGCAGTCCTGCTGGGACTTGGCCTCGGGTGTACCCACGATACCTATCAGCAACGCGCCGATATCGTGAAAGATCACGTCGAAGCGTTCTACTCCCATCTGAAAGCCAATCATGTCGAGGCCGCCGTACGGGAGAACGAGCAGATCGAGGCCATGGCGGGTGAGATGGCGGAAACGGTTCGACGGCGCGCGCAATCGCAAGGCACGACGCAGGTTGAACGGGAATTCGCCTTGATGAAAACAGCGAACGAAGCGGCGGCGCAGAACTGGCTCGCGCTCGGCCAGTTTTTCTCAATCAAGAAACAATATGCCCAGGCGCGTGCGACCTACCAGAGAGTGGTCGACACCTATACCAATCCCACCGACCGTTCTTATCGCGAGCAGGCTCAGCGGGCCTTGAAAGATCTCGACATATTGTCGCCGCCCGCAAGCAAACCACTCCCCTAACCTGCATCGGTCTACAATCCACACTATGCACCGAACTAATCGATTTCAGTTTGACCGCCGCCCGGTGCCCGCCTTCTGGGCCGGCCTCGTGTTGCTGGGCCTCAGCGCGTTCCCAGGCTGCACCCATCGAATTGAGGTCCACCCGACTCCCAGCCGGACTGCGAGCGTGTCGATCCCCCGCTCACTCCAGGTCACCACCGGCAATCTGACCATTCAAGGCGCCGACCACATGCCCGGCATCACCCTGCTGGAGTGGCTTCCTCGTGATTTCACGCAGGCCGCCCTGAACTACATCCGTCAACGGGGCACCTTTAGTTCCGTATCAGGAGATTCCGCAGATCTGGCGATGAAACTGACCGCCAGGCTCTCAATGGTTTCACGAGGGCCCTACGTCTACTCCATCCGCCTCCATGCAGATATGGGAACAGCAGCGACCCCGATCAAGTCCTATGATGTGGAACGATCCGCGACCGGATCCTCTGTACGGTGGGTCACAGCATCCGATCGAGATCCCATTGAGGCGGCCCTCCAGTCGGCACTGGAAGACCTCCTCACGAATATCGAAACGGATCGTGCGCTGTTCTTCGGAAATGAACCGGTGAAAGGCGGGAAGCCCTAGCCTACCGCCTGCAAGACAACACTTACCGGCAGCGGATACTACGCGGACTTTGCCTGAACGAACTTCTCCCAGGTCTGCTTTGCCAGCGGAGGGGCCGCCTCACTGTAATCCGAACAATCGATCCGTAGTGAGTGGTCAGCCAGCGGGGCATCCACGAATTGGCAATGGTGCGGAGCGGCACTGCCGGGATGGACGTTGGGGCCGAAATGCTGGCACGAAACGCACATACGCGCCACGGGAATTTCCCCCTGCAATTGCAGCGCACGGATCATCTTCACCAGAATGGCAAGCAGATTAGCCTGCTCCTGCACGGACAACTGCTGAGTTGCGGCCGCCAGCGCCTCCGGCCATCCCGTTCCCACCTGACTGGCCTTCATTCCTTTCGCCGTCAAATGAACCGTCACCACACGATTATCCGTATCCGACCGGCGGCGACGCACCAACTGTTTTAATTCCAGCGTGCGAATGACCTCCGACGCCGTGGGCAGCTTGACCGAGAGCTCTTTCGCAATGACCGAGACCATCGCGCAACGATTCGGTTGTGTGCGCAGGAATGACAAGACTTGAACTTGCAGCGGCCCGACACCCTGCCGGCCTTGCCTGCGCCATGGCCGACTCTTCATGGCCAGACCAATCTTTGAAAGTCCCGACACTAACCGCCCCGGCAACTCGTCCCGATCGATCTTGATCAATTGCATGTGATGTCCCTCGCTGAAAATGTGGGGGAGATTACGTTTGAAGCCTTAGTGTATTGGTTGCATTATTCGAGCGTCAAGCCACCCCCCCAATTTTTCCTAATCCGATAGCCCCGCTGCCCACTCCAGTGCTTGTTTATACTCGTTAACGAATATCTACTGCGGAAGTGTTTCACGGAGGTAGGGTCTAAAAAATAGCCATTTCAGATTGCTTGCACCAAACCTGGCTCAGCCGGCCCCCATTGTATTGGAATCCACGAGAAAGAGATCAGGCGCTGGGGACTCTCACCAATCTGGACAACCCAAGCTTTTTCATCCGGCTACGCAGGGTACTGGGATTCATGCCCAGCTGAGCGGCCGCTCCGTGCGGGCCATAAATACGCCAGCGCGTGTTTTCCAGCACACGCAAGATGTGCCGGCGCTCCATCTCCAGCAGATTGGCCGTCGATTCGGAGGCAGGAGGCACATTCGTCACCGACTGCAGCTCGACCGTCACGACCGGTGAACGAGCCAGAATGACGGCCCGCTCGATCACGTTCTGCAACTCCCGAACATTTCCCGGCCAGGCATAGCGAATCAAACACTCCATGGATTCCTGGCTCAATTCCAGCGGCGGCCGCTTCAATTTCATCCGGTAGGCCTCGAGAAAATGACGCACCAGAAACGGAATGTCTTCCAGGCGTTCCCGCAACGGCGGCAACACAATCGGAAACACGTGTAGGCGATAATAGAGATCCGATCGGAACCGTCCTTCGCCCACTAAACCGCCAAGATCTGCATTGGTGGCGGCGATGATGCGCACATCCACCGGCACAGGGCGCATCCCCCCCACACGGTCAACCAGCCCGTCTTCCAGCACCCGAAGCAGTTTGGCCTGCGCTTCAAGCGGCATCTCACCGATTTCATCCAGAAAAAGCGTTCCACCATTGGCGAGTTCGAACCGACCCGACCGCTTCTGATCCGCGCCGGTAAACGCCCCCCGTTCATGGCCGAATAGTTCACTCTCGACCAAACCCATCGGCAGCGCCGCACAATTCACACGGACGAACGGTTTGTCCCGACGGGGGCTGAGGTCGTGGATCGCCCGGGCCATGAGTTCTTTGCCGGTCCCGGTTTCCCCGGCGATCAGCACCGTCGTCGAGGTCGGCCCGACCGCTTTCGCTTGCGTGAGCGCCCTGCGGAAGGTTTCCCTCCCGCCGATCATCGTACCGAAATTGTGCGTGGAGCGAAGTTCCTCGACCAGATACTCATTCTCGCGGGCCAACTGCTGCCGCAATCGATCGATCTGCTCATATGACCGGACGTGGTCGATCGCATACGCGACCTGCTTCGCGACGAGCTGGAGAAACTCCAGGTCGGCGGGATCCGGAGCGCCGTATTGCACGCTGCCAATGTTAAGCGTGCCGATACAGGCCTCGCCCATCAGCAGCGGCAAATTGATCATCCGCCCCAACCCTTCGCGCACGTAATAATCATCCTCGAGAAACAGCCGCTCCCGCTGCAGATCGGGGCGCACGTGAATCGCCCGATTGTCATACACCCAACCGACCGCGCTTCCCGTTTTCGGAATGACGGCATCGCGATGCAAATATCGGTTCGGCATGCTGGTTTCCACGGCGTAAAACCGGAACGAATCCGTCTCGGGATTGTAGAGCGTCACCCCGGCGCGTTCCCACTGCACGACCTGGCGAATCTGCTCCGCGATCGCCCGCCACAAACTATCGGTATCGCGCTGCGAATTGAGGACGTTGGTCACCGCCAGCAACGCGCGGTAACTGCCTTCGACATCACGCATCAATGATTCTCCACCCAAGAACCGCCCGCATCCCCGGACGACACAGCAACGGGCGCGCTACGTCAACGAGAACCAGTGAGAATACGTCACTTTTTCTCTCTCTCGCAAGATGGCTTAGGGACAAAACGAAGGGGGCAGGGAGCCCTGCGGCCCCCTGCCCCCTCCCTGACACGAGCCCGACTGTGTTTACAGCCAGGTTACGCGCTCGGCCGGCCGAATGTAGATCGGCTCTTCGACCTGAATACGCGCCACTTCCTTGCCCGACTTGTTGAAGCCCAACACGGT
>OMJA01000168.1 GCA_900299245.1 Nitrospiraceae bacterium | reverse complement strand
GGATTCGGCGCGGCATACACGCGGACCGTGGCAAACATTTCCGGCTTTAACATATGGTCGGGGTTCGGCACCGTCACCCGCAGACGCATGGTCCTGGTGGCGGGGTCAAGCACATCGCTGATGTAGGTGATCGTGCCCGGGAATATGGCATGGGGATAGGCGGACACGATGACGTCGACCTTTTGATCTCGGCTGATAAATTGCACATCCTTTTCCGGCACGTTGCCCACAACCCACACATCCGACAAATCGGCGACGGTAAAGAATTTCTGATTCGTCTCGACCACCTCGCCTCTGGTGATATTGCGCATGATGACCCGGCCGTCGAAGGGCGCGCGCAACGGCACATCCGCTTTGATCGTATGTTCGCGATCCAGGCGCTCGACTTCCTGCCGGGGCACACCGAGCAACTCCAGGCGATTCTGGGTTTCACGGGCCTCGGCCCGCGCCGTTTTCATCTCGGCTTCGCGGCGCTGCAATTCCGCCAGACTGACGGCCTTATGCTCATGCAA
The DNA here is from genome assembly GCA_900299245.1 of Nitrospiraceae bacterium. Classification (GTDB taxonomy): domain Bacteria; phylum Nitrospirota; class Nitrospiria; order Nitrospirales; family Nitrospiraceae; genus Nitrospira_D. The sequence continues at coordinate 8,166 of OMJA01000168.1, read as the reverse complement.
GTCCCTGGCGCGTTCATAGGCCAGCTCGGCCTCATGCAGCTTCGCCGCGGCTTTCAGATAGGCCCCCTCTGTCACGCCGAGATCCGTGCTGTGCAGCATCGCCAGCAGCGCATCTTTCTTCACATCCTGTCCGACATCCACATAGACTTTCACCACCCGGCCACGGATCAGTGTGGTCACCTCGGCCAATTCGTTTTCGTTGGATTGAACCGTGGCAGTAAATTCCCGGGGCACCCGCACCTGTCCCCGTGCGACAGGTGCGACCTCAATGACCGTTCTCGCAAGTTCTTCAGGGGTCAGATGGAGCACGCCCGGCAGCGCATCCGCCAACGCTGCCTTGCCCGCAACCGGCTGGTCGGAAGGCTTCTCGCAAGCGGAAGCCCCGAGCATCAGACCGATCATGCAAAAACAGGCACAGATCCGGAATCGCCTTGAACCAGTACCCCGGATCTCGGCTCTATCGGTTCTCGACTGGCCCATGCGCATAAAATCTCCCGTAATAAGATCCAGCAGGAGATGTGCCGGAGAAAAGCTGCGGTATTTTAAGCTATTAGAGGGCGCCAGGAGACAATTTGCCACGCGAAGGAAATCCCGACCGTGGTGAAATGCGCCAGCCCCTCAGATAGCGCTGAAGGAAGATCCTGGGCGACGAGAAGCGACACACATCGCCAGTACCGAGCCGGTCAAGGCAGCCGCCATGTCATGTTGGGCGTCCCATTCATCTCCCTGGGTTCCAAGATAGATATTCCCCAGTTCAGGACTGACGATCATCGCCACGATCGCCTCCAGCACTTCGAAGAAGCCGCTCTGCGCCAGCACGATACAGACCGGCAGGACATAAGCCCACCAGCCTCGCAGGCCGGTCTGACGCACCAGCAGCTCACGAATGGGAACCGCCAGCAACGCGCCGTAGGCAAAATGGGTCATGCGGTCGAAGGGGTTACGGCTCAAGCCCCAGAGATCTTGAAGCCAAAATCCGAACGGCACTTCGGCATAGGTGTAGTGCGCCCCGAAGGCATGGATCACCAGAAATAAGCCGATCAGGCAGTAGGACGTGAGGGAAAACTCAAACCGGCGATACGTGAGGAGCAATAACGGAATCAGGGTAAGCACCAGCAGATTTTCCAGCAACCAGTCCCGTCGATTCAACGGATCGATCGCCAACCAGATCCAGAACACGCCATACGTAAGCAGCAGACCGAGAAGGAGGTGCCGGGTTCCTGATCCCGCGCCGTACTGTTTCGTCACCCCGGCGGTCATATCGAAGAATTATTCCGCTATCTCGGTTTGAAGCTCGGAGCGGGCTCCCCGCAGCGCCCGAACCACCATAAGAATCGATACGCACAGCAGCGCACCGTAAAGTGCGGCGGCCATGTCCTTCTGAGCATCCCAGATGTCTCCCTGTGAACCCAGATAGGTCACACCCAGCTCGGGATGCACGGCGCTGGCGACCCATGATTCGATGATCTCCCACAGTCCACTCAACCCGAGCACGGTCATGACAGGCAGGTAGTAGACCACCCACCCCTGGACCGTCGCACTCAAGCGAAATAATTCTTCCATGGGATACGCGAGCAAAAACCCGAAGCTGAAATGCACAATCCGGTCGAAATGGTTGCGTCCAAGATGCAAGACCTGATCGATCCACAACCCGACCGGCACTTCTGCATAGGTATAGTGAACGCCGATGGTATGCAACGTCAGAAAGGCGGTGATCAAACCATAGGAGACCGGCGACAAGGGAAGATGGCGATAGGTGGCAATCAGGACGACGACGAACAGAGCCGGCAGCACGCTCGCGATCAACCAGAACTGAGGATCTGTCGGAGCCTGCGCCATCCATATGGACACCGCCACATACCAGGCTAACAGTCCAGCCGACACGAACATCCTGCGATTCACATCCATTCCATCATCTCCGTGCAATCCGCTCACCATGTCCTGACATCGGAGTCCCGACAGACGACTTGAGAGAGCCTTCGAGTCCCTTCACTCTACTGAACGTCTCCCTTCGCTGCAACCGCCGCGCCGGCCGGCAAGCCATTCCATCAAAACCCGCCCACGCGAAACCTGCCCAAGAAACAGCCCGGCTATGCGATAATACGGGCAGCCAACTTCCGAAGGCCATGAACGGGTGCGATGTGACGATCCAGGCCCAGTTTCCCGACGAGCAATCCGGCGAAGGCGAATTCAAACGTCAGGCGGATGCCTTTCGCCGTTATGTCACAGCGACCGGAAGCTCCGGCTATCCGGCCGAAGCCGGCCGCTATCACCTCTATGTGTCGTGGGCCTGCCCCTGGGCCCATCGCACGATCATCGTGCGGAAGCTCAAGCAGCTTGAAGGAGTCGTCGGGCTGACCGCCGTCGATCCGATTCGCGACGAGAGGGGCTGGGCCTTTCGCGAAGGCCCGGGACATTCGCTCGACCCGGTCAACGGATTCCACTTTCTCAGCGAGGCCTACAAAGCCACCGATCCGCACTACATCGGACGCATCACCGTCCCGGCGCTGTGGGACCGGGTGACCTCGCGCATCGTCACCAACTCCGACGACGACCTCATGCGGATCTTCAACAACGAGTTCAACCGCTTCACCGAGAGCCCGATTGATCTCTATCCGGAAGGTCTTCGCAAAGAGATCGACGAGCTCAATACGTTCCTCTATGAAAACGTGAACGACGGAGTCTACCGCGCGGGATTTGCGACGTCACAACCGGTCTACGAACGGGCGGTCCGTCGGCTCTTCGACGCGCTGGATCTGCTTGAGGCGCGTCTGGCCCGTCAGCGGTACCTCTTCGGGAAGGAATTCGTGGAATCCGACTGGCGGCTCTTTGTCACACTCATCCGGTTCGACGCCGTCTACCACGGCCACTTCAAATGCAACATCCGCCGCATCATCGACTATCCGAACCTGTTCGGCTATCTCCAAGACCTGTACCAGACCGACGGCATCGCCGGCACCGTCAATTTCGACCATATCAAGCGCCACTACTACGTCACGCACGACGATATCAATCCCACCCGCATCGTTCCGCTCGGCCCCGAGCAGGATCTGACCACGCCGCACGGCCGGGAACGCCTGGGCTGATCGGCAGAGTCCTCCGTATTGTGTGGTTCCCCCTCCCCTCCACTGGGGAATAGGACAGGGGAACGATCTTTTGTATGCTCATCCCATGAACACAGCCGCCGCAACCAGCCGACGGGCGAACAGCACCTCATCAGCGGCCACCTTCAGCCGGCACCTGATCGTCGCCGTGCTGAGTCTGCTGGTAACGGGATGTGCAGGAATTCGAGTGGAGCATTTCACCGAAGAGACCTATGCCCCTCGCCGTGCCGCGAATCAAATCGAGTGGCTCGACCAGGAACCGGCGCAGCCCCATATCGAGTTGGCGCGGATCCTTGTTCGAAGCTCGAATCTCAGCGACGAGTCGTTGCGCAAGGCGCTGGTCAACCGCGCCCATGCGCTGGGAGCCGATGCCCTGATCAGTGACGTGCCGATGACGATCGCGACAGCGGCGGGCAGCCCGTACTTTGAGCCCGGCCTGTTCGGCCCCTCAGGCGCCGCCTTCGGGCTCTACGGATACGGGTGGTACACACCCTACACTTCTAACCCCTATCTCCTGACGCAAGGCGCAACCGACCAGCCACGAATCGAGCATGCCGTGTCGGCCATCGCCATCCGCTATCAGCAGGAGCCTGCCGGACTTTCGCTAAAGTAGTAATCCCACAACACGCCTTCGGACAATCACAGCCTGGATGCGCGCCTCGAATCTATCGGGTCAACCAGGAACGGTTTCGTACCGTCGCCAGCGCATAGGGGAAAATCCACAAGAGGCTGATGAAATGGAAGTACGCGTAATACACCCCGAAAAAGAACTCACGGGAACGTTCGCTATGCAGAAAATAGAGTGAATAGAACATCGAGACGATGCCGATCGACAGCAGCAGCCGAACGACAGTCAGGGGATCCTGCACACTGAGATAGATCATCAGCCCCAGGGAACTATAGGCGACCGGGTAACGGAGATTCGTAATGGTGGTTTCCAGCAGCGTCAATACGAGCGCGGGAAGCTGAAGTCTCCACATGATCTTCCAGAGACGAACTTCTTCCCGGATGTAGCTGCGATCCCACCGGAGAAACATCCGGCATAATTTTTTGTACGTCTCCGGGGCCAGCGTCTGCACGACGGCGGTGCGCTGATAGACCGACTGATAGCCGGCCGCCAGCACATCGTTCGTCAGCGCACGGTCCTCGCCGATCGTGCAGGCCTCGCCCAGAAACCGCTGATGCAACCAGGCCGGGACCAGCGCCTTCACCACAGTGGCGCGATAGGCGGACAACGCGCCGGGGCAGCAATAGACGGTACCGTACGTCGACTGCACACTGCGCAGGAAGTCGAACGACAGGACAAACCGGACGTGCAGCATACGCGGCAGCAGGGACTGGAACCGGTTCAACACACAGACCTTACCCGCCACCGCTCCCACGCGCTCGTTCCGGAACGGACCAGCGATCGCCAGCAATGCGCTTCGTTCAACCAGGCTGTCGGAATCGACCGTCACGAAAATCTCACCCGTCGCCCTGGCAAACCCGGCTGCAAGCGCGGCCCGCTTCCCGGCATTCACCGGTAGCCGCAACGCCTGCACCAGATCGGGGCGTTCCCGTTGCGCCGCATCCACGTGCACCCAGGTATCGTCCGTACTGCCGTCATCGATGACGATGATTTCCAGGCGATCGCGCGCATACTCGGCGCGGGCACAGGCATCCACGGCCTTCCGGACCATGGCCCCTTCGTTATACGCGGGAATAATGATCGACATCCGGGGCGCCTCGTCAGGGGAGACCGCGGCAACAGGACGATAGCGCACCCACAGCAACGTCCGAATCACGATCAGCACCATCCCCATCGTGAACCAGAGCAAGCTGGGACGCGCGATAATGGCGGCCCACCCCTGGATCCTCAGGGCATCGGCCAGCGGATCGAAAACCTCGTGGCTGAATCGAATCGTGGTTGCCACCACTGCACTGAAGACCACGACGGTCGCAATGATAAACCGAAGATCAACATTGAACCAGGTAGGATTCTCGTCCGGATGACAGGACAATGCGGCAGGTTGAGCGGAAGGCTCGATCGAGTACGATTCCATGAATAATTCCTTGCATCATGACCATAACCACCTCAGAAAAAAACGCGCAAAACTACTCGGCTGAACCTCCGGATGTCAAGAACCGGGCGCACCGGATCCCGCGCTTCCGGACTCACGCTTTTCCCCCATGGTGTCGAATTCCTGATGGAGGAGTATACTAAGCGTAGACGAGGCGTCTATGCATCGAGTCCTGGTCCTCGGAGCGGGAAAAATCGGCTCGCTGGTCGCCTGCCTGCTGGCAGAACACGGCGGCTACGACGTGCATCTGGGCGATGTCTCTCTCGATGGGCCCAAGCACCTGGTTGAATCCCTCGGACTGGCCAGGGTCACACCCTGCATCCTCGATGTACGTCACCCTGATATGGTCGGCGCGTATCTGGCCGCTCACCCCGCTGACGCCGTTATCTCCAGCCTGCCTTATTACTGCAATCCAACCGTGGCCGGACTCGCCCTCACACATGGCCTGCATTACTTCGATCTGACCGAGGACGTAGAGGTCACCAATCAGATCCGTGTCTTGAGCGCCGGCGCACCGCATGCCTTCGTCCCGCAATGCGGGCTGGCCCCCGGTTTCATCAGCATCGTGACGCACGACCTCATGACACACTTTGAAACGCTCGATACCGTGAAAATGCGCGTGGGCGCCCTGCCCGTCCATCCGAGCAATGCACTGAAGTATTCCCTTACCTGGTCCACCGACGGGCTGATCAACGAGTACGGCAACCTCTGTTACGGCATCGAAGCGGGCGAAAAAGTCCCCCTGCAGCCGCTGGAGGGATACGAAACGATCGAGCTGGACGGACTGCTCTACGAGGCCTTCAATACATCCGGGGGATTGGGAACGCTGGCCGACACCTATGACGGACAGGTCACCACGATGAACTATAAAACGCTCCGCTATCCGGGCCATTGCGAAAAGATTCACCTCCTGATGAAAGACCTCAAGTTAAACGAGGACCGGGAAACCCTCAAACGGATTCTGGAACAGGCCGTACCGCAGACGCTGCAGGATGTCGTCCTGCTCTACGCCTCGGTGACCGGCACGAAAGGGGGCCGCCTGTTTGAGGAGAACTACGTGAAGAAGATTTACCCGCAATGCATCAAGGGAAAGCTGTGGTCGGCGATTCAGGTCACGACGGCATCGAGCCTCTGTTGCGTGCTGGATCTCGTACTGACGAACCCGGGACGGTACTCAGGTTTCATCACACAGGAATCCATTCCGCTGAAGGAGTTTCTGGCAAACGATTTTGGAGCCTGTTTTCGATGAACGCAATTCAGACGACACTCAAAGACCTGGGCATCCGGGCGGTGAATTCCGGCGGCAGTACAGGCAGCGGCTGGTGGTCTGCGAAAGGATCCGGCCCCCTGCTCCAGTCCTGCAATCCGGCGACAGGCGATGTCCTCGCCGGAGTCCATCCCTGCACGGACGAAGACTACCGGCATCTCGTCGCCACGTCTCAGGAGGCCTTCGAGCGCTGGCGGTCCGTCCCGGCGCCGAAACGGGGTGAACTGGTCAGGCTCATCGGCCAGGCCTTGCGGGAGAAGAAAGATCAGCTCGGCACGCTGGTGTCGGCAGAAGTCGGAAAGATCAAAGCCGAGGGTGACGGCGAGGTGCAGGAGATGATCGACATGGCCGACTTCGCCGTGGGTCAGTCGCGCATGCTGTCCGGCGCCACGCTGCAGTCCGAGCGCCCGCACCACCGGATGTTCGAACAGTGGCATCCGCTGGGGCCGGTTGGGGTCATCACCGCCTTCAATTTCCCGGTCGCCGTCTGGGCCTGGAACGCATTCCTCGCCGCGATCGCCGGAGATACGGTGATCTGGAAACCCTCGCCGAAAGCGCCGCTCTGCGCCATCGCCGTCCAGCAGATCTGCAATCAGGTGATGGAGCACCAGGGCTATCCTGGTATTTTCTCCCTCTTTGTGACTGATCAGCCGGCGCTGGCGGAATCCATGGTGCAGGATGTGCGAATACCGCTCATTTCCTTTACCGGTTCGACTCCGGTCGGCCGCCGGATCGCCTCTCTCGTCGGCCAGCGGCTGGGGCGATCCCTGCTGGAACTCGGCGGCAATAACGCCGTCATCGTCGATGACACGGCCGATCTCGATCTGGCCGTGCGCGCCATTCTCTTCGGATCCGTCGGAACCGCCGGGCAACGATGCACGACCACCAGACGGCTGTTCGTGCAGGAGTCGCGCTATGAAGAATTGACCAGCCGGCTGGTGACGGCCTATGGACACATCCGCATCGGCAACCCTCTGGATCCCGACGTTCTGATGGGCCCGCTGATCGATCGCGCCGCCGTCAACACCTTCCGTGCCGTCATCGAAGAGATCAAAAAGGAAGGCGGGAAGATCCTCTGCGGCGGACAGGCGCTGCAGCGACCCGGATATTTCGTCGAACCGACGATCGTGCGCGCACAGAATCACTGGCCTGTGGTCCAGCGTGAAACCTTTGCCCCGATTCTCTATGTCATGACGTTCCGCACCCTCGACGAGGCCATCCACCTCCAGAACGATGCGCCGCAAGGACTCTCCTCCGCCCTTTTCACGACCGGATTGCGGCACAGCGAGCGGTTTCTCTCCGCCTCTGGCAGTGATTGCGGTATCGCGAATATCAACATCGGCACCTCCGGTGCGGAAATCGGCGGCGCGTTCGGCGGCGAGAAAGAAACCGGCGGAGGGCGGGAAGCGGGATCCGATGCCTGGAAAGCCTACATGCGCCGTCAGACCAATACGGTGAACTGGGGACCAGATCTGCCGCTCGCGCAGGGCATCACATTCGGCTGAGCGCCGGGACGGAAAGAAAGGACGCCATCATGGATCAGAATCGCGAGCTCGACGGACTCCTGGCGCGCATGGTGGGGGAATTCCTCCGGCGCAATCAGGCCGCCACGACTCTGCAAACCATGCTCGACGAGGCGGGAGTCGGCTTCACCCCCGTGATCGATCATGTGACCGTACGGACACTGGACATCGATCGCCGGGCCGAACCATTCATTGCTCTCGGATATGCCTTC
>OMJA01000167.1 GCA_900299245.1 Nitrospiraceae bacterium | reverse complement strand
CCAAGGCGTTTGAAGAAGGAATGGCCAGCGGGATATCGGCCAAAGCATTGGAAGAGAGCAAGAAGTGGGGCGAGCGGATCAAGGTGCAGCAGACGCCCACGGTGCTGCTCGACGGGAATATCAAGGTCGAACAGATCGATCCAGAGAATCTGAAGCTGGTCATTCGCAGTATCCTCGATGCGGACGGGAAGAAGTAAACTCGTCGGTTCCGTGGCGTAGAAAGTCGCGACACGTTGCACTCGGCACTGTACGTTCAGCATTTCGTGTGGGGGAAGATGGCGATCGATCCAATTTGCGGGATGACGGTCGAGCCCGCCGTTGCTGCCGGCCGGTTCGAGTATAAGGGGGGGACCTACTACTTTTGCGCGACCTCCTGCCTCGACCGGTTTCGCGCCGATCCCGAACGGGCCTTGAGCAGGAAGCCGCTGCCCGCCGCGTCCACGACACGCAAGCCGCTACCCATGATGATGCCGCCGGCGCCGGGCGCCGGCGGTGCGCTCGATCCCGTGTGCGGCATGACGGTGCAGCCTGAGTCGGCCGCCGGCTCGCACGTCCACGCTGGGAAGACGTACTACTTCTGTGCCACAAGCTGCCTGACGAAGTTCAAGAACGATCCGGCCTACTACCTGTTCCCGCCGGACCAGCGTCCGGCCCCGGTTGTTTCCATCCCTTCCGGCGGAGTCGTCGAATACATTTGTCCAATGGACCCCGAGATTCTCGAGTCCAAGCCGGGGGCCTGCCGGATCTGCGGCATGGCGCTGGAACCAAAAGTTGTGACGATGGAGGAGGGGCCGAATCCGGAGCTCGACGACATGGGTCGGCGGTTCCGGTGGAGTCTCGGCCCCGCCGTTGCGGTGATGGCTTTGGCCATGTCGGATATGGTTCCGGGGCAGCCGGTGCACCGGTGGCTGGGCGGCGAGGGCCTGAATTGGGCGCAGTGGCTCCTGGCGACGCCTGTGGTGCTATGGGGCGGATTCCCGTTTTTTCAGCGCGGCTGGGCGTCGATCATCAACCGGGCTCCCAATATGTTTACTTTGATCGCCGTCGGGACCGGCGCCGCCTACGGGTTCAGTACTGTCGGGACGGTCATTCCCGGGTGGCTTCCGGCCTCATTCCATCAGCACGGCGGCGGCGTGGCGGTCTACTTCGAAGCGGCCGCGATGATTACCGTCCTGGTGTTGCTCGGCCAGATCCTGGAGCTTCGCGCGCGGAGCCAGACTTCGTCCGCTATCAAAGGGTTGTTGCGGTTGGCGCCGTCGACCGCGCGGGTGGTGCGGGATGGGCGTGAAATCGACGTGCCCCTCGATCAGGTGCAGGTCGGGAACCGGCTTCGTGTGCGGCCGGGAGAACGGATTCCCGTCGATGGCATTGTGGTCGATGGCGGGTCCGCCGTCGATGAGTCCATGATTACCGGTGAATCGATGCCGGTGGAAAAATCGGTCGGCGCGCCGGTCACCGGCGGGACGATGAACGGCACGGGCAGTCTGCTGATGCAGGCGCAGAAAGTCGGTCGGGATACGCTGCTCGCGCGGATCGTGCAGATGGTCAGCGACGCGCAGAGGAGCCGGGCGCCGATTCAACGCGTGGCGGATACCGCTGCCGGGTACTTTGTGCCGTTGGTGGTGGCCGCCGCAGTGCTGACCGCTCTCGCCTGGATCGTGTGGGGGCCGGAGCCGAAGCTGGCCTATGCGCTGGTCAATGCCGTGGCGGTGTTGATCATCGCCTGCCCTTGTGCGTTGGGCCTGGCGACGCCGATGTCGATCATGGTGGGCACGGGGCGTGGTGCGACGGCCGGTGTGCTGGTCAAAAAAGCTGAGGCCCTGGAAGTGCTGGGGAAGGTGGACACGATCGTTTTCGATAAAACGGGGACGCTCACGGAGGGAAAGCCCGTGCTCGTCTCCGTCCGGTTTATGCCGCCGTTCAGCGATCGGGACGTGATTCGTCTGGCCGCCGGCCTGGAGCAGGGCAGCGAGCATCCGTTGGCTGCGGCGATTCTCTCCGGTGCGCGGTCCCGGGGACTGGCATTGCCGCCCGTGCAACAGTTTCTTTCCAAGACCGGCAAGGGAGTATCCGGTTCTATTGAGGGACAGGCGGTGGTGGTCGGCACGGCGGATTTTCTTCGGGAATCCCTCGGCGGATCCGGCAACAGTCTCACCGTGCTGGATGAAGAGGCTGAGTCGCTTCGTCAGAACGGGCAGACGGTGATCTTCGTCGGAGTCAACGGAACAGTCGCCGGATTATTGGGGGTGGCCGATCCGGTCAAACCCTCGACGCCCGAGGCGGTGCGCCGGTTGAAAGCGAGCGGATTGACGCTGGTGATGGTGACCGGCGACCATGAACGAACCGCGCAGGCGGTGGCGAAACAACTCGGTATCGAGGATGTTCGCGCCGGGGTCTTGCCGGAGCACAAAGGCCGGATCGTGAGCCAGTTGAAAGCGGGCGGGCGGGTCGTCGCGATGGCGGGAGACGGGGTGAATGATGCGCCGGCGCTGGCCATGGCGGATGTCGGAATTGCGATGGGGACCGGTGCCGATGTGGCCATGGAGAGCGCGGGGATGACACTCGTGAAGGGCGATCTGCAGGCGCTGGTTCGGGCGCGCCTGCTGAGTGTGGCGACGATGCGGAATATCCGGCAAAACCTCTTTTTTGCGTTTGCCTACAATCTGTTGGGTGTGCCGATCGCGGCCGGCGTCCTGTATCCCTTCACCGGGCTGCTGTTGAGTCCCATGATTGCCAGCGCCGCGATGACCTTCAGTTCGGTGTCGGTCATTTCCAACGCGCTCCGGCTGCGGCATATCGAATTATAAGTGCGCCCTTCATGGCTGCATGATGCGCTGGCCACGGCATTTCACCGGTTCCATAGAAATAGGTAGTTGCGGAATACTACGATGGATCGATCGACCATGAAGATGAAATGGGCCGTGGCGTTGCTTGCGGGAATATTGTCGGCTGCCGGGCTTGGGCAGGCGGCGACCCATCTGCTGCCCGTGGCCAACGGGCACGATCTGCAGAGTCAGGTCAAAGCCACGGCGATCAAGGTCATTCCGGCGGTCGTAAGCATCGCCTCCACCGTGATGGTCCGGGATCAGGCGTTCAGCGACGAGACGCTTCCGTTCGGCCTGTTCAAGGAACCGCCGGCGCGCCGCCAGTACGGGCAGGGCTCCGGGGTGATCGTGTCGCCGGACGGCTATATCGTGACGAACAACCATGTCGTCGCCGATGCGGTGGATGTGGAAGTGATTCTGGCCGACCGTCGGCAGTATAAAGGGAAAGTCGTTGCCACCGATCCGAAGACCGATGTGGCGGTCGTCAAAATCAACGGGACGAATCTGCCGACGGTGCCCTGGGCGGACTCCAGCACACTGGCTGTCGGAGAGTTTGTGCTGGCTATCGGGAACCCGCTCGGGCTGAGCCGGACGGTCACCTTCGGCATCGTCAGCGCGGTGGGGCGGGCCGATGTGGGCGTGGCAGATTTCGAGGATTTCATCCAGACCGATGCGCCGATCAATCCCGGAAATTCCGGCGGCGCCCTGGTCAACGTCAACGGCGAACTCGTCGGAATCAATACGGCCATCGCGAGTCCGACGGGCGGCAGTGTCGGCGTCGGGTTTGCTATTCCGAGCAACATGGCGCGGGCGGCTATGCAGAGTTTGATCAAGACCGGCCGTGTCGTCCGCGGATTTCTCGGGGCCTCAACCCAGGACGTGACGCCCTCTCTTGGAAAAATCTTTCGCCTGCCCGACGTCAAAGGCGCGATCGTGACCGATCTGCAAGCGAAGGGGTCGGGGGAGCGGGCCGGGCTCAAGCGCGGCGATGTCGTCGTGCGGTTCGACGGCCGCGACGTAATGGACAGCGGACAGCTGCGCAATCTCGTGGCGCAATCGCCGATCGGCAGCAAGCATCGGCTGGACCTCATTCGTGACGGCAAGGCCTATCAGGCGGAGTTGACGGTGCAGGAAGCGCCGCGTGAACGGGCGAAGAAAAGTCAGACCGCGTCCGCCTCCGCCTCAACCGCGCATCCGCTGACGGGCGTGGTCTTCGACGACGTGACGCCGCCGCTCGCCCGTCAGATGGATCTGGCCGTGAACAGCGGTGTGGTCGTCACCGATATCGAAGAGGGCAGCCTGGCCGAATCCTCCGGCCTGCAGCCGGGCGATGTTGTCCTCGAACTCAACCGCCAGCCCGTCCACAATTTTGCCGCGTTCCAGCGTCTCGCCGATCCTCTCAAGCCGACCGACCTCGCGCTTCTGCTGGTGAACCGCCAGGGGAATGCGCTGTACATCCCCATTCAGGGCGAATAGATCCCGACCTTCATTGTAGCGGCCGATCCGATCACGGGCGATGCCACGTCTTGACGGGTGGTTTTCTCAGTGCTACGTTATTAAAAAAAGTAGCTCTGGAGGAGCATGAAAAAGCTGGTTCGTTTCGGCGTCTCCCTCGATCATCATCTGCTGAACGCGTTCGATCAACACATCGAGCGGAGGAAGTACACCAGCCGGTCGGAAGCCCTGCGCGACCTAATCCGCGACAATCTGGTCGGGCAGGAGTGGGATCAGGACAAGGAAACGGTCGGCACGATCACGTTCGTCTACGATCATCACGTGCGCGATCTCACCAGCAAGCTCACTGATATTCAGCACGACTATCACGGAAAGATTTTGTCCGGCATGCATGTGCATCTGGATCACGATCACTGTTTGGAAGTGCTGGTCGTGAAGGGGAAGGGCTCGGAGATCCGGAAGATCGCCGATGCGCTGGTGAGCGTGAAAGGCGTGAAACACGGCAAGTTGACCATGACCACGACCGGCAAAAGCTTGAGTTGAGCCGCACGTGATTTCCCGGAATGCGTGTGTGGCGGTGTGGTGCGCGACGGCGCTCGCCGTTCTTCCGGCGCATGCACATGATCCTGATGCCCCGGAACTCGAAATTCCTGAAGTCTCCGTGATCGGCGAGCGGCCGGTGGCGGCGTCTTCGCAGCAGTTCATCCCCGACAAGGAATATCTCCTTCAGCCTCAAGGCCGTCCGGCCCAGGTGCTGCGTTTGATTCCCGGTTTTTTGGCAGTGGAGCATTCCGGCGGAGCCGGGAAGGCGGACCAATACTTTCTACGCGGGTTCGATGCCGATCACGGCACCGATGTGGCGTTCTTTGCCGACGGCATGCCGATCAATCTTCGTTCGCACGGGCATGGCCAGGGTTACACGGATCTCAATTTCATCATTCCGGAAACCATCGAAGGCCTGGACGTGAACAAAGGGGCGTATCTGCCGGAGTACGGCGATTTTGCGACAGCCGGGGTGGTGAACTTTCGCACGCGCGATGTGGTCAAGGAAGGTATGGTTCAGTCGGCGGGCGGGCAGTTCAGTACCACTCGAAATCTTCTGATGTTGTCGCCGACGACAGAGAAGGTCCGTACGCTCATCGCGGCGGAGGGGTATTACACCAACGGTCCGTTCCAGAGCGACAACCGATATTT
>OMJA01000166.1 GCA_900299245.1 Nitrospiraceae bacterium | reverse complement strand
GTGATCGATCTTGAAATGCCGGGCATGAACGGACTTGAAACCGTTCACGCCATAGGCAACACGCTCCGGGACCATCGCCCCCGCGTGATTCTCATGACGCCGGTCGAGCGTGTGGACGCGGCGGAAGACGACACCGGTCTGATCGCAGCCACACTCACGAAGCCCATCCGTCCGTCGGACCTTCATCGCGCCCTGTCCGGACAAGCGGTCCCGATCTCCTCGCCCACCCGCCGTCCCGCAGAGGAAGAACGGCCCCCCGCCAAAGCTCAGGGGACGATCCTCCTTGCAGAGGACAACGCGGTGAATCAAGAGGTCACCCTGGGCATGCTGGAAGTCCTTGGATTTACCGCCACCGCCGTCGAAAACGGGCGGCTCGCGGTCGACTTACTGGCATCGCAACCCTTCTCCATAATCCTCATGGATTGTCAGATGCCGGAGATGGACGGATTCGAAGCGACCCGGACAATCCGTCAGCTCGAACAGAAGACCGGCACGAGAATTCCAATCATCGCGCTCACCGCCCATGCGTTACAGGGAGATCGGGAACTCTGTCTTGCAGCCGGAATGGACGACTATCTCAGCAAGCCCTTCACCCTCGATCAGTTGCGGACCGTCCTCCACCGGTGGATGCCGTCGTCGGCGGCGCCATCACCGGCTATTCCCTCTCCGGCAGAGAGCGTTCCGTCACCGGCCATGGCGCCTCAGCCTGAAGACTCCCCTGTAAATCCAAAGGCTTGGGACAGCATCACCAGTCTGCAACGTCCCGGACAACCGGACCTCCTCACCAAAATCATTGGGCTCTATCTCAAGGATTCGCAGGGATTGGTCGATAAGATACTGGCGGCGGCGCAAGCGAAGGATTTCGCTGCGTTGCGCGATGCCGCGCATAGCCTGAAATCGCGGAGCGCAACGCTGGGAGCGTGGCAGGTGGCCGATCTCTGCAAAGAGTTGGAAACGGGCGCGCGCGAGCACACGCTCGCCTCGACGGAAGCCGAACAGCTCGCCGGACACTTACAACAGACGTTTACGGCAACGACGACGATTTTTCAGAGCGAATTACAGAGGAGAGCAGCGTAAATGAATTCCACCCCGTTGGCTCTCATCGTGGATGACGACATCACCTTACGCGTTCTCGCGCGAGAGGCGCTGGAACAAGCAGGCTGCCGGGTCGAGGACGCCGCAACGGGACAAGAAGCCCTGGAAGCCTTTCAGCGGGAGACGCCCGACATCATCCTCCTGGACGTCGTCATGCCGGGAATGGACGGGTTCGCCACCTGCGCCGCCCTCCGGAAACTACCGGGCGGAGCCTCCGTGCCCGTTCTCATTATGACCGGTCTGGATGATGTGAAGTCCATCGCCACGGCCTACGACGCCGGCGCGACCGACTTTGTCACAAAACCGTGGAACGCCCTCGTACTCAGTCACCGTGTCCGCTATATGCTCAGGGCCAGTCAGGCCGTGGCGGAACTGCTTGAACGGGAAATGAGTCTGGCGGAAGCGCAACGGATCGCCCGGCTGGGCAATTGGCAGTGGAACCTGTCCTCAAACCGGTTTACCGCATCAACACAGACATTCCGCATTCTCGGCATCCAGGATGACCCCGCATCCACGACACTGTCGTTTGACGCCTTCCTCGGCCATATTCACGAAACTGACCGACCGGCGGTCGAATCCGGCATCCGCCAAGCCATCGCCACCGGAGCCCCCTTCCGGCAGGATCACCGGGTTCATATGCCCACCGGCGACGTGCGTATCGTCCATCACTATGCCGAAGTGGCGTTCGAACAGGGCGGCGCGGCAACCAATGTCGTCGGGACCATTCAAGATATCACCGACCAGAAAAAGGCCGAGGCGCAGATTCACTTCCTGTCGAACTATGACCGATTGACACAGCTGCCCAATCGCCAACTGTTCCAGGATCGCGTGACCCAGGCCCTCGCCACACAGAAACGGCACGACCTGCACGGCGCTGTGCTACTCATCAATCTGGACCGGTTCCAACGCATCAATGATACCCTGGGCCCCAAATGCAGGGACGAGATTCTCCGTGAAGTGGCTGAGCGGCTACTCCACTGCGTGCGACACTCGGATTCCGTCGCCCGGCATGACGATCAGGAGCCAACGACGTTGTCCCGGCTCGGCGGAGATGAATTTACCATCCTCCTCACCCATATCTCCTCGGCGCAGAATGCGACCAAAGTCGCGCAGCGGGTTCAGGAAGCACTCGCCGCTCCGTTTGAGGTGGAGAACCGGCCGGTAGTTATTACCGCCAGTATCGGAATCGCCCTGCTCGGCCAGGACGGCGAAGACGTCGACACTCTGTTGCGCAACGCCGAAGCCGCCATGCATGCGGCACAGGACCAGGGCCGCAATACCTATCAGTTCTATTCCAAATCGATGAATGTGGCGCTGGCCGAACGCCTCAGCCTCGAAACGGATCTCCGTCAGGCCATCGACAAAGGAGAATTTCTTCTCCACTATCAACCACAGGTCGACATTCGCCGGTGGGAAATCGTCGGCGTCGAAGCGCTGATCCGGTGGCCGCACCCGGAACGCGGCATGGTCTCCCCCATGTCATTCATTCCCCTGGCGGAAGAGATCGGATTGATTGACCAGATCGGCCAATGGGTCCTGCGCACGGCCTGCGCTCAGCAGGTAACCTGGTCGGCCTGTGGCTTGGGCGACATCACCATCGCCGTCAATCTCTCCGCCGTCCAGTTCCAGCAGGCCGCACTGCTGGACACGATCCGCACGATCGTTCGGGAAACGGGAGTCGATCCCGCCCGTATGGAACTGGAGCTCACTGAGAGCACAGCCATGCAACAGGCCGAAAACGCCGTCGGAACCTTCAACCAACTGAAAGAGATGGGGTTCAGCCTCTCCATCGATGATTTCGGCACAGGCTATTCTTCACTCGCCTATCTCAAGCGATTTCCCATCGATACGATCAAGATCGATCGGGCCTTCGTCAAAGATCTCGACACCGAATCGGAACAGGCGGCGATCGCGATTGCAATCATCGCGATGGCGCACGGACTCAAGCTGCGCGTATTGGCCGAAGGAGTCGAAACTCAGCCGCAACTCGACATCCTGCGGGACCAGGGATGCGATGCCATCCAAGGGTACTACTTCAGCCAACCCCTGCCGGCCGAACGCGTCGAGCAGCTGATCCGGGACCTGCGGGCAAAGAGCGATCCGTCCCGCCGAGCAGCCTGACCCGACGCGACCGATCGAAAAGCCGCCGCTCCCATAGAAGCGACTTGTATTCCCGCGTCGCCCGCGATACTCTCGCCTGATCGCATCATCCCCATCTACACGATGGCTACCTACGCAATCGGCGACATTCAAGGCTGCGCGCGCTCCCTGGAGCGCTTACTCGAACAGATCCGGTTCGCCCCGTCCGCAGACCGCCTCTGGTGTGTCGGGGATCTGGTTAATCGCGGCCCGGACTCCCTTCGCGTCCTTCGCTATCTCAAACAGCTTGGATCCTCCGCCCAGGTTGTGTTGGGCAATCACGATTTATTCCTGCTCGCCGCGGCGGAAGGCATTGTTGCGCTGCGGCCGAAAGACACGATCCAGGACATACTTGCCGCCGACGATCGAACGGAATTGCTGGAGTGGCTCCGGCGACAGCCGTTGCATTATCACGAAGGCGCGTATTTCATGGTCCATGCAGGGCTCCTGCCCCAGTGGTCCATCGATGACGCGGCCCGCCTGGCAAGAGAGGTCGAAAACACGCTCACTAGTCCAGACGCCCGGCCGTTTTTGCAGACACTCTTTCACGGACACATCCGGCAATGGAATTCTTCGCTGACCGGATTCGAGCGCCTGGCGGCCATCACCAGGGCCCTCACCAGGCTTCGCACCTGTACACCCGAAGGAGCCTTATCCGGATTTTCCGGCTCTCCGAACGATGCTCCCCCCGGACATCTCCCCTGGTTCCGCATTCCCGACCGGCGCAATAGTGATCATACGATTCTGTTCGGTCATTGGGCCGCGCTCGGCTTGCACCTCGAGCCGAATCTGCTGGGGCTGGACAGCGGTTGCGTGTGGGGGCGGCAATTGACCGCACTCAGGCTGGAAGACCGCACCCTGTTTCAAGTGGACTATGCCGATGCCAGAAGATAATCAGGCTCCGCATCTCTGCGAGTTGGCGTGGCCCCGCTACTCCGCCCGTCCCTTTCCACCCTACCGGTTCATACCAGGGAACAATCCCCACCCGCGTCGGCATCCACAGGGTCATTCGTTCGGATGTCCCGAACCCAGTCCCGAGCCCTACAGACCAGAAGACTGGTGCCAGTCTGAGGACTATCGCTTTGGAATCGATTTATACAATTTTGCCTACTGGTGGGAATGCCACGAAGTCTTTGAAGGGTTCTGGCATGCGGTGGGGCCGAAGACGGAGCAGGGGCAATTCTTCCAAGCGCTGATTCACCTGGCAGCGGCGAATCTGAAACGATATAGCGGGCATCTCGCTGCGTCTGAAAAGCTCCTTCGTACGAGCCATCAAAAGTTTTGCACCGTACCCCCTTCCTATATGGGACTCGACGTTGCCGACCTCATACATCAGCTCGGCACACAGATCGCAACCGAACAGGCTCCTCCCATCCTCTTAGCGCTGAGGCTGACCGACCACCATCCGCATACATGACGGCGATCGATTATCCACCGTCACACCCCTACCGCGAGCCGTACGAGCGGAACCTCCTCCCCGATCCCGAAGGTCAATGGTTCCTTGATACTGTCTGGATCCACGTAGGTGCCAAACAGCCGGTCCCAGATCGTGAACAGCGCAGCAAGATTCGCCTTGAAATGAAGGGGATTATCGCTGTGATGGATGTGGTGGTACCGCGGCGTGACGACCACCCATTCCAGCCAATTAGACCGCCAGGTCACATTGACGTGCATCCAATCGTTCTGGAACGAGTTAAAGGCCCCGATGGCCAGATTCATCCACCAGGGAGCCAGATCCAAGAAGGAGAAGGCAAAGATATAGGGGAGGTTGACAAGGACCTGCTGCGGAATGGTGGCCCGCACACCAGCCCATCCAGTACATGTACGTCGGAGCATGATGCCACTTGTGGATTCTCCAAAGCGCCTGGTGATGCATGAGGCGATGAATCCAATAATGTCCACAATCTGCAATGACGAGATAGCAGACCACGCGCAGCACGAGAGGCAGCGCCAATATCGTATCGGGAAGATGCGGACGAAGATAGATCCAATGATTGATCTGACTTGCGGCCGGAAACACCACAAACTGATACACGAGAAATACGGTCAAGTCGTACGGAAAGACCTTGCGATAGGCCACAGGCCTGGCCGGTCTCCAGATTTCAATCGCCGTAATACCGACGACCCGTACGAGAAACAACAGGGGGGAAAACAGGTCGTGCTCCAGAATATACGCACGGAACTCACGGCTCAGAAGATAGGACACGAGCTCTTCCATGTGAGCGACTCTACTTGATTCCCGGTCAATTGTCTTGAATACCTAAGCATTCCATTGAGTCCGCTAGTCAGGGACTCTCTGCCTCACATGCAGCTGCCCACGATCCTGCCACACCTCAATCCAAGGCGTGGAGTCCCGCCAGGTCCAGAGGAGCAACTGGCGATCGGGGCGCTCTTCCCATTCTCCGACACGCCAGGGCATCGGCCACCCGCCCAAGACGGCGTTGATCGCATGCCCCTTCAAATCCAGCTGCGTCGCATAGGCCTCGGCACACAACGCTGTTGTCCGGTGGTCTCTGAACTGCGGACTATAGCCCCACTCCGGCTGCCATTGATTCGCACGAAGCCACTGCCGGACCGCAGCCGTGCCATACCGGAAGATGGCATCCAGCGGAGGAAAACACGTGGTCTGATGCGCGTACAACTTCCTGCCGTCAGGAATCGGCGGGAGCGTGGCTTGCCGATTCACAAGCACGAGCCCCGTCGCGCGATCTTCTTGATTGGTGTAGACACTGAAGCAGCCGGTCAGCCCATGTTCCCCCGGCACAATCCGACTCGCCACGGAGATCCAGTGGCGGAACCGTGCATCCCGCAGCGGCACCACGCCCATCCCGCCCCACACCGCGCAATAGTCGGTGCCGTCTTCCTTCAACTGCGCACAGGGCTTCGCCAAACGCTCGCCCTCTCGCAAAAGTTCTTCTCTCGTCATGGCGTCCCTATAACCAGTGACTGGCTCGATACCTACCCGCCGCCGGCATGAACAACGACGGCTCGGCGCCTACCTCATAGTAGCACGTTGTCCAATTGTTGAAAGCCGTGACAACGACTTCGGCCGTGGCAGGAGTGAACGAATGGGAGGGAAAGAGAGAGCAGGAAGGTCTTCGCTTACCGATAGCTGTGGGCATCGGATGGAAATTTTCCCTGTTCGACTTCGTCCTTGAACCGGCGGAGCGCCTGCAGCGCGTCGGTTTTGAGATGCGCGTACGGTTTCACGAACTTCGGCACAAAGTCGTCGAACAGCCCGAGCAAATCGTAAAGGACCAGCACCTGCCCGTCGCACTCGGGGCCGGCTCCGATGCCGATGGTCGGAATCGACAGCGCCGCGGTGATCGATTTGGCCACCGGCACAGGAATCGCCTCCAGCACGATGGCGAACGCCCCCGCCGCCTCCAACGCTTTCGCATCCGCCAGGAGAGCCTTTGCGCGATCCTTCGCTTTGCCCTGCACTTTGTACCCGCCGTACTGATTCACCGACTGAGGCGTCATCCCGAGATGCCCCATGACCGGAATCCCAACGGAAGTGATCGCCGCAATCCGGTCGGCCATCACTCGTCCTCCTTCAAGCTTCACCGCATGGGCACCGGCCTGAATCAAGCGACCGGCATTCCGCAGCGCTTCTTCCTGGCCCGTTTGATAGGACATGAACGGCATGTCGCCAATGACCAGCGCCTGCTTCGCGGCGCCTGCCACCAGCCTGGTGTGATAGAGCATATCCTCCATCGTCACGGACAGGGTGTTGGCGTGCCCTTGCACGACCACGCCGAGAGAATCGCCCACAAGAATCGCGTTGATTCCGGCCTGTTCAAGGATACGGGTGAACAGCGCATCGTAGCAGGTCACCACGACAAGCTTTTTCCCCTGACGTTTCTGCTGTTGAAACTCAGGAATCGTCATCAGCCGAGCCGGGCCTTGGTAATGATGTCCGCCAACCGATGCGTGCCCTTGATCGCCATGATATGCACACCATCGCAATGGGCACGCACGGCGTTGATCGTCCGGACCGCGATCTCCACGCCCACATCCTCCGCCTTGTCACCGGCCGCCTTCAATTCGTCGATCATCTCTTGCGGCACCGAGACGCCGGGAATATTGGCATTCATGAACTCGGCCATCTTGTGGTTGCGCAGCAACAAGATACCGGCCAGTACTTTCACCTTGTAGGGACGCACGGCTTTCATGAAGCTCGCGAAGAGATCGGGGTTATAGATCGCCTGCGTTTGAAAGAACTGCGCGCCGGCTTTGACCTTCACTTCGAACTTCGCCAGCATCGGTCCGACCGGATCCGCCTCCGGAGTCACCGCCGCGCCGATGGTGAAGGCCGTCGAGCCGTCGAGCTTATTCCCGGCCATATCACGGCCGCTGTTGAGGCCCTGCACCAACTGCATGACCTGCACGGAGTCGAGATCGTACACCGGCTTCGCGTCTTTGTGGTCGCCAACGGTCGGATAATCGCCGGTCAGGCAGAGGATATTGCGGATGCCGAGCATATGGGCGCCCATCAGATCCGACTGCATCGCAATCCGGTTCCGGTCGCGGCAGGTCAGCTGCATGACCGGATCATGGCCCAGTTCGTACAGCAATCGACAGACCGGCAACGACCCGGCGCGCACGACGGCAGCCGTATTGTCAGTCACATTGACGCCGTGCACCCGCCCGACCAGTTCTTTCGCGTTCTCCAACACCTTCGAGATATTGGTGCCCTTGGGCGGGTTGTACTCAATTGTTACGGCAAACTGCCCGCTACTCAGGACTTCGCTCAACCGCCGCGGTTCCTTGCTCATACCATCTCCCTCGACCTTTCCACTCCCCTACTGTATCACTTACCCTGCTGCAGGAGGACTGGAGGCTCTCCACTGCGCGCATGCACCAATCTTATCTCCACTCTTCTAGAGATCAAGCGGGGCCACTCCACATTGCGCGCATCCAACGAGGGTCTTCTGAGACCGCGCGTTGGGCGAGCACCGGAGTGTTCCGCTTGATCTCTCCCTCCTACAGCATCCCCGCCATCCGCTTGGCAGACTCCACCGTATTCGCAAGCAGCATGGCAATCGTCATGGGACCGACGCCACCAGGAACGGGACTGATCCAGCCGGCCTTTTGGCTTACCGGTTCGAAATCGACATCGCCGCAGAGCTTTCCGTCCGTCCACCGGTTGGTGCCCACATCGATGACCACAGCGCCCTCTTTCACCATGTCGGCCGTCACAAACTTGGCTTTCCCGATCGCGAC
>OMJA01000165.1 GCA_900299245.1 Nitrospiraceae bacterium | reverse complement strand
TTCCCGCCGCCGCCACACCGGCGGTAAACTTTTTCAGCGGGGTCTCCATCGGATCGAGTACCGCCACCGTATTGCCCTTCAGCGAAACCGGGTCATGGCCATGCACCGGCACCACATTCAACTTGAGCCGCAACGATTTGACGGTCCGCTCCATGACCGGCACGGACCCGATGACCAGCGGCAGACAAAGGCGCTGCACCTCGCGGCCCGCCAGCGCTTTGGCGATCACCTCCGGACCGATCCCGGCAGGATCGCCCATGGTGATGCCGAGCAGCGGCAATGACGGCTGTGTCGTAACGGCACGTTTAGAAGGCATAGAGATACCCCGTATAGCCCAGATAAAGGATGGCCCCGGCGCCCAGCAACCACGGTTGCCATCGGCCGCCGACGAGAATTTGAAGCAGGCAGAGTCCGGCTGCAATGACGGCCAGCACCATCGCGATCATCGCGGAGGAGGCCAGGGCCCACTCGGTTCCGATCAACCCCACCGAGACAGGAAACGTCCCCTGGAACACCATCGCGCCCGTGACATTGCCGATGGCGAGACGGTCCTTCTTTCGATAGAGCCAGAGAAAGCTGTTCGACATTTCCGGCAATTCCGTCGCCAGAGGCGCGATGAGCAGGGCGAGAATCAGTGGAGAAACGGCAAACGTGGCAGCCACGGTTTCTGCGGCGGTCACAAACAGGTGCGCGCCCACGATCAACCCGCCGAGACCCGCCGCAGCCTGGAGGCCGATCATCGTATAGGACGGCGACTTGGCCTGCTTGGCGAACAACAGCGGCTCCAGCGAACCGTCGCCGCCCTCTTCGTCTTCGGCGCTGAATTTGATCTTCATGTAGTAGATGTAAAGACTCATCAATCCGATCGCCGCCGCGACATGAACCGCACGGGACGGGATAAACACGCAGCCCAGCGCAACCGTATAACCGATCGTGAAGAACGTCAGATCGGTCCAGACCTCGCCGTAGTTCAAATGGAACTGCGCCGTCCGTTTGCCCGCCCGGGCGAACAGGATCAGCAACAGCGCGAGAATCGGCAGGACCAGCGTGCTGAGCATAAAGGGGGCGCCGAGGATCGCGCCCAGGCCGACTTCCGCTTCCTGCCGGCTTGTCCCGAAAAAGATCGCGATGACGGGAATCGACGTTTCCGGCAGCGTGGTGCCGATCGCCGCGAAGATGCTGCCGACCGCGCCTTCGGAAATGCCGAGCCGCTTCCCCAGCCACTCGATGGCATTGGTGAAGAGGCCGCATCCGCCCAGCGTCACTGCGACCGACACCAGAAACAGCAGCACATAGAACAGCACGGTCACGAACGTGTTCCCTTCTTGCCCTTCCGTGGCGCCACGCGTGAGTATGCCACCCGGGCCTCGTCCATCACATCTTTCAGCGGGCGTCCGGTCCGGACGGCAATCTTCCGACAATCGGCATATTCCGGCGCCGCTTTTTCCCACCCGGCCCCGATTTCGCCGATTTTCATCTTCACCGAACCACCGGTCACGTTCACCGTCACAAACCGCCGCGGGAGCACCTGCCGGTCGAGTTCCTGAATCCGGACACCCAGCGCCGTAGTTTCCTGCAACACCACTTCCAGTACCGCATCGGTCTGTTCGCGGGCCGCAAGACAACTCAGGATGACGCCGGGCCGGCCCCGCTTCATAATGACGGGAATCAACGCCACATCCAGCGCCCCGACGGCAAAGAGCTGCGCCATCACATGCTCGTAGGCCTGGGGGTTCAGATCGTCGAGATTCGTTTCGATCTGCACCACCCGATCGGCCGGCCGCCCGGTCGACGCAGCCTCGTCGGCCAGAAAAACCCGCAGCACATTGGGCCAGCCTTCAGGATCACTATCTCCTGCGCCATAGCCGACCTGCGCGGACTCCAGCACCGGCATCGAACCGAACGAGGATGCCAGTGTGCGCAGCAGCGCCATCCCCGTCGGCGTCGCCAATTCGCAGCGCGGTCCTTCCGAATAAACGGGAATCCCCTTCGCAAGCGCGGCAACGGCCGGGCCGGGAACCGGGAGCAACCCGTGCGCGGTTTGAATCGTCCCGGCGCCGACATTCACCGGAGAAGCCGTGACCTGCGTGACACCCAACAGATGACAGCCCAACACGCCCCCCACGACATCGATAAACGAATCGATTACCCCGACTTCATGGAAATGAACGTCGCGCTTCGCGACTCGATGAGCCAGCCCTTCGGCTTCCGCCAGATGATCGAACACGGTCCGGCTCTGGGCTTTCACAGCAGCCGGCAGCGTGCTGGCGGCAAGGATCTTCTGAATGCGGGAGAGCGAGAGGGGCCGATCGAATCCCCGCTGGATGACGACCGAAATCTTCGTCGCCTGCAGCGCACCTCGATGAACCTGCCGCTGCTCCAGTCGGTAGCCGGTCAACGTGAGGCGTTTGAGTTCCGTGCGAAGCCGGGCCAGCGGAAGACCGGCATCGACCAGGGCGCCGAGCACCATGTCACCGCTGACACCAGAGAAACAATCGAAATGCAGCCGTCGTCCCACTCCCGCTCCTTATCGACGCATCGCAAAAAGGCCGCTCATCTTACCCAAGGCGCTCCGCAACGGCAATCGCTTCATCGCGTGACAGCCGCAGGGTGCTCAAAAAGACCACGGTTCTCACCCGCCCAACCCCGGCGCGCCGAGACGCGCCGTTCCGCGGGCAAGACCGCAGCAAGCAAAGAGGTGAGTCGTACGCTCCGGTACGTCGAACCTCTGAGCGACGCGAGAACGATGCTGGCGGAGTTTTTCAGCATTCTGTTAGGTCTTTCGTTGACACCCTACGGAGGCTATGCTATCCCCCGTACATGGCACACACATCTATCGCGATCGTTTCCTCAGCCGGGCGTGATGTTTTGACGGCCGGAACGGCCTTCCTGCGCAGACTGACCGCCGGACGCACAGGACGCTTCGCTGCCGCAGGCCTGATGCTGGGCTGCACCCTCGGCCTTCTCCTGCTGTCTCCGCTCGACGGGTTTGCGAAAACGAAGCCGCCGCGGGTCCCGCGCCCTGAGCCGGAGTTAAAGATCCTGGAGTTGAACATCGCCCCGACGCCGTACAAGGCAGGCAACGGCCCCCTGGAATTTTCCGTGAACGTGCAACTCCCGAAAGAACTCAACGGCGCGACCGTTCTCGAGGTCTCCTCCCTCATCAGTTCCCCATCGAAAACTTCACTCCGCTTTCTGACCCATCGCCAGGCGCTTCAACCGCAGTCGATCAAGCCGGGCGAAGCGCGCACTACGCTCCCGATCCGCCTGTCCTGGGACGGCCAGGATCATCGAAAGCAATTGGCCGGTCCCGGCGCCTATGCGTACGAGGTCCGTGTCAAACTGCTGGCCAACGGCGAGAAAGGACTGCGCACGATGATGGTAGCCTGGCCGAAGCGCGGAGAACTGACCGTCAAGTAGCCGACGGACGCCTGGTCCGTGGATTGTCCAGCATATTGATGCGATGGGCAAGGCACCCGGCACCGAATCCGTTATCGATATTCATGACCCCGACGCCGGCCGCGCAGGAATTCAGCATCGTGAGCAGTGCGGCCAGACCGCCGAAACTCGCGCCGTAGCCCCGGCTCGTCGGCACCGCGACGACCGGACAGTCGACCAATCCTCCGACGACACTCGGCAGCCCCCCGTCCATCCCCGCCACCACGATCGCCACCCGCGCTTCGAACAGCCGATCCTTCCGGCCGAGCAGCCGATGCAACCCGGCGACGCCGACATCGTACAGCGTTTCGACATGGCTCCCCATGACCTCTGCCGTCACCCGCGCCTCTTCGGCTACCGGCACATCGGCGGTGCCTGCGGTCAGGACCAGAATGTGTCCCGCACGGCGGGCGGGCTTGCCGTCGATGGCCACGATGCGGGCATCGGCATGATAGCGGGCCCGGCGATCGAGCTTCAGGATCGCCTTGGCAATCACCGGCTCGGCGCGAGTCGCCAGAAACGGGCCGCCCTTCTTGATCAATGAGCGGGCGATCGCCACGGACTGCTTCGCCGTCTTCCCTTCGCACAAGAGCACTTCGGGAAACCCCTGGCGGAGCGACCGGTGATGATCCAGCGACGCAAAGCCAAGATCTTCAAACGGCAAAGTCCGCAACCGCTGGACCGCGTCTTCAACTGTGACCCGGCCGGCCTGCACACCTTTCAGGAGCCGCTCAATCCCCTCCGGACTCATAGCCGCCCCTTCTCGGGCTTCGCATCCCGCTCCATCAAATCACTCACCGCCTTGCGGCAGGATTTCCCTTCGAACAGCACCGCATTGATTTC
>OMJA01000164.1 GCA_900299245.1 Nitrospiraceae bacterium | reverse complement strand
CGGTGGAATTCGTCCGGCAGCGGTTCTGGGTCGATGCCGACGTGGGCACCGTGTTCTGGCATGACCATGCATTCGGCGCGACCACCTGGCCGCACGGCGGGTTCGGCACGTTCATCGCCGAGCCGGTCGGGTCCACCTATCATGATCCGAAGTCCGGCAAGGAAGTACGGAGCGGCCCCATCGCCGACATCCGGACCGTCGAGCCGGTGGGTCATGGCGTGAACAACAGCTTCCGTGAATTGATGGTGCAGGTGCACGACACCGTGCCCCACACCGTCAACGTCGTGACCGCGGGCAATCCTCCCGGGCAGCCGATCGAAGTGGCGCTCGAGGCCGGTAAGACCGTGTCGTTCATGATGCCGGAAAAGATCTACATGACGCCGATGCCGTTCCTGAATGGTGGAACGCACACCACCGGCAGCGGTCTGAATTTCAGGGCTGGTCCCATCGCGCAGCGGTTGGCGACCAATCCGGATTCGTCGCAGATCTTCAACAGCAGCATCCACGGCGATCCCTATACGCCGACCCTGCGGGCCTATGTGGGAGACACGATGGTGTTCCGTCTCCTCCATACCCTCATGAACGAGTCGATGGTCTGGACCCTGTCCGGTCATACGTTCCTGACGGAGCGCTATGCGGGTGACGCCAACCGGAAGAATTCGATCCACATCGGTATTGCCGAGCGCTACGATCTCGTGGTGCCGCAAGCCGGCGGACCGCGTCTCCAGGCGGGCGACTACATTCACTTCAACGGCCGGTCCTCCAAGTTCTCCGAGGGCGGCTGGGGCATCATCCGTGTCTATGACAAGGAACAGGCCGATCTGAAGAAACTCACCTCGGGTTTCTCCACGAAGAACGAAATCCCGAAGGCCTTGCCGGTCTGTCCGGCGGATGCTCCGGTGAAGTCGTTCAACGTGGTGGCGTTGGATTATCCGTCCATGAAGTTCAATGCGAAGGCCCCTGAGACCATCGAAGTGGACTTCGAGCGGAAGATCCTCATGACGAATCCCGACGCGAAGATCTACGCCCTGGAGGAAGATACCGCCAAGGTGGCCAGCGGTGCGCAACCCATGCCGCTGACGCTTCGTGTGAACGTCGGTGATTGCGTCAAGGTGAATCTGAAGAACAAGATGAAGGAGAGCAAGGCGTCGTTCTCGGCCATCGGGCTGGCGTTCGACCCGAAGGAATCGATGGGCGCCAACGTCGGCAATAACCAGGGCGATCAGACGATCGCGCCGGGTGCCGAGCGGACCTATACGTACTATGCGGATCCGTTCAATGGTGAAACGACGTCGTTGGTCTGGGATTGGGGCAATGTGATGACCAATCCGCGCAACGGTCTGTTCGGCGCCATTGTGGTAGGCCCGAAGGGTGCGAAGTATCGGGATCCGAAGACCGGTGCCGATCTCTCGACCAAGAATGCCTGGGCGGCCGACGTGATCCTGGATCACTCGATGCCCGGGATGGAGAATCGGCCGAACTATCGTGACGTGGCGTTGTTCTTCCAGGACGAAGACAACATCATCGGCACGAGCTTCATGCCCTATGTGCAGAATGTGGCCGGGTTGACCGGTGTGAACTACCGGTCCGAACCCTACAAGTTCCGGGAAGAGCAGGGGTGTTCGCTGGGCAAGGTGTTCCAGCCTTGCAAGGCCGACAAGCCCGAGGATCCCGCCACGCCTCTCATCGAGGCGCATGCGGGCGATCCGGTCCGGATTCACATCCTGGGTGTGAGCAACGAGCAGAACGGAATGTTCAGCGTGGAGAAGCATGAGTGGCCGATCGAGCCCTTCATGCGCGGCGCCGACCTGATCAGCGTCGTGGAGTTCTCCGGTTCCGAGACGATCGATGCCTTTATCCCCTCGGCGGGCGGTCCCTACCGTCAGCCTGGCGACTATGTGTACAGCAACCAGCGGTTGCCGTACTCCCAGTCCGGCCAGTGGGGGTATGTGCGGGTGTTACCGTCCGGTGATCAGCGGTTGTTGCCGCTGCACGGGACGGGCGCCGGGATGAAGAGTGCATCGGTTGAACAACCGGTGCAGGTGATTCCGGTCGCAGCGAGATAGCTCCTTCCTGCCTACGTTCAGTAGGAAGCGGGAGTGAACACGAGGGGGAAGCCGCAAGGCTTCCCCCTTTTTCTTTGTGGCGCCCATTTGATACGATGCACCGGCTGGGTATGAGCGATTCGGCATGGAGGTGTGTATTGTGAAAAGACAGACGAGTCTGAAACGGTCCGGCAGCAGGATAATGGCGGCGCTTGGATTGCTGATTATGGCGGGCATCGGGGCTGGATCAGCCTCTGCCTATGAGGTTGTGGATGTGTCGCATGGCGGGTCGATCGAAGGGATTGTGCGGTTGGAAGGCAGGATTCCTGAGCCCAAGGGGTTCAACCTTATTACGTTCCCGGATCCTGCGTACTGCGGGCGGGTCTCAAACGGTCGGGGCTGGCGGCTGTTGCGGGATTTTGTTGTGAGCCCGGATGCCGGGTTGAAGGATGCCATTGTGCTCCTTGAGGGAGTGGAGTCGGGCAAGCCGTTTGAAACATCAGTGCCGTTGATCGAAGCGCGGGATTGTATCTTTCAGCCGTTCATGACGATCGTCCGGAACGGGCATGCGGTTGAGGTCATCAATATGGATCCCGTGATGCATGACATTCAGGGGTATGAAACGTCTCTGGAAGCCGGCGCACGGACTCTCTTCAATACGCCGCTGGTGATGAATCACCAGCACCATCGGGGCGATATTCATGCCCTGCACAATCATGCGCCCGGGGCTTCACTGGTCGGCCCGGTGTATTTGAACAAGGGGCGCCGGACCTTTTATATGCAGTGCGGGTTTCACGCCTATATGGAAAGCTGGGCGATGGCGGTGAACAACCCCTACTATGCGCTGACCGACAGTACGGGCTCGTTCAAAATCGATCGGATTCCGCCGGGGATCTATCAGATGGTGGTGTGGCATCCGCAGACGGGGCCCGGTCTGACGAAGATGGTGACGATCCAGGCGGATGGCAAGTTGAAGGAACAGCTCTCGCTCCAGGCCCCTAAAGGAAACCGGACGGCCTATCAAGTGATGGATAATCCCCGTTTCGGCCCGGAGTCATTGGGATACTCGGTCGACATCCAGCCGCTTGTGGAACATCAGCATTGACAGGCTCTTCAGCTATTTCCCGCATGAGGGCGCGAGTCGGGTTGGCCTGTCTCGCGCTCTCGCTTCTGCCGGGCCTCGCAGTGGCGGAGCCGGCCGCCGAATTTTCCGGAACTCTCGTCAGGCAGGTCGATTCGCGACGCCATCAGGCCCAGGTGTTCGCCAAAGGTGACCGGATCCGGCTGGAGTACAAGTATGCGTTGAAGACCGATTACGGGTATGCGGCGATTGAGATCATCCGCTTGGACAAGGCGGAAACCTGGTATCTTCTCGCGCAGCGGAAGGAGTTGCTGGTTACTCCGGTGGATGCGGACGACGTCTTGCCGGTTCGCCCCGCATTACCCGGCGAGAAAGAACGGGTCTTGGTCGGCGATGCGACGGCTGTCGGACGGCCTGCGCAATTATTCGAGGTGCAGACGGATCGGAACGGCCGGGTTGAACGGTTTTTTGAATGGGTCGATGTGGAAACCGGGATCGTGTTGAAGCTGGTGAGCCGCGATCGGTCCTGGTCCGTGGAGTATGAACGGATCCGGTTCTCTCCGCAGCCGGATTATTATTTTGACGAGCCTCCCGGATATAAAAAACGGGCAAGCCCCGCAGGGCCCGGCGTGCGCGGGTAACGGGCGTAAGGAACAGTGATGTCGCAAGGAATTCGCATTCGACGTGGAATGGCGATCGCAGGACTTCTCGGTCTGCTCGCGTGTCTCAATCCATCCGGGCTCATCGCCGGAACATCCGTGGTTCCCAAAGAGGCCCAGACGGCGTTTGAAAAGAAAGCCTATCAGCAGGCGCTCGATGAGCTGGCGAAGCTCGATAAGGAGAAAGCCGCGGCTCCGGATGTCCGGCGGATCAAAATCAGGTCGTTGATCAATCTGGGCAAGCCGAAGGACGCGTTGGATGAATATGATCTGCTGGCCCAGTCTCTCAAGCGCGATGATGAACCGGTGCTTCGCGAGGTGGCGCTCGGTCTGATTGTGGTGCTCATGAAGGATATGCGCGAGCAGATGCGCGGAGCCGCCTATACAGCATTGAAGGAAATCGATTCCAATGAGGTGGTGCCGCTGTTCGAGGACGGATTGAGCGACGGGTCTGGTCCCGTGCGGGTGTTGGCGGTCGAAGGGCTGGGCCGCTCGGAAGCCGGGAGAAAGTCGAAGAAGTTGCGCGGGGCGATCGAGGATCAGGCGGGGCTGGTGAAGGCGCGGGTCGTCAAAGCGCTCGGGCGCTCCGGGGACGCGTCGGTGCTGCCGCTTATCGAGGCTGCCACGAAGGATGAACTGTCCCCTGTCCGAATTGCCGCGTATGCCGCGCTCATCCGGCTGGGGAAAAAAGAAGCGTGGGATGACTTGCGGAAGATCGCCGATGCCGCCAACCCTGATGATCGAACGGATGCCCTGCGGGCGATCGCCGATTTGAAGGATCAACGGGGCGTACCTCTGATGCTGGACCTCTTGACGTTCGCTCAGCCGTCGGTGCGGGGAACAGCGGCCAGGGGGTTAGGGCAACTGGGACGGAAAGAGGCCCGCGAGAAAATCGAGCTGTTGTTGAAGGATCCCATTCCGGCGGTGCGAGAATCCGCGGTGTCGAGCCTGGCGGAGTTAGGGACGGTCGAATCCGTGCCGGCCATCAAGCCGTTGTTAGGAGACGGGCAGGTGACGGTCAGGGCGGCGGCGGTGGCGTCCCTGCTGCAACTCGGCCAATCGTTTGAGCTGGTGGCTGAAACAGCCAGGGCTCTTGCGCAGCAGAACGATACGGCCGCCCGCGCGTCGATCGCCTTTGCACTCGGAAAGGCGACGAAAGCGAACGCGAGAGATGCGATCGCATTTTTGGGCGGGCTCACGGCCGATACACTGCCTGGTCCCAAGATCGTCGCCCTGCGTTCGCTGGGGCACATCGGAGATCGCGACGTGCTGCCCCTGATGATGGAGGGGATGCACGATGCGAATGAGGCGGTCAGGGCCACGGCGGCGGGTGGACTGCTGCATCTGCTCCATCTGAAGCCGTAACGGGGATCGGACGATCCGGCTACTTGTTTCAGATTGACAGGGTACGGTAGACTTTACTATATATACTCGGTCCACGATCAGCCTCGCCAGCGTGACAGCGATCGAGTACACAAGAGAGGAAGTGATCTCTTCCATTCCTCTCATCAGGCCGGTGGGTCATGGAGGAGAGCCGTAAGTGAGAAATCAGGGCAGTTAGTTCATCACAAGGAGGCAGTCTCATGAAGAAGGGTGCGTTATCAGTTGTGTTTGGTGCGGCCGCGGTCGCGTTTGT
>OMJA01000163.1 GCA_900299245.1 Nitrospiraceae bacterium | reverse complement strand
CCGGCCAAACGGTTCGTCGGATTTGAGTTATTGGAAAAGGCGGTCCCGCGGCACGGGTGCAAGATTCTCGATGCCGACTCGTCAGCGCCTATCGGCGAGGTGTCGAGCGGAAACCTATCGCCGATTCTGTAAAAGGGGATCGGTCTGGGCTACGTGCCGTTGACTCATTCGACGATCGGCTCGAAGTTGACGATCGATATCCGGGGCAAAGCCGTGCCCGCGCAGATCGTGAAACCGCCTTTCTACCGGAAGCCCGCGCGTACGTGACGGACAGGCCGTGACCAAACAGATCTACAAAGGGCGGGTCGTCACACTGAACATCGAAACGGTCGCTCTGCCGAACGGCGTGACCGTCGATCTGGAAACGATTCGCCATCCAGGCGCATCGGCTGTCGTGCCGCTGAAGGATGACGGCACGGTGGTGCTGATCCGTCAGTTCCGCCATGCGGCAGGGGGGTTCATCTATGAGATTCCCGCAGGCAAGCTCAATCCTGGTGAAGATCCGTTGAGCTGCGCGGCGCGGGAACTGGAAGAAGAGATCGGCTACCGGGCCTCCTCGTTCGCATTATTGTCCAGCATATTGACGGCCCCCGGGTTTGCCGATGAAGTCATTCACGTGTACAAAGCGACGGGACTGATTCCGGGCCGGCAACAGCTGGATCGAGATGAGGTGCTGGAGGTGATCGAGATGCCTCTGGCTGAGGCAATCAGAAAAATCGAGGATGGGACGATCCGGGATTCGAAAACAATTGTGGGATTGCAGGCGGTCTATATCAGGGATTCGATGCGGTAGGGGAACCGCCCGAGAGGTCTCCCGCTCGAAGCGGGAAACCTCTCAAGCCAGCTAGCCTCGCCAAAAGCAGGAGCGGGATTACTTGCCGCCCTTCTCTTCTTTCTTCTTCTCGTCGCCGAACACCACGTGGCCGCCCTTCTTCTCTTCCTTCTTCTTCTCATCGCCGAACACCACCACATGGCCGCCCTTCTTCTCTTCCTTCTTCTTCTCGTCGCCGGCGAAGGACGGAGCGCTGAACGAAACCGCCACTGCCACTGCCATGATTGCCATCAACATGCTCTTCATAGTAAATCCCTCCAGAAAGGTTGTTGAGATTCGTGCCACTAATCGGGCACTGCCCCTAAGTTCAGCAAGGCGCATGCCGAACGTCAGTCCTTGATCGACTGTCTGTAAATTCATAGAGTTATAGCGTTCTTCTAATCCGATTGTGCAGGCGAATTCCTTCCCGGTCCTGTGGCAGATTGGTTGGCCGCTCACTAAACTGCCTCAACCGTTCGAGAGCTGTGGCATGACCAGAAAATCGAGACTCCCTGACCGCATAGAGCCGGATCTCTCCATTCTATTTGTTGGGATCAATCCAGGCCTCCGGTCGGCGCTGGTCGGCCATCATTTTGCCGGTCCGTCCAACCGGTTCTGGAAGTTGCTGTATGAGTCTCGGCTTGTGACGGAGCCCTTGACGGCTAAGGAAGACAAGCGTTTGCCAGAATGGAAGCTCGGATTGACCAACATCATCGGCCGCTCGAGCCGGGGTATCGATGCCCTCGAAGCCGAGGAATACCGCAGAGGCATAACGGCGCTGACGAGGAAAATACGGCGGTATCGTCCTCGTATCGTGGCGTTGTTGGGAGTGACGATCTACCGTATGGTATTTGGCCTCGATCAGCGAATGTCACCTCGTGTTGCTCTCGGGGCTACGGCACGTGACATTGCCGGCGTTCCGATCTTTCTGTTGCCCAACCCCAGCGGGCGTAATGCGCACTACTCCTACGAGGAGATACTCGTCGCGTTTCAATCCCTTCAACAACTGGCGGAGCATGCGCCTGCTACTCTGGATGGTCTGAATACAAGGCGTCGCTCTCGTTGCCATGGGTAAAGAGGTCAGCCTCACAGCTGTCTGTTGCATTTTCCCCGCAGTCTGTTTTTTTCTCGCCACAGGATGGATGGAACCGGCAGGTTCCGGTGGAAGTAGTCAATGAATTTTCAGAGAGTTGCTTCTGCTTGTCACTGGCATCGGCCTTGCTGTATATAACGAAACCGGTACTTCCAATTTATGGAGGAGTCATGCAGCGGGTCGGTCTTGTCATCTTCGCATCTGTCGTATTTTGGATTGGGAGTACGACGTCAGGCAGTGCTCAGCCGGCCACCCAGGATCTGATTGCCGGAGCGTTGCAGGCGTGCCATGACGGGCGCATCGCGACCGACCGGGCCACCAGGGCGGCACTCTACGAAAAGGGCCAGTCGTTAGGTGAACAGGCGGTCGCGGCCGACGAAAAATCTGCCGACGCCCACTTTGCGTTGTTCTGCAATCTCGGTGAATTGATGCGGATCGATGGCGAGATGAGCCTCTCGTCCGTTCTGGGATTTCGGCGCATGATGAAGGAGCTCAATCGCTCCCTCGAACTCAAGCCGGATCACCTTGATGCGCTTTCCGCCAGAGGAACGTTGCTTGTGCGGTTACCTGCGATGCTGGGCGGCGATCCGGAGAAAGGGGAACAGTTGCTTCGGCACGTCATCCAACAAGAACCGGAAGCCGTCAATGCGCGGATCAGTCTGGCGAAGAGCTACTGTAAGCGCGGCCGTCATCAGGATGCCGTGATGCTGGCGACAGAGGCCTTGACGCTGGCGAAGGCGCAACAGCTCGATGACTTTATCCCTGAAGCCTCCAAAGTGGTTGCGCAACTTCATACCATCGGAAATAAAGGAAACTAAGCCGCCGGTTCCCTCCACTCCTTCTAGAACCGCTCCGCGAATCGTGCTATCTTCGACCTTCAACTGAACCCCGTTCGTCAATCGTGATGGCAATCGATTGTTGAAGTGTGACGAACATCAGTCGTGCACACGAAAAGTCGCTACTGGTCATCAGCAAGGAGCTTCCCATTATGTTACTGAGCGGTAAAAAAGGCCTCATCATCGGCGTCGCCAACAAGCACAGCATCGCCTGGGCTATCGCCCAGTCAGCTGCCGCGCAGGGCGCCCAGCTGTATTTCAACTATCAGAACGAGCGGCTGAAGGAAAATGTCGAAGAGCTGGTCGCAACCATGCCAGGCTCCAAGGCATTTCCGTGCGATGTCGGCGACGACGCGCAGATCGAGACCTTGATGCAGCACGTGGGGAAGGAAGCGGGCCGGCTGGACTTTCTCGTCCACTCCGTGGCCTTTGCGCCCCGTGAGGAACTGACGGGACAATTCGTCAATACAACGCGCAAAGGTTTTGCGACCGCGCTTGACGTGAGCGCGTATTCGCTGGTGGCGGTGACCAAGGCCGCACTTCCCTTTATGACCGAGGGTGGTTCGGTGGTGACCCTGACCTATCTCGGAGCCGAACGGGTCGTGCAGAACTACAATGTCATGGGTGTCGCCAAGGCGGCGCTTGAGGCCAGCGTCCGGTATCTTGCGCACGACCTCGGTCCGAAGAACATCCGTGTCAATGCCATCTCGGCCGGTCCGATCAAAACCCTTGCGGCGCGCGGTGTCTCCGGTATCAGCAAAATGGTCGATCACCACAAGGAATATGCCCCTCTCCGTCGGGCGACCGAACAGGGCGAAGTCGGTGACACGGCGCT
Organism: Nitrospiraceae bacterium; assembly: GCA_900299245.1. Lineage (GTDB taxonomy): Bacteria > Nitrospirota > Nitrospiria > Nitrospirales > Nitrospiraceae > Nitrospira_D. The sequence continues at coordinate 4,285 of OMJA01000163.1, read as the reverse complement.
ATTTCTTGTCAGTTCGCTGGGGCGAGGCATTACCGGCGAAGTGATCTACGTCGACGGCGGCTATCACATCATCGGTTCGATCGTCTCTGCAGAGTAGCGGTCCGGCGGCATTCGTTGGGGGCAACGGGAAAGAAGCGGGGAATCTTCTCCGCTTCGATTCACCTCCGGCGGCTATTCCAGCTTTCCCCGCAGTGCTTTCAACCGCCCTTGCTTCTTCTTACTCTCGATCCGCCTGGTTTGAGACCCTTTGGTCGGTTTCGTCGCGCGACGTGTCTTGCGCGGGATCGCCACGCTTTGAATCAAAAGACAGAGCCGCTCCAGCGCATCCTCACGGTTCCTCTCCTGCGTGCGATGCTGCTGTGCTTTGATCGTAATGACCCCATCCTGCGACACTCGGTGGTCTTTGAGCTTCAGCAGTTCCTGCTTGTAAAAATTGGGCAAAGACGACGCGGTGATGTCGAACTGTAAATGAATCGCAGTCGAGACTTTATTCACGTTCTGTCCACCGGCCCCCTGTGAACGCATCGCGTGAAGTTGGATCTCGGTATCCGGAATGGACACATGGGAGGAGATGTGAAGCATAGCGGGAGCAGTCTACCGCAGTCGGTTCACGCGGCTATCCTGGCGGCAGACGGCCGGATATGCTGCTGGCAAGGCAATGCACTTATTGCAGTTCAGGAACCCGGTCGATGATGCGGAGCCGGACATCGTCGCCGAGCTGGATTTGGACCATCTTCCTGGACAGACTTTCGCGGACCTGGTTCACGTCGTTCACCGTGAATTGAATCTGTCCCCCGCATCGCTCGACGAGGTGATAGAGCAACAGGGTGGTGAGATAACTCACTTCTTCATCGTTCGCATGTTCGCTGAAATTCAATATTTGGGGCATGGCGGTTTCAACGTCTCCCTTTGGTGGAGAATCCTTATCGCTGAAGCGAGGTCGGGGCCACAATGACCCAAAAGATGGGGGGTGGCAAGCGACAGTTTTGTACAATCGCAGGTGCCGGGCGGAGTGCGGTTGTCTCTCCGTCAGGAATAGTGAAAAGCGATAGTGCCTCCCGGGAGAAATTGCATCACGGCGCAGGCGAATTATCACTGGTCGGGGTAAATCGAACCAGCTCTGCCAGTTCGTCGAGAAGGCTGCGGCTTGTCCGGGGATCTTTCTGTGGTCTTCCGTGGAGAAACAATACCCCTTGTTGATCCGGCCCCATGACTGCGAGGCCGCGACCGGCCAACGAGCCGGCTGTATAGTTTGCAGTCAGGTTCGTTCCCTGCCGGGTGACCGTGCCGGCCGGTTCGAATATCAACGTGTCGGTGATGGGTTGGGGCTCTCCGAGCAAGGCGATGAGTTCATTTTCAGTCTGGTTCAGAATTGCGAAGGCAAGCACAAAGCCGGCTTCTTTTTCCGAGACCAGGAGCACGGCGGCCATCTCGTCCAGCCGTTCTCCCCGCCAGCCGGTTGGAATGGGAAATGAGGCGGTGCCGTTCGGCACGCGCACACGAACGCCGGCCCGGTAGCTCTGTCCCGCCTGTAGGTCCACCGGGGTGGCGTGACGCGCTACATCCGATGACGGCGTTTGCGCCTGATTCTCGTGAGCTTCGAGGAGGAGACAGCACAATACGGCAACGATTATCGGAACTGGATGACGTGGGATCATCTCGTCGCCTGGCTCATGAGCCGTGCACGGTCAGGGCTGGTAACTGTCCATCGGGGGACAGGTGCAGATCAAATGGCGGTCGCCATAGGCTTCATCGATACGGCTGACCGACGGCCAGAACTTATTGGCTTTGACCCAGGGTGTCGGAAATGCCGCCCGTTCTCTTGTATAAGGCCGGTTCCAGTCTGTGGCCGTGACAGCCGTCGCCGTATGGGGGGCGTTTTTGAGCAGATTATTGCCGCGGGGTTGATCGCCGTCGACGATCGCTTGAATTTCTCCGCGAATCGCGATCAGCGCATCGCAGAAGCGGTCAAGTTCGGCTTTCCCCTCGCTCTCCGTCGGTTCCACCATCAAGGTTCCGGCGACGGGAAAGGAGACGGTCGGCGCATGAAAACCGTAATCCATGAGGCGTTTAGCGACATCCATGGCTTCTACTCCGGATGACTCCTTGAAGGGCCGCAGGTCGAGAATGAACTCGTGCGCGACATGTCCCGTAGCGCCGGTGTAGACGATCGAGTAGTGCTTTTCCAGCCGTTTAGCCATGTAGTTTGCGTTGAGGATCGCGACCTGAGTGGCCTTTTTCAGGCCCTCTCCGCCCATCAGCGCGATGTAGACCCAGGAAATGGGCAGGATGCTCGCGCTGCCATACGGTGCCGCGGATACGGGACCGATCGATTCGCGGGTGCCGAGGCCGGTGACGGGATGGCCGGGGAGATAGGTAGCCAGATGTCTGGCGACGCCGATCGGCCCCATACCAGGTCCGCCTCCACCGTGAGGGATGCAGAAGGTCTTATGCAAATTCAGATGGCAGACGTCGGCCCCGATGTCACCGGGCCGGCAGAGGCCGACCTGGGCGTTCATATTGGCGCCGTCCATGTACACCTGACCGCCGTGGGTATGCACGATCTGGCAGATCCGGCGGACATCCGCTTCAAATACGCCATGGGTCGACGGGTAGGTCAGCATCAAGGCCGAAAGCCGGTCGCGATACTGCACGGCTTTCGTTTCCAGGTCGCCAAGATCCACATTGCCTTGCTTGTCACAGGCCACGACGACGACCGTCATTCCGGCCATCGCCGCGCTGGCGGGATTAGTGCCGTGGGCCGAGACAGGGATCAGACAAACATCTCGATGGGGTGCCCCCTGCGCACGGTGAAAGGCGCGGATCACCATGAGACCGGCGTACTCGCCCTGGGAGCCGGCGTTCGGCTGAAGCGAGATGGCGGCAAATCCCGTAATCTCCGCGAGCCAGGATTCCAACTGCCGGAACAGTGCCTGATACCCCTGCGTCTGCCCGGTCGGGGCAAAAGGATGGAGGTGGGCAAATTCCGGCCAGGTGACCGGGAGCATCTCCGTTGTCGCGTTCAACTTCATGGTGCAGGAGCCCAGCGGAATCATCGAGTGCGTGAGCGACAGATCTTTGCCCTGGAGCCGATGCAGGTAACGCAACATCTCATGCTCGGCGTGGTAGCGGTTGAAAATCTCGTGCGTGAGATAGGGCGTGGTGCGTGCCAGCGGCCGGGAATAGCCGGGCTCTACAGATCGGGCAAGCTCGCTGATCTGAAACGGCAGGCGCGCGTGGCCGACAAAGAGTTCCAGAAGTGTTCGAACTTCCTGCTCGCTGCTGACTTCATCCAGGGAGAGTCCGATGGACCCGTCTTCATGGGTTCTGAGGTTGATGCGCTGCTCGTCGGCCCTTGCGAGGATCTGAGCCGCTTGCGTGGTGGACACCCGGATGCGCAGGGTATCGAAGAACAACTCGGGGCCTGCATCAAATCCCAGCCGGCGCAAGCCTTCGGCGAGCATCAGCGTCAGTCCATGCACGCGCTCCGCGATGCGGCGGAGCCCGCCGGGGCCATGGTAGACGGCGTACATGCCGGCCATGACGGCCAGCAGTACCTGGGCTGTGCAAATGTTGCTTGTCGCCTTCTCCCGTCGGATGTGCTGCTCGCGGGTTTGCAGGGATAACCGGTAGGCGGTATTGCCCGCGGTATCTTTCGAAACGCCGACGATACGTCCGGGCATCTGGCGCTTGAATTCTTCCTTGGTGGTCAGGAACGCGGCGTGCGGGCCGCCGAATCCCACGGGGATCCCGAAGCGCTGGCTGGAGCCCACGGCAATATCGGCTCCGAACTCTCCGGGAGACCGCAACAACGTCAGGGCCAGCAGATCCGTGGCGACGACGACGAGCACGCCGGCTTCATGAGCCTGCGCGACCAGCCCGCTGACGTCGCCGACATAGCCGTCGCTCGTCGGATACTGCAGCAACAGTCCGCATACGGTCTTATCCGAAAAATTGATGGCGGCTTTGGGGCCTGTGCGAATGGTGATGCCCAGGGGTTCCGCGCGCGTTTGGAGGACGGCCAGGGTTTGCGGATGGCAGTCGTCCGACACAAAGAAGTCCTTGCGCTCGTCGCCGCGGGATCGGGAAATCGCCAGGCACATCGCCATCGCTTCCGCGGCGGCCGTGCCTTCGTCCAGCAGCGAGGCATTGGCCAGAGGCAACCCGGTCAGATCCCCGACCATTGTCTGAAAATTCACCAGTGCTTCAAGGCGGCCCTGGGAGATTTCGGCTTGATAGGGAGTGTACTGGGTGTACCAACCTGGGTTTTCCAGAATATTCCGCT
>OMJA01000162.1 GCA_900299245.1 Nitrospiraceae bacterium | reverse complement strand
GGTGAACTTTCGCACGCGCGATGTGGTCAAGGAAGGTGTGGTCCAGTCGGCGGGCGGACAGTTCAGTACCACTCGAAATCTTCTGATGTTTTCGCCGACGACAGAGAAGGTCCGCACGCTCATCGCGGCGGAGGGTTATTACACCAATGGTCCGTTCCAGAGCGACAACCGATATTTTCGCGCCAATCTCTTCGGGAAACTGACGACGAATCTCAGCGGGCGTGATGAGCTAAGCTTCACCGGCACCTATCATAAAGCGCAGTGGAATGCCTCCGGAGAAATACCGTTACGCGCTGTCAATGACGGCTCCCTCGATCGTTTCGGGGCGATCGATCCGTCGGAAGGCGGAAAAACCATGCGCAGCACGGCCAAGTTAAATTATCACTACGACACGATGTCCGGCGGCCAGTTTTTTGCCAATGCGTACGCTCAGCACTATCAACTAGATCTCTATACGAACTTTACGTTCTTCCAAAACGATCCGGTGAATGGCGATGGAATTGTTCAATCCGACCGCCGTGTCATGTATGGGGGCGACTTCGGGTACAAGCAGCGAGGCGACGTGTTCGGCCTTCCCAGCATCGGATCGATAGGCTTTCAAGCCCGGGTAGACGACATTCATGCGAAGCTCGGCACGCAGACGACGCGCGTCATGACCGGCACGACGACCGACACCGACATTCTCGAAGCCTCCTATGCGCCTTTTGTCAGAGCGGAGGTGCAGCCGACGGACTGGTTGCGGCTGGCCGGCGGTCTTCGCGGTGAAACTTTTACCTTCGATGTCCGTAACCGCTGCGCCACGTGCGCGGAACAACCGGCGGGTCGGAAAAATTCAGGCGTGGTCCTGCCGAAGATGAACGTCATCCTGGGACCTTGGGCGAGCACCGAGTTTTTCGCCAATTACGGGGAGGGCTATCATAGCAACGATGCGCGGTCGGCCGTGGCGCCGGGTTCCTCGCCGCTTGCGCGGGCCAGAAGCTATGAAGTCGGCGTGCGGTCGAAACCCCTCGGCGACGACGGCATCGAGTTGATCGCGACGCTGTGGCGTCTCGATCTGAAATCGGAACTGGTCTTTGTCGGCGACGAAGGGACGACAGAGATTCGCGGCGCGACCACACGGGAAGGCGTGGAAGTCGCGGCGCGTGGCCGGGTATGGGGACCGTTGTACTTCAACGGGAGCGTGACCTGGACCAAGGCGGAATTCCGTAACGGCGATGCCATTCCCTTGGCCCCTGAGGTGACAGCCTACGGGGCGCTGCTGCTGAAATGGCCGGAAGGGCTGACCTCCCAGTTGCAGGCGACCTATCTCGGCGTGCGGCCGTTGATCGAGGATCGCAGTATCAAGTCTCCCGCCTGGATAGACTTTGACCTGTCGGAGCGGTATCAGCTGCCGGTCAAGCTGCCCCATGGCCGGATGGAAGCCTTTCTGTTTGTTCAGAACCTATTCAACGCAAAATGGGAGCAGGCAATCTTTGCGTTCTCCTCCCAGTTGCGCAACGAAGCGGCGGCGGTCAATGATATCCACTTTGTGCCGGGGAATCCGCGGACTTTCATGGGCGGCCTGGCCTGGTACTTCTGACAGGTTGCTGAAAACGCTCTCCAACGGCGTTCTCGGCTGGCGCAAATCCTCAACGTACCCCAGGAGGGTACGCCTCCGGTTCGTGCGTCGCCTGCGGCCTTGTTGGAAGAGCGTTTTGAGCAACTGTATAGCTAGACCAGATGAATACAAGGCATAAGCTTCTCTCCCGAGACTATTTCAATCGTCCGACTCTCATCGTGGCGAGATCTCTCCTTGGCAAGTATCTCGTCCGGTTCATTGACGGGCGTGAGATTGCAGGGAAAATCATCGAAGTAGAAGCCTATGTCGGCCATCGGGACAAGGCCTGCCATGCCTCCAAAGGAAAAACGCAACGAACCGAGGTGATGTTCGGTCCGGGCGGTCTGGCCTACGTGTATCTCATTTACGGCATGTATCACTGTTTGAATGTCGTGACGGAACGGGAAGCATTTCCCGCGGCAGTGCTGATCCGCGCGATCGAATTCGACGGGGTGTTGATTGATGGTCCGGGACGACTCTGCCGCGCATTGCAGATCGACCGGACTCTGAACCGGATCGATCTGACGACTCAGGAGTCTCTCTGGTTCGAGGATCGGGGCGGTCGGATCTTACGCAGGCAGATTGCGGCGCTTCCCAGGATCGGTGTCGACTATGCCGGTACGTGGGCCAAGAAGCCCTGGCGGTTTCGATTGCACCTGCCGGTGAATGCGGGGCCGAAGCGGGGGCGGGAGCAGACGCCAAACAGGTGAAGCTGGCTGTTCCTGAATCGAAGGCGGGGGAAAAGAAAACGGGGCCGTCGTATTGCTACGACGACCCCGTTGTATCGTTCGAAATCTTGTCGACTATTCGATCTTGCGATCGGCGCCGATCTTGGTGGCGGAGGTCACCGGAGGCGCAATCTTGATCTGCGGCCCTTGCACGTTCGGGAGACGGCCTGCGCCCTGTCCCTCGGTGATCCGGGCATTGTCGGTCTTGGTCAGGTTCTGCTGACTGTGCTTGATGGAATTGGCGGACTTGAGCAGGGTCGCTTCGCCGCGGGCATCGGATTGACCCGGGTCATTGGCGGTGGGCTGGCCAGTGACGGGGCTCCCACTGTTTTTCATCGGATACCCCTCATGCTTGGGTAGCAGTGCGGGGTTGGCCGAGGCCAACGACAACGTGAAAAGCACACCGGACAACGTCGCAATAGTGCCGAGTACGAGCTTCATACCCTACTCCTTTGAAAAATGGTGACTGGAGAAAATACGCTTAAAAACAGTTAAATTCTTAGGCCGAATCAAGTGGCCGCGATCATAGCGATGGGGGGGTATCCCTGTCAAGTGAGAAAGCGAGGACGGATACCACGGCGCGAATCGCCCTATCGCGTTGAAATGACAGCGGGGCGACAGGAACGTCCCGACGGGAATGTCACGATTGGCGAGCCGGGCAGTCGAGTGCTATGAGCGGCCTAGGCCGTAGGACGGCGCGCCGGTCTCCGGCCACGCCCGCGGTGGCGGAAGGCCGGGCCCCGGCTGACCCCGGGGAGGCGAATCGTCAGCGTGGTCCCTTCGCCGGGGGCGCTGGCAATGGCGATCGATCCGCCGTGCTCTTCGATGATCTTTTTGACGGTCGCGAGACCCAGGCCGGTCCCGGAGCGTTTCGTCGTAAAGAACGGCTCAAAGACCTTGTCGAGAATTTCCGCCGGGATGGGAGCGCCGTCGTTCTTGATCAGGATCTGGACTTCGATGCCGCGGCCGGCGCGATGTTGGGTGACCTGAATGTGCAGGTGGCCGCCCGGGGTCATGGCTTCGCCGGCATTCTTGAAGATGCTCAAGAAGACTTGTTGCAGTTTCGCTTCGTCGCCGCGCACCGGGGCGATCTGTGTCGCATAGTCTTTGGTGACCTGAATGCGGGTGACTTCCAGATCGGTGCCCACCACCACCAGCGCGCTTTCGAGCACTTCGGGAATGCGGCAGAGGCGCCGGTTGAGTTCGAGCGGTTTCGCGAAATCGAGAATTTCGTTCAGGATGGCTTCGACCCGGATCAAATCACGCATGGCGTTTTCGACGCGGGTTTGCGGGTCAAAATCAAGAATGCCTTCCGCGGTCACTTCTTCCAACTGGGAACGAATCGCGCCGATCGGCTCCCGGATTTCCGTGGCGAGGAAGGCGCTGAATTCCCCGATGGCGGCTTGCCGCTCCTGCTTACGAATGGCCGGCTCCAGAATCGTCGGCGCCGCAGCGGGGGCGGCGGCGTTTTCGGATCCGGCTTCTGGCTGGCTTGCCGGGACTGCCACCGGGGCCGGAGGCGCTTGAAGCAGGTCGGCCAGTTTGAGAATGATCGGTTCGAGGGTGCGGGCGTCGGTGGCCTGGTAGCGTCCGGCTTCCTTTGACCCGAGGGTCAATGTTCCCCCGACCTGTCCGCGGACGAAGAACGGGACCACAAGCGAGGAGACAAATCGGTCTTTATAGAGATGTTTGTGATCCAGAAAACGGCCCTGGGTGGAGGCCAGGTCATGGTCGACACGCGGTTTCCTGTGCCGGACGGCCCAGCCGGAGGCCGAGCTGTCGAGTGTGAGCCGGTGGCCGGCGCGCATGTCTTTCTTGCTGTCTTTTTCGCTCTTCTGATCTCCGGCGATGCCGAGCACTTCCATGCTGCCCGCCAGCGGATCGTAATAACAGGCCCAGGCCCGGTCGTAGGTGGTGTATTGGTTCGCCTCTTCCAGGACCTTGACGATTTTTTCTTCCAGCTCAGGCGTGAATTGCGCGGTCGGTGCGGCGAAGATCTCGGAGACCGGCGGTGGGGCCGGCGCCGGCTCGCGCGAAACACAAAGGGGGCGCCGCACCCCACTCATGTGAAACAGGCCATCCCGGTGGGGGGGTTTGGGGGTGTCCTCCCCCCCCCGCCCGATCAACCC
>OMJA01000161.1 GCA_900299245.1 Nitrospiraceae bacterium | reverse complement strand
GAATGCGCCTTTAATCATTATATTTGGGGGCGGTGACGGGTTATGGCAACACGTGAATTTCATGATGGCGGGAAAGACGGACTAGAAGCCCTGGAGCCGCTCGATCCGGATAAAATCGGATCGTTCAACGAGCTGCTGATCGCCATGGGCAAGACGGCGTTCGGGGGGCGGCGGTTAGGTGAAGCATTCGAAGTCCTCGACGCGATGATCGAGGATCCCGATTGCAAAGTCGTGTTGACGCTTTCCGGCGCCATGACCATCGCCAAGATGGGCAAGATCATCAGCACGATGGTGGATCGCGGCATGGTGCAGTGCATTATCTCCACCGGCGCGCTGATCGCCCACGGTTTGAGCGAATCAATCGGCAAGACCCATTATCGCGTCAATCCATCGGTGTCCGATGAGGAATTGTTCGAGAAGGGCTACAACCGCGTCTACGATACGCTGGAGATGGAGTCCAATCTCAACTACGTGGAGCAGGTAGTCTCGCAGACGTTGAAGCGCATGGACTATGACACGACGCTCTCCTCTGAAATCCTGACACGAGAGCTGGGCAAAACCCTGGCGGAAGAGTATGACGGTGACGGGATTCTCAAGAGTGCTTATCTGAAGAAGGTGCCGGTGTATATCCCGGCGTACACCGATTCAGAAATGGGGCTGGATGTGGGGACCTGGGCCATGGGAAAGGCAATCGCCCAGGCCCGCTCGCAGGTCAAGCCCGGCGACGATCTGGCCGTCCTGCGCAGCATTCATCAGTCTCTCCCGACGTTCAACCCGTATCTTGATCTCAACAGCTATGCCGGCCAGATTTTGTCGGCCAAACGGATCGGAATTTTTACGATCGGCGGCGGGGTGCCGAGAAACTGGGCTCAGCAGGTCGGGCCTTATGTGGAGATCGGAAACCATCGGCTGGGGCTGAATGTGAAGCCGCCGCGTTTCCAGTACGGCGTGCGGATCTGTCCCGAACCGGATTACTGGGGCGGGTTGAGCGGCTGCACCTATCAAGAAGGCATCTCGTGGGGGAAGTTCGTCCCCCCCGCCGACGGCGGTCGGTTTGCCGAAGTGTTGAGCGATGCGACCGTGGTGTGGCCTCTGCTGATGATGGGGCTGTTAGAGCGGCAGCGGGCGCGGGGTAAACGGCCGTCATGAAAAACGTGCGGTCCGGTATGGCGAGCATTGGCTGGGTGATGGCCCTGTGCGTCATCCTTCTTCCGGCTGTGTCCGGTGCCAAAGACGAATCCGTCCAGGCCGACACTCGCATGAGGGGACAGGCCAATGCGCCGGTGACGTTGATCGAGTACTCGGACTTTACCTGCGGCTTCTGCTTGAAATTTTTTAAAGAGACCTGGCCGAGAATCCAGGCGCGCTATGTGGATACCGGCAAAGTGAAGTTTCTCTACCGCGACTATCCGCGCGCCGACCAGGGGCCCGGCCTTGATGCGGCGCTGGCGGCGCGTTGTGCCGGAGTTCAAGGAAAGTATTGGCCGATGCACGACCGTTTATTTGCGGAAGGCGGGCGATTGGATCATGCGGTGATTCTACGCCATGCCGGGGCCATCGGATTAACCCAGCCGGCGTTTGAACGCTGTCTCAAAGAAAAATCTCACGTCGCGGCGATTTTTCAGGATCGGGAAGAAGCGTACAGCTGGGGATTTCACGGGACACCCGGCTTCATTCTCATGCGGACGGCGAGCGGTCCGACGGAAAAAGAGCCGGCGATCGCGATTCCCGGTGCCTTCCCGTTCGAAATGTTCGCCGAAGAAATCGATCGGCTGTTGGCGAGCACCCCGCATTCACGAAGCGGTGCGGAGCACGAGTTTCTCGTCCGGCCCGTGCGGGCAGTTGAAGGCGCAATGCCGCCTGTTCCTGATTCACACGTACCATAACGTAGGAGTAATTATGGCTTCCACGCAATCATTTTGGTCTGTCCCCCGGCATGAGGGCACGGCTGACTTTTGGGTGTGCATGTCCTGTCTGGGCGAAGTGTTTTACCGGAAAGTCCCCATGCCGGATTGTCCGGCGTGCCACGGGGTGTCCACGTATGAAAGCTTTACGCTGGAAGCCGTGCGCGACTGGGGAACGGATGAATTGATCGCTAAAGCCGTTGCGGAACAACAGGCCGCCGAGGCGGCGCAATCGGCATCCGCTCCGACCGCATCTTAGGGGAGATCGCACGTTTGCAGGGACCACGCCCGTTCCTCGTCCACGGAGTTTGGAAGCACAGCGCCGCTACGGCTCGCGTGACGAATCCATTTACCGGAAATGTGATTGCCGAAGTCTGTCAGGCCGGTGACAGCGATGCCGAGGAGGCGCTGGCCTCTTCCGCCGCCGCCGCACCGGTTATGGCGAAGCTGGCCTCGCATGCCCGCTATAATATATTGCAGGATATGGCGGCGCTGCTGTATCGACGCCGGGATGAATTCGCCCAGACGATTACGGCGGAAGCCGGCAAGCCGATCGCCGATGCGAAGCGCGAGGTCAATCGCGCGGTGCAGACCCTGACGATCGCGGCGGAAGAGGCCAAGCGCATTCCCGGTGAAGTCGTGCCGCTTGATTGGACGCCGCAGACCGAATCGTTTCTCGGAATGGTTCGCCGGTTTCCGGTCGGCCCCATCATCGGGATCACGCCGTTTAATTTCCCGCTCAATCTGGTCGTTCACAAAGTCGCGCCTGCCCTGGCTGCCGGCAACCCGATCCTCATCAAACCCGCTCCCCAGACGCCGCTGACGGCGTTACTCCTGGGTGAGGTGGCCTTGGAAGCCGGGCTTCCTGCCGGCGGGCTGAACGTACTGCCCTGTGACAATGCCACGGCGGAGCGGCTGGTGATCGATCCCCGCTTCAAGTTGTTAAGCTTTACCGGCAGCGCCCCGGTCGGCTGGATGTTGAAGTCCAAATGCGGCAAGAAAAAAGTGACGCTCGAACTCGGTGGCAATGCCGGGGTGATCATCGAACCGGATGCGGATCTTGATCTGGCGGCCCAGCGGTGCGCCGCCGGCGGCTTCGGGTATGCCGGGCAGACCTGCATTTCAGTCCAGCGGATTCTCGTTCATCATTCAGTTGCGGATACGTTTACAACCAAGCTGTTGCTGCAGGTGGCCCGGCTCAAAGCCGGTGATCCGACGGATGAGACGACGACCGTCGGCCCGTTGATCGACCCCGCGGCCACTCAACGTGTCGAAGGGTGGATCGAAGAGGCCGTGTCGCAGGGCGCCCGGGTCTTGCTCGGGGGCAAGCGCTTGGGAACGGTCTTGGAAGCGACGGTGCTCACGAACGTGAAGGCCGAGATGAAAGTGTCCTGCCAGGAAGTGTTCGGCCCGGTGGTCACCGTGTCCTCCTATCGGCAGTTCAGCGATGCCATTGCGACGTTGAACCAGTCCGACTATGGTCTCCAGGCGGGGGTATTCACGCAGGACATCAACAAGGTATTTCACGCGTTCCGCCATCTCGAAGTGGGGGCGGTGCTGGCCAATGAGATTCCCACTTTTCGGGCGGATCACATGCCGTACGGAGGCGTGAAGGATTCCGGGCTGGGCCGCGAAGGCGTTCGCGCGGCCATCGAAGATATGACCGAACCGCGGTTGCTGGTCCTGAATCTGAAAGAGCCGGCCGCCGGAGCGTAGAAATAATCCCGGGGAGGATATTGCGAACCCCGGACAATCTTGGTACAACAGCGGCCCAATGTAACGTTTTTGTCACGATAGTGTGGCCAGCCTGCGGATAGACAAGGGAGACGACGATGGTACCTACACAGATGTTTTTGACGCGGGGAGTGGGGGTTCACAAGGAGAAACTGGCTTCTTTTGAGCAAGCTCTGCGCAGCGCCGGTGTAGCCTACTGCAATCTGGTGACGGTGTCGTCCATTCTCCCGCCGAATTGTAAAATCATCCCGCGCAAGCGCGGTGAAAAACTGCTGAATCCAGGGGAAATCACGTTCTGTGTGATGGCCAGGTCGGAAACCAATGAACGGAACCGGCTGGTGTCCGCGTCCATCGGCCTTGCGATCCCGACGGATCGTCAGACCTACGGCTATCTCTCCGAGCACCATGCGCACGGAGAGACCGACGAGGAAACGGGCGAATATACCGAGGATCTTGCCGCGCAGATGTTGGCCACCACGTTGGGCGTGGAATTCGATCCCAACATCGCCTGGAAAGAGCGGGAGCAGGTCTTCAAGATGGCCGGGAAAATCGTGCGCACGTTGAATATCACGCAGTCAGCCGTCGGCAAGCCCAATCTGTGGACGACCGTCATTGCCTTGGCCGTCTTTATTCCAGAAGAAAATATTCCCAAGTCCTCGCGCCGCTAAATCGGCGTGGACGTCTTGCGTAGGTGCCTGCATCTCATGCCGGCGTTTGTGGTGGAAGAACAGCGATGACACTGCCTGCCGGTTGGGAAGGCGCGGACCACAACTTTCTGGGGATCGATGAACCCTGGTGCCATCCTGAGCAGGCAGGTGTTTATGTTCTGCCGGCTCCCTACGAACATACCTCCAGCTATATTCTCGGATCAGACCGCGGGCCCTCCGCCATTCTTGAAGCGTCCGCCCAGGTTGAATTCTATGATGAACAACTGGGGTGTGAGCCGTTCCGTGAATGGGGCGGCATCGCGACCGCGACGACACTCGACTTGCAAGGGAGTGTGGACGGCCAGGCGGTTGATGCGATTCAAGCGTTTGTCGCGCCGCATGTCGGCACCGGGAAGTTTCTCGTCACGCTGACGGGCGAACATACCGGCGCGCTCGGGGCCATCCGGGCTCACGCAAAACGGTATCCCGATCTCTGTGTCGTGCAAATCGACGCGCACGGGGATTTGCGACAGGCCTACGGAGGGAATCCGTTCAGCCACGCCAGTGTCATGGCGCGCGTCGTGGATGACGGGCACCGGCTGGTTCAGGTCGGAATCCGGTCGATCTGTCCGGAAGAAATCCAGCGGATCAAGACGACGAAAAGTATCTCGACGTTCTTTGCCGCCTCGATTCTCGATCCATCCGGTCCGTATGAGGGCCGGGCGGCGCGATGGGTTCCCGAGGTGGTGGCGGCCTGCACCGGGCCGGTCTATCTGACCTTCGACTGCGACGGCCTGGACAGCGCCATTATCCCGGCCCTGGGTACGCCGGAGCCAGGCGGACTCAGCTGGTACGATACGTTGCATCTGGTCACGGCACTGGCCAACGGGCCCGGGATCGTCGGAATGGATATCAGTGAGATCGCTCCGATCGAAGGGTTCGTGGCCCCGCAGTTTGCCATCGCCCGTTTGATCTATCGCATGCTCGGCCGGATCAAAGCCGGGCGCCGGGTTCATTAAGGCCGGCACGGCGATGTCGCGCGACGTTCAGCCCGCGCCTTCCCCATCCCCTTCCATTCGCATCAATAAATTTTTTACCGAACACGGCATTTGTTCCAGGCGTGAGGCGGATCATCGCGTCGAAGCGGGTCGAGTGACCATCAACGGCGTTGTCGCCACATTGGGTGATCGGGTCAGTCGGGCCGATGTCATCGCCTGTGACGGAGCGACAATCCCATGGGGGCAGGCGTTCATCTACATCAAGTATCACAAGCCGGTCGGGGTGACAACGACGAGCGAATCGCATGTGCCCAGGAATATCATTGCCGAAATCGGGCACTCCGAACGTATTTTCCCGATCGGGCGGCTCGATAAAGATTCATCCGGTCTGATCCTGCTCACCAATGATGGGAACATCGTGAACGAAATCCTGCGTGTGGAATTCGGCCACGAACGGGAGTACGTAGTGGACGTCGATCGGCCATTCGACGAGGCGTTTCTCACGAATATGGCGGCGGGAGTCGTCATTCTCGGCAGCAAGACCAGGCCGTGCCGCATGGAGCGTGTGCGGCCGAACCGGTTTCGAATCATATTGACTGAAGGGCGAAACCGCCAGATCCGGCGTATGTGTCAGGCCTTGGGTTATCGGGTGACAGCATTGCACCGTGTCAGGATCATGCACATCGGCATTACCGGATTGGGACCGGGAAGCTGGAAGGAACTCTCCTCCGAGGAGCGGGCCGAACTCCTTCGGGCCGTCGGGCGTGTGCCGGGCTAATGGACATCGCCCGTGATGGGGGAAGGCGAGGGTTCGTTCGGTAGTGACTGGTCAGAGGTGCCTGAAGGAGTCTCAGATTCTTCTTGGATTTCGTCTTTGCTCAGTTTTTTGCGGGTGCCTAAGAATAAGTTCAGCAGCGCAATGAAGAAACTTCCTCCTACCAGCGTCATGCTGCTGGCCTGAATGGTCTTCGTGCCTTCGTCCCGCATGTCCTTTGCCACGTCTGCGACAGTATCCAGTAAATGGTCAAGGGCCAGACTGACCTGAATCATTTTGGGGCCGGCGTTATCCGAGGCATGTTCCTCTGCTTTTCTGCGCAGAACTTCCCGTTCGGCCGGTGAATTGGCGGTCCACTCCTGTGTCAGGAGTTGGACCGTCGTACTGGCCGCGGAGAAGTACTGATCGAGGCTGCGCCGGACCGATTCGATGTCCTCAGGCTCGCTCCGGCCGCTTCGGGAGACGCGCAGCCCTGCCGCGGCGTATCGGTCGATGGCATGTTGGATTTTCGCGCGTTGAGTGGGAAGTGATTCGGTGATGCGTTCAAAGTCCTTTTGGCTGTTGGCCTCCAGTGCGCGGAGGATGGTGTTGCGATAGCGCATGGCGTCGGCTGAAATGTGTGCGAGGTCGGCTGCGCCGAGCGTGTATTCCGTGTACATGATGCGCAGGTCTTGGTCGACCTGGCTGAGTGCCTGCCCGCTGTACCAGCCAAGACCGGCAATGAGCACACTGATCAGAATCTGAGCGCCAGTCGGTTTTGGAATCGGAAGACGATCGAGCAATCCCACAACAGGTCCTTGGTTAATCGATGATGATTCGACGGTCGACGTGAGGCGTCAGGTTGGGATCGTTGGAGACGAACACCACCGACCAGGGCTCGTCTTTGGAGCAGAGCCGCCGGATGATGGTTTCCCGCATCGTCGGCTGCATGTTGTGCATGATGCCGTCAAATATCAGGATCTGTGGCCGGGCGAGAATCGCGCGTGCGAGCAGGATTCTCATAATATGTGTCGGAGCCAGCACTTTGCCCGGTGTGCGCACGTGGGACTTGATGCCCTGCGGTAAGGCATCGATTTCTTCCTCCAACTCCGTAAAGCGGAGCGCCCAGCGGACATCGCTATAGGGCACATAGGATCGGCCCAGCACGATGTTTTCTTCGATGGTGCCTTCGAAGAGGGTGAGCTGGGAGTCGAGCATGAAGCCGCGACAGCGATTGACGGCAGTTCGATCCAGATGTCGAAGGTCCACGCCGTTATAGCGGATCACGCCATGCGTCGGGGATTCCAGTCCGGCGAGGACCCGAGCCAGAGCCGTTTTCGCGACGGCCGTGCTGGCATAGATGCCGACTTTTTCTCCCGGCATGACCTCGAGGTCGAAGTTCTTGAAAATATCGGGAGTACCGGGTTGAGCCATTGCCAGATCTTTGCAGGTGAGTCGAATTCCATGGACGGTAGGGTCGGGCAGGGGAACGGACAGCGTCGCCGACTCCTGGTCCTTGGGCAGGGCAAAAAACTGGTCGAGTTCCGTCAACGCGGTCATGAAGTAATAGACATGGCCCATCCGCTTGACCACCGCGTCGAAACTATTGAGCAGCCCCGCCACGACCACTTCGGCCGCCACCAATTGTCCGATCGTCAATTGGCCGATGGAAAGCAGCCACCCGGCGGTGGCAATGAGACTGCTGTGGCCGATAGCCTGCCAGCCCACGGCACTGAGGTATTGGCGCGCGAGGACGGCGAAGCGTTCCCGTCTGGTTGCGACATAGTGATCGATCAGCTGATCGGATTTCTGCATCAGCAGCGGCTGGCTGTCGGTGGCCTTGAAATGGAGCAGATTGTAAGAGATCTCCTGCATCCAGTGGAGGGTGTCGTACTTGGCGTGGGAAACGTCGATGGTGGTGCGTAATCCGCCGTGCGACAGCAGGAAGAATACGACATTGAACCCTGTGAGCAGCAAGGCGTCGTACAGCAAAAAATACGGGTGGTAGAAGACGAGGATCGACATACCCACGGCGCCGCCGACGACAATGTTGATCATGTCGACGAGCAAGACGGAGAGGGCACGTTGCATCAACACCGTTTCGAGGAAGTAGTTTGCGTAACGCGGCTTGAATCCTTGAAACTGCATGAGCGGCAACTGCTGTGTCATGGCGAGCGTCACGCGGGCGAACACCCGCCGCTCCAGGACCTCGACGGCGTAATACTGGAGCGTCTTGAAGACGCCGACGAAAGCCAGCGCACTGGCCATGATGGTGGCGAGTGTGACGATTGTGATCGGCTGGATGGCAAAGGCGAAGGTGTTGACCAGTTCCTGAACCGTCAACGGCACAATCAGCGAGAAGAGTCCGATCGCGAGCGAGTAGGAAAAAATGAGGCCGAGGACTTTCTTCTCAAGCCGGAAGAGGAGCCCCAGGTATCCCAGCATGGCCTGGAAGAGATTCGGCTGTGTATCCGAATGGCCTTGCGCCATGTTTTTCAAATCCTTATGCGAATTCGCCAAGGCACAGACAAGAGAGGAAATTTGTCACGAGGTTCGCTCGTGACTTGGCTGGGACCTAGTCAACGTCCTCACCCTAGCAAATATTCAGTGGAAATTCCATGTATTCACGGACTTAGTCGCGAGCCCGGTAACTGACCGGCACGGCGCTGGGGTTACTCTTGGCCCAGGCGCCAATAGCCCACTGATAGAGCGCCAGAGCCTTCTGGTAGTCGGCTTTGGCACGAATGACCTGGGCTTCGGAATCCACCGAATTGCGTTCGCGAAGGTTGACGAAGAGGACACTGGTTGCACCCAGTCCGAAGCGGAACCGCTCGCCCTCTTCGAGAGTCTTGGCAAGACGCAGGGATTGGACGGCAGCCTCCATCCGTTCTTTCGCTCTCTCGATGGCAGAGAGCGCGTTATCGACATCGACCACGACCTGTTGCTCGCGGAATTTCTGGACCATGACAAACCGGTCTGCTTTGCCTTGGGCCTCCAGGACTTCTCCGCGGCTTCTCCGTTGGAGAATGGGGATTCTCAGTTCAAGGCCAAAGCGGTAACCGAGACCAAGGACAAACTTCTCCGGCGCGCGGGCCGGTGCCGCTTCGGCGTCCAGGCTCGGGAGCAGGTTGTTCTTCGCCAGCTCCAGGTCGATATCGTTCAGTTTGGCTTCGATGCCGATTTCTCGGATTTCCGGCCGTTCCGCTTTGGCCTGCACTTTATGGGCTCTGACGGCGTCAGGCGTCGGAGACAGCGTCTGGGCCGGGAAGTCTGGGACCCGGTCGAGGGCGGGGAGGGTCGGGGCATTGTTCTCCCACAGGAACATGGAGAGTTTGAACTGCTCCTGCTCGACCTGCCGCTGCGCGGCAATGGCGACTTCGCGCCGGCGCTGGACTTCCTGATTGGCCTCGACGACGTCCAGCGGCGCAACGGCTCCCGCTTTGGCCCGTCCTTCGACCTGCTTGAAGCGATCCTCCGCAACTTTGAGCGCTTTGTGCTGGACGTCGACGTAGCGGACGGCTGCGACCCAATCCCAGAATTGGGTGGCCGCTGCGAGGAACAGGTCCTGCCTGGTCTGCGCGATACGGATATCCGCCCGGGGGTCAGCGAGTTCAGAGCGTTGCAGTTCCGCATTTTCAGGGTTGACCATCAAGCCTTTCAGGAGGGGAAAGAACCCGCCCAGAAGGACCTGTTGGTTTCCGTTCCCAAACGAAAGATCTGGAATCTTGGCGTCGCCGATCGCCTGACGCACACCCGCGCTGTACCGGAATCCCATCGGATTTCTGGCTTCGATCAGGGTGTCATTGAAGCCGACGGATTGGGTGCCGAATTTATCTTTTGAAACGAACCGTTCGATTTCGGTGTCATTGACCAGGACTGGTTCAAAGGCTCCAAGCGCTTTGAGCATTCGTCCACGGGCCATGACCTTCTCGGTGCCGGCTCCCTTTAATAACGGGTGCGATCGATCGATCCAGGCGTGGATTTCATCCACACTCAAGGGAATAGCCGGGAGGCCCTTGGTCGAATCACCATCGGCGGCAGCGGCGTTGAACGGACCGGAAAGAACGGCGAGCATAAGCATGAACCCTAGCCTGAACGATTTCATGGCATCTCCTTTCACCGTGCTGTGTATCGAGGTATTGCCGTGTGCCGCATCGGGGCCTCCGGCATGAGTCGGTATGCGCTGGAGAAGTGGATCAACGAAGACCGGTGCGTGTCGAAGCGGCTACTTCGCACCTCGACCCGCTTTCGGCAAGAGGGTATCGATGAGGCTCGGCGGGCGCTCCTGGTAGTCGGGCGGGAAGAGGTTGAATCGCCGCCAGAGTTCGTACCAGAGCGGCACGCGGTTGAGGATGACCCAACCCATGACTTTGGTGCCTTGCCGCACGTGATTTTGTTCGGGCCACATTCGATCCTCGGGATCCGGCACGACCCAGAAACGGAAGTTGCCTTTGCCGTCATCGACTTGGTCGATGACCTTGATCACTCCGGTATAGGTGCCGGCCATCACTTCAGGCCAGGCGGGAAGCGGAATGGCCGGAATGCCATAGAAGAGGATTTTAACTTTTCGCCCGACATTGAGGAGCGGAGCATCGATACCGTCGGCGGTCATTTCGATGGCTTTGTCAAGACTATTGGGGGAGATGCGGACGATCTTGTCGCCCTGCCGGACGGTTTCCCCGGCGCCCGCCTCAGCCATCTTCACGACAGTCCCGTCGATCGGGGCCAAAACTTTGCTCGCGATGCGACGTTGAGTGGCATTCGACATGCGAAGGGAGACGTCGGCCAGCTGATCCGCGGCCCTAGCGGCCTCGCCTACGGATGCATCTCTCGCCGCTTCAGCATCCAGCAAACGTTGCAGCACTTCCGCGCTGATCTGTTCTCGCCCAAATCCAAGTGCCTTCATCGCTTGTTCGGCCGCTCTCAAATTGGCTTGCGCTCCTTCCATATCAGCCTTGCTGGCGATGGCTGACTGGATGGTCAATTCCAATTCCCGCTGGGAGACGAGGCCTTGTTCTGCGAGCTGCTTGTGGCGATCAACGTTGAGTTCGGCTGTTGAGACAGTGATCTTGGCGGATTCAACTTTTTGATAGGCTTCACGGACTTTGTTTTGGGCTTCGACTACGCGCGCCTCAGCGGAGGGAACGGCGGCTTTCACGAGGTTCTGCATTTCTTTGATGCGTTTGTCGAGCTGCTCCGCCCGCGACAGGGCGGCCTGACGGGTTTGTTCGAGTGCTTTCTTGCGTTGATCCAGAAACGACAACAGATCCGGGGCCATGAAGTTCGGATCGTAATCCTCCAACTCCACGATGAGATCCCCTTGCTTCACACGCACGCCTTCGAAGACATGCCATTTTTGAATGCGTCCGGTGATCTGGGCTTCTATATCCTGCGGTCGCTCGTACGGCGAATAGGCGGAGAGCTGGCCGGTGACGGTAATCGTCTGTGTCCAGGGGACGAAGGCGATGATCAGGAGAAACAGGATGACGAGCTTGATGGCCAGCCTGGAGGAAAACTTCAATCGTTCCGGGATCTGCACTGCCTCCCACGACTGAAGTTTGCTGGAGGTCGCAAGATCATCGATCGAGATCTCGTTCAGGCCACTGTCCTTCGCGATCAGCGAGCGGACTTTGCTTTTGAGGCCTGAACCAAGGCGAGCCACGGGAGTGATCTCCTCTGAGGATGACAGCACGAGGAACCTACGGTGCCTATCATATGGGAAATATTGGGCGGAGGTCAATTTGAACTACAGAACCGGCATACGTGGAGGTGCGTACGGGGAGCGGGTTCACCTTGACCCGTTCCGGCAGAATCGCTAAGGTGGCGCTCTGTTTTTTGGCTTCGGAAGCTGTGGATAAAGGGAAGGAGCACTGCAGATATGGCTGGAACAGGACGATCATCACGGCGGATAGAGAAGACGCCCGGTCCGCTCATCGGGATTCTCGGGGGCAGCAAATCCGATTTTCCGATTCTGGAAAAAGCTGGCGCGCTGCTCTCCGAATTTGAAATTCCCTATGAACTGCTGGTGGTGTCGGCTCACCGGACGCCGGACCGGCTATTTGAGTATGCCGAAACGGCGTCGAAACGAGGGATCGAAGTGATCATTGCGGGTGCCGGAGGGGCCGCGCACCTTCCGGGTATGTTGGCGGCCAAGACTCATCTGCCCGTGATCGGTGTTCCAATTCCCACCGAAAACCTTCGAGGACTGGACTCGCTGTTGTCCATCGTGCAAATGCCCAAGGGAATTCCGGTGGCGACCGTGGCCATTGGGGGGGCGGAAAATGCCGCGTTGCTGGCTGCGCAAATTCTGGCCGGCCGATTTCCGCAGATCGCCGATCGTGTGAAGGCGTTTCGAAACTCTCAAACCGAGAGTGTTCTCAACTCTCCGGAGGCGCAGGGAACCAGCGTGGGCAGTCTCCAGGCGGATGGAGCGAGTCAGCGGCCGTGACCATGCAGCCTATCGGGCCCGAAGCCGTCCTGGGCGTGTTGGGCGGCGGGCAGCTCGGCGCCATGTTCACGAGTGCGGCGTTGCGTCTCGGTTATCGGGTTGCCGTTTGGGATCCGGATCCGGATGCTCCGGCGCATCGTCTTGCAAGTCAGTCTTTCCCCGACTCGTTTACCGATCCGACCGTGTACCGGGCATTCAGCCAGCTGGTGTCCGCGGTCACCTTTGAATGGGAAAATGTGCCGGTTGCGCTGTGTGAACAACTGGCGCAGGCCTGTCCGGTGCGTCCGTCCGGGTCGGTCCTTCGTGTTATCCAGGATCGGATCGAACAGAAGAAATTCCTGCAGGGTCATGGGTTTCCTGTGCCGTTGTTTTCCGTTGTCAGCGATCCGGCTCAACTGGCAGACGCGGTCAAAGCGTTCGGGTATTCCGTGATCTGCAAGACAGCCACGGCGGGATACGACGGCAAAGGCCAGTGGGCGATTAGGCGGCCGGAAGAGATTGCGCTGGTGGAGTCGGCCCTTCGCGCGATGGTGCCGGGAGGCGCGCGGTGGATTGTGGAATCGATGGTGGAGTTTGAGCGGGAGTTGTCGGTGCTGGTCGTTCGGGGAGCAGGCGGGGAACAGCGTGTGTATCCGGTTGTCGAAAACAGGCATGAATCGGGGATCCTTCGTATGACGATAGTGCCGGCGGCGGTTTCCTCCGGAGTTAGTGCGCAAGCCAGTGATCTGGCCTGCCGTGCAGTGGAAGCTCTCGATGGGGTGGGGGTCTTTTGTGTCGAACTGTTTCATCTGCGGGGGGATCGGTTGTTGATCAATGAAATCGCGCCCCGCCCGCATAATTCCGGACACTACTCCTTGGATGCCTGTACCGTGTCACAATTCGAGCAGCAGGTGCGGGCATTATGTGGTCTGCCGCTTGGAGAAGTCAGGCTCATGAGTCCGGCTGCCATGGTCAACCTGATCGGTCATGATGTCGAACGGATCACAAGTTCTGACGGATGTGCCGATCTCCTGGCCATTCCGGGGGCAGCGCTCCATTTGTACGGAAAGCGCAGGGTCAGGCCGGGCCGGAAAATGGGGCATGTGACGTTTCTGGCCGGGGCGGCCGAGGAGGCCAGCAATCGTGCCGGCCGGTTTTTGAAGTCGCTCGTTCTGTAAGCCCGGGTTTGTTTGAAGACCTCCTTGTCGGCAGCGATTCTTCCCAGTGATCGTTCTCCGTCCGGTTCCAACGAGTAGTTCCCTTCCTATGATGGCAACAACGAAGCGAAACGGACAAGGCCCGCATCTCTACCAGCCGGCCCGTTCGATTTTGTAACGGTTGTAGGAATCTGATCCGGATCCGGGTCGCGGACTTCACAGAATTGCCATGCCAATCGCGGGATTCCTTGCTTCCTGAAAAGGAACAGAAGTTGCTGTTCTTTCTCCGGTCTTTGGGGAGGGCAATCCTGTGAATACACCGACAACTCCGACTCTCACGCACTCGAACGGTCACTTCCATCAGATTCTTACCCAACCTCGCTCACGACTGATCCTGTTGCAATGTCTGGTCAGTGTGATTCTGTCGTATGAATTGCTGTTCGGATCGGAAGCGGTCATTAGCCGGATGTTGAGCGACGGGATCGTGGTCGGAATCTGGACATTCGTAGGGATGCTCGCCCTGCTGCCTGCAGGCTGGTTTGAATTGGCGTGGCTTAGCGGCGCTCTCGTGGCGGTCGATACGGTGTTGGTAACGGGGACCATTTATCTTTCCGGCAATGCGCGCCCGGATCTCTATATTGCGTACTTTGTGTTGATGTTGGTTGCGGCCTCGGTTCGGCGGTTGAGTCACATGATCGGCCTATGCCTGCTGCTCTGCGCCGGATATGCGGGGCTCTTGTATGAAGGTATCGTCCACAGTGAGACTGTGGCGGTCGGGCATCTGCTCGGCGTGCCTGTGTTGCTGGTAATGGCGGTGTTTTATGGATTGGCCTTGGAAGCGGTGACCGTCGTGCAGGCGGAAAAGTCGACGCTATTGAAGGACGTCGAATCCTTGAAGCGCACAGAAGAGCAATTGGCCGCCAGTAAGCTGCAGTTGGAAGCCCGTATTGCCGGATTGAGAGAGGATTTGACGCTGTCTCAGGATAAGCTGCAGCAGGGGCTGGCCGTGCGACAAGGATTGGAAAGGCGATTGCGTGACGCGCAGAAAATGGAGGCGGTCGGACGGATGGCTGCCGGGATCGCCAAGGAATTCGGAGAATTGTTTTCGGTGATTGGAAAACAGACCGGCGTCATACTGGCCAATCTGCCAGCCCACGATCCGATGCGGGGGGCGGCTGACGAGATCTTCAAAACCGGAGAGCGTGCGGCGACGCTGATCGCCCAGTTGATCGCACTCAATCTAGAGGACGGGCAGGTTCGCCGGACGCTTTCGGTCAAGACGGTTTTGTCGGATCTTCAGGGAGCGATTCGCAGTCTCCTGCCCGAGTCGGTCGAACTCGCGATTCATCATGACGACGCTCCGATCTATGCCGAAGCGGATCGTGAGGGGCTGGAAAAAGTTTTATTCCAGCTGGTGGTCAATGCGCGGGATGCCATGCCGGGCGGCGGCCGGCTGGTGATTGAAGCCCGTTCCGGGGCAGGGCTGCCAGGTCCTGCGCATGCGGGCGGAGTCGGCAAGAAGCCGGCACACGACGTGTTGCTGCAGATCAGTGACACCGGAACCGGAATGAATCTGGACACGCAGGCGCGGATGTTCGAACCATTTTTCTCGACGAAAGAGACCAATATCGGACTCGGCTTAACGGCAGTCTACGGGATTGTGAAACAAAACGGAGGCACGGTCGAAGTCGACAGCCGTCCGGGCCAGGGAACGGTGGTCAGAGTCTGGCTGCCGGGTGCCATGGCCGCACAGGCTCAGGAAGACCCTGCGCCCAAAGCCATGCTGGCGAAGGGAGATGAAACGATTTTGCTGGTCGAGGAAGATGAGATCGCGAGGAAGCTGGCAGGGTCGATGCTTACCCGGTACAAGTACCAGGTGCTGGAGGTCGCTTCGCCCGTTGAGGCGCTGATGCTCGCCCAGCGGTACAAGGGGATCGTGCATCTCACGGTGAGCCCCCTGGTCATGGCCGAGATCGGCGGGCGGGAATTGGCTCGCCGGCTCCTCAATCGTCAACCTACGATGAAGGCATTGTTCGTGTCGGGCTACGACGATGAAACCATTGCACACCACCGGATCAACCGGCGGTTTGTCCTTCAGCAGCCCTATCGGCAGATCGGATTAGTGGAGAAAGTCAGAGAAATGCTTGATGCCGCGTAGCGGCAGAATTACGAGTAACGTCTGGAGTGCTCAGGTGCAAAGAACGGCACATCCCGGTGCTTGAAAAGCCCTACCAGGGCCATGCCTGCCACAAACCCTCCGATGTGCGCGAAAAACGCGATTCCTCCGCCGTGCGCTCCCAAGGAGAGTTCTCCGCTGTACAGCTGACCCACGAACCAGATTCCCAATACAATGACGGCCGGTACATAGGTGGTTCCGAAGAAGGGGGGCGGGATCAGCACCAGCACGCGGGCTCTGGGATAGAGCAGGAGGTAGGCGCCAAGAATGGCGGAAATGGCGCCGCTGGCGCCGACCATGGGGATTTGAGAAGAAGGATCGGTGAGGGCATGGCTCAATGCCGCTAGAATTCCGCAAAGGACGTAAAAGACCGCGAATTTCAGATGGCCCATCGCGTCTTCGATATTGTTGCCGAAAATCCAGAGGTAGAGCATGTTGCCGAGCAAATGCATCCAGCCGCCGTGCAGAAACATGCTCGTAATCAGAGTCAATGTCGCGGGGATGGAAACAATGTCGTTCGGCAGCGCCGCATGGTTGAAGAGCACGGCCGGTATCGCGCCATATTGAAAGGCAAACGCTTCGCTGGGCCTGTCGGGAAGCGTGAATTGATAGGCAAAGACCAGCGTGCAGGCCGCAATGATGGCGATCGTCACGATCGGCGGGCGTTCGGTCGGGGTATCGTCTTGCAGGGGGAGCATGGAGCCCGCTAGGGCGCTCGGCGTCGATCCATGATCGGCCGCGGCAGATCCGGGTTTGTTGGAAGTGATCCATCGGCATTGAGAGGCACGGAGAATCCCGCCGCGTGGGTATGGCCTCCGCCGCCGAAGGATGCCGCAATGCTTCCCACGTCAGTACCGTCTTCCCGGGAGCGCATGCTGAAGTAGCGACGGTTATCCCGGTCATGCCAGATCAGGCAGAACGGGTGGTCTGCCGAGAGGCGTTCGCCGATCTGACTGGTGAGGATGGCGCTCTGTACCGCCGGGATCAGCGCGTTTTGAAATTCCACCATCATGGCCTGCGCGGCGAGCTTGCCGACGAGTTCCTGCTCGTATCGAAGAATTGCGCGGCCTTCCTGTTCAAGGTCCTGCTGCTGAAAGCCGCTCCATCGCTGAAAATCGAACGGATAGGAGGCGATGGCGGCGTTGATCTCGCGGCTGCCCGGGAGCTCCCAGTTCCAGAGATCTTTGTCCTGGATATATTGGAGTAGCCAAGGAGCCGGGGTGCCGTGCGCCCATTCCCAGCCCAGCACCGCGCCCGACTTCTTCAGGTCAAAGTAGGCATAGGGGAGACCGGCAAGTGATTGTTCTGCGGTGATGTGGTGATCAAGGATCAGGAGGTCTTTCGTCTCCGCGGCCATGGTTTCGAGAATCGGCCGTGAATAGCTGAAGTCCACGATCACGACGCGCTGATCTTGCAGGTCGGCCGGCGGGGGATTTCCGTGCTTTACGGGAATAAATCGAGTATTGGGGTACTGTTTCCAGATGGCCCAAGCTGCCCCGAATCCATCAGCGCATTCGGCATGATACAGGACGGTGCTCGGGGGATTGTTGAACCGGGGGTGTTGCGGCGAATTGCTCATAAGTATAGTTCGCCACAATACCACGTGTACGGGTGAGGACTAAAGGGGTGCTCGCCGGAGGCGTCAGAGCTGATTGATGTGGTCGATCAGTTGGCGAAGCCTTCCGGCGCTCCGACGGTTGAACGGGAAGACCAGCCGTGGAAGGTTTGCGATGGCCGGCTCGTCCAGCTCTTCCTCCAACGCCGCGCGCAGTTCAAAACGCCCTTCGGAGAGCAGGGCACCGAATCGGGCCTGGATCTGCTCAAGATGCTCCGCGGAGAGGGACGATGTCAGCCGCATCGCCATCAATCTTCCGACGAAACGAATGGAATGGTAGCGGCGATAGAACGATGAAATCTCTTCCACGGCCGCCTCGGCCGAATTCACGACTTTGAAAAGACTCAGATCTTCTTCGTTGATCAGACGTCGCTTCAGGAGCTGCTTCACAATGAACGCGGACCAGTCGTCCCAGTAATCACAGCCGGGGGCCTGAATGCAGACGATCGGTTGGGGGGCGCTCTTGCCGGTTTGCGCCAGCGTCAGAATTTCAAATCCTTCGTCGTGTGTCCCGAAGCCGCCGGGGAACAGCGCGATCGCATTCGCTTCTTTCTGGAACATCAGTTTGCGCGTAAAAAAGTACTTGAAGGTGATCAACTTGGGATCGTTGGCAATCGTGGCGTTGGCGCCCTGCTCGAACGGGAGCATGATATTGACCCCGAAACTGTTGTCGCGTCCGGCGCCTTCCTGCGAGGCGCGCATGATGCCGTCTGCGCCGCCTGTGATCACCATGTAGCCGGCTTTCACGACCTGTTCGGCGAAGCGATGGGCGAGCTGATAATTGGGATCATCGGACGGGGTGCGCGCGGACCCGAAGATGCTGACTTTTCGCCGGTCGTGATATCCGTTGAAGACGGCAAACGCATGGCGCAGTTCCTTGACCGCGCGATTGATAATTTTCAGATCCAGGAGGTCAAGATGGGAATCGTGGAGCTTTAAGACCCCGGTCAGAAGCTCTTTCATCAGCGTGGCCTGAAGATCGTCGTCAGGACTTTCCAGGATCGTGCGGATCTGCGTCAGGACATCGTCATTGGAAAGGATCGTTCGAGGGCGATGTGGTGTAGATTTCATGGGGGAGTCCATAGGCACCGTTCTGTAGAGTGAACAAGCGTGAGTGAAAAAATTTTACCAGTCGCGCGGTGACTGGTCAAAGAAGATCGCGAGTTGTGCCGCGACTAGGACAGATCGGTTGATTTAGGCGAGTTCTGAAGCACCCAGGCTTTGATACGAGACTGGTCGGTCGGCGTGAGTCCGGTAAATTGGACGTCGACGCTCGGGCTTCCAGCGGTGCCGGTTCTTCCGGAATCATGCAACGCATCATACTCATCAAGAATCGTTCCGGTCACGGTCAGAGGAGCGGTCAGCTCAGGAAGCGAGAAGTTCAGAAACACTCGGGTGCCGGGGAGTAAGAGCGTCGGGGTCTGGACCATGGCGCCGACATGGCTGAGTTGCACGATGATGGCCTGGTGCCGGGCTCCCTGCGAGTCGGAGTCCATGACACCGATGGTCGCCGGCAGATGCGTATGACAGCGTTTCGGGGTTAAGACGAGGTCGCGCGCGGTCAGTACGCCGACCGGCTGCTCCTGCTTCGTGACGATGAGAATGGGAGCGCCGGATGACATCATCAGCGACGTGGCTTCATCCGCGGCACGGTCGTATTCGATGAAATGGACCGGGCGGGACATGATCGTCCGGACTTCGATATCATCGGGTGCAAGGCCCAGGGCAACGACCTTTTTCACGATGTCGGAAGGGGTCATCAAGCCAAAATGCAGGTCGGTGTCCTTGACCAGGAGGCATGGCATCTGCTCACGTTCCAAGAGCGAGGCAGCTTCGGTGACGGTTACATCACCGGGAATTTGAACGACGCCTGGAGTCATCATGTGTGCGACCACTGTGAGTTTGGGGTTCGGTTTTTTCGGTGGTTGATCGTTAGAACTTACCATCGCACCGCCAGGGGGTTCAGAGTGACCGGTGATCGCTCTGGCCGTCGCGGCGTAAGGGAAGTATAGCAGACGGAACCGGTCACCTTTGTATTCGTCAAGTCCTTGTCATTCAAGGGTTTCCAGGCATACACTGAACTCAATCGGTGCAGGAAGAGAAGGCTGCGAGCATGACGCTGTCGAGAGATGTCTACCATGATTTTTTGGACCGGGTGGCCCGGATCCCGATTCACGGGCTCGGGCTGTCGGTCGATGTCTATTCGCCCGACCTCATTAGCTTGCTCGCCGAACTGACGCGCCGTCAAGTCTTGCCAGGGTATCTGGAGGTATTTCATGCGACATCCAGCGCACTGGCCGCTGTTCGTACCCAGACAGACCTACCGCTTCCCTACCATGGGGAGGGACTCTGGGTGACGCAACCGGGTGCAGACTCCGATGCGCTGTTTCAAGAAGAAGCGAGGACTCTGGCATCCCATCTCGCGCTCCTCCGCAGCGCCTGGTCGAATCATGAGTGTGCGACCAAGCACATTGCCGGGTATTCGTTCGGAACCTACCTGCCGCCGCTCTACACGGCTGCGAGCGCGGATACCGTGGCCAGGAATATCCGAAAGGTACAGGCGATTTTCGACCAGCAGGCGCCGCTGCCGGGCGGTAAGGCTCCGTTGTTTCTTCTGGAGATGCCGCCGCTGACGTATTTTATCGCCGGGACGCTTCCCGTTCCGGCCTACTTTCGTCGTGTCACGGACCAAGTCGACTGCGGGCTGGTGTTGGATATCGGACATCTCTGGACGGTCTATCGCTACTCCGGGGCCTGGCATTGTCAGTCGCTCTGGCAGTTTCTTGATGACTTTCTGCGAGAGTTTCCGGTCGAGCGGGTCGTAGAAATCCATGTCGCGGGGCTTACCGTTCATGAATCACTGGCCGGTGCGGAGCCTGTATCCGAGAGTCTGGCTGGGCACCGGCTGCCGCAGTGGACGGACGCCCATGCCGCACCGATTCCCCCGGTGTTGTTCGAGATGCTGGATCACATTCTTCGCGGCGGGCGACTGGAGCAATTGCGGGGAGTGGCGCTCGAAGTCGATACGAAGGCCAGCGATCTCATTGCCGATGAGTTGACGGGGTTTTTGGACCGGTATCGACATGTGTTTGATCGGGGAATGTCGGGAGGCCCGAACCCGGGCACGTTTTCTCCCCTGTCGGACGGCGGGCGGCTCTTGGCCGGCCATGGCGTCGGAGTCGAGACTGAGTCGCTGATCAAAGCCTATGAGCTGTATGCGCAGGTCGTGTCAGGGCGGGCCGAGCCGGCCGGGCCGAACTGGACGACGCCAGCGGCCTGTGCAGAGGATCTCGACCGGTATCGCACACAGTATCTTCCCTACGAAATTTTGCATTGGGGCGGTGATATCGAGGCGATGTTTCCCGATACCTGTCGGGAGTTGGCCGGACGACAGATCGCGCTTGCGGGGCTGGTGGCCTATTGGTTTCGTCTCCCGCACCCGATGACGCGCTCCTATGATTTCTTTGAGGTGAAGATCGATCGGTTTGTGGAATATGTGAGTGAACAGGCTTCGGACCTGACGTCGCTGGTACAGCGGGAAGCCGCTGAACTGCGGCTGGCCTATCAGACTGCCAATGAAGGGCCGTTGCAGTCGACGGGGATGCACCCATGAGCTTCTGGTCGACATTGCCCCGTCCGATTGTGGGCCTTTCTCCGATGGATGGAGTGACCGACGCGACGTTCCGTCGCGTCATCGCTCAGCACGGCAGGCCTGACGTGACGTTTACCGAGTTCACGCATGTGCATGACATCTGTCGGGGGCCCGAGTTCCTGCTGAACACGCTGGTCTATAGTGAAAGTGAACGGCCGGTGGTTGCGCAGCTCTATGGAAAAGATCCGGATTTGTTTTATCAGGCCACGCATGCAGCCTGCGAGTTGGGGTTCGACGGAATCGATATCAATATGGGCTGCCCGTCAAAGAGTGTCGCGTCATCCGGTTCGGGTGCGGGATTGATCCGAACGCCGGACGTCGCCCATGCGATCATGCAGGCCACCGCGCGTGCCATTCACGACTGGGCGAACGGACGCACGCTGGAGCAGGCCGGGTTCAAGACATCCAGAATAGCGGCGATCCAGGCGATGAATGCCGGGCGTCAGGGGACGGGACCGGTGCCGCGACGTCTGTTGCCGCTGTCGGTGAAGACCCGCCTGGGTTACGATTCCGTCATTGTCGAGGAGTGGGTCGGTCATCTTATTCAAGCAAAACCGGCGGCCATTACCTTGCACGGGCGGACGCTCCGGCAGATGTATCGCGGTGAGGCGGACTGGTCGGCGATCGCCAGAGCGGTTCAGCTGGTGAAAGGGACCGGAATTCTGCTGTTGGGGAACGGCGATGTACAAAGTCTCGAGGAAATCGTGAGTCGCGTTCGAGCCACGCAGGTGGATGGCGCGCTGGTCGGGCGGGCCGTGTTGGAGGCACCCTGGTTTTTTCAGGCCAAAGAACAGGCCCGGGCTCTGGCGCAGGCGGATGGGGCAGGCGGCAGCATCGCAGTTCCGCCGGTGGAACTCGATGCGCGGTTCGCGCTGATGCTCGATCATGCGCGGCAGTTTCAGGCGATCTGCGGTCCGGGGCAGTTTCATCGCATGCGGAAACATCTGGGCTGGTATTGCAAAGGGTTCCCGCATGCCGCGGCGTTACGGGGCCAGATGTTTCGCGTGTCATCCGTGGAGGATGTGGAGGCCATGATTGCCCGCTATCGGGCCCATCAGATCATTGATGGACCGGCCGCTGGTGCGGCGCCCGGCGATGATTTGTCTGACGAGGCCACGGCACTCGTGTCGCGATGCAGTTGATTCTCGCCTCCACCTCTCCCCGCCGCAGTGAACTCCTCGCGCTGCTCGGCCTTCCGTTTGAGATCGTCGCTCCGGACTTTGAAGAACTGCCCCGGCCGGGATGGTCGCCGAGGCAACAGGTCGAGTACTTCGCGCGTGAGAAGGCACGGTCGATTGCGATCACGCGGCCGGCCGCTCTGGTGCTCGGCAGCGATACAGTGATTGACCTCAACGGGCAGATGCTGGGCAAGCCGGCAGATCTCGCCGATGCGCGGGCGATGCTGGCCGGGATGGCAGGCCGGTCGCATGTGGTGCATACCGCCGTGGCTCTTTGCCGTCAGACCCCGCATCATGAAGCCGCGATGCTGGTGACGGCTACCGTGCGGATGAAAACCTATGACGCCGCCGCCATCGAGCGGTATCTGGCGACACAAGAGCCGATGGGGAAGGCCGGTGCCTATTCGATTCAGGGCGTCGGCGGAGAGTTCATCGAAACGATCAGCGGGGATTTTCTCGGCATCGTCGGGTTGCCGCTACGCGCGGTGGCGACATTGCTGGCCGGCGCAGGCCTGTCCGTTCCCGTCGATATCGATGCGCTTTATCGGGACAAGCCTTATCCGAATTGGGGCCGGTTTGCGCACGATTGAAATGGTAGGGCGCTTCCCCTACAATGCGCCATTCTTTTCTTGGCTTTATCTTCAGGGAGGCGGTTATGCAGAGCAGAGCCCATCGGCGTCAAGGAATGGTTGCGGGTTTGAGTCTCTTTGCACTTCTGGCTCTTGTAGGACCACAGGCGGCTCCGGCGATTGATGTGAAGCTGTCCGTAGAAGATGCGCAAAAAGCCCTCGAAGCGGGCCGCATTCCGATGGATAAAGCCAATTCCCCTGAAGACGTCAAGAAGGTGCTGCAGCAGGCGTCTCTGGCCACCCGGGTGGGGTCGGATCCTGAGAAAGATCCCTGCGGAGCCAGCGCCATCCTCCGTACCAAGCGATTCCGGCTCGAAGCATTCGGGCGTCAGGAAGCAGCCGAATCCAAGAAACAGAAGAAAGAGATCCGCATGCCGGACGAGTTCATCAAGAAGGTCGTCGATATGCCGAATATGGAAGTGGAAGTACAGCTCTGCGGCGATGACGAGTATTTCGCCGAAGGCGCACAGGTTGCGTTTCAGCAAGGGAACAAAAATATCAAGCCGGTCGATGTGAGTCCTGCCGAAAAAGGCCGCAAGAACGACGGCCAGGGGCCTGCCTACCGGTCTCGGTTCACGGCCCGCTTCGCCTACGACAGTTTCGATCCCAACGGGAAGACGAAAGTCGTCGTGTTCTTCCCGGACGGGAAGACCAGCGAATTCGACGCAGATTTCTCAAAAGTCCGCTAGGGGTGTAATCTCATAAAGATTGGTCGCAATTGACACGCAAAGGCTGTGCTTTGCGTTTTTGTCTATCGTCTGGCGAATGGGTTTACTCCACGGTTTGTGTTAGCCATCCCTTGTTCCCCGTTAGTTCTTTGACCTTCTTGCAGGTCGTTACGGAACAGCACAGACATTTGTAACGGTGAAAACCGATACCACTCTTCTTCTGATGGCCGTTGAGGAAATGGCTGAACTGATGCCGAGAATCATCGCACATTTCGACATGGATGCGTTCTATGCTGCGATTGAGGAGCGGGATACACCGGCATTTCGAGGGCTCCCTCTCGTGGTCGGGGCCGATCCTGTCGGAGGACAGGGACGCGGGGTTGTCTCGACCGCGAATTACAAAGCGCGCGAGTACGGAATTTTCTCAGCTACGCCGATTTCCACGGCGTGGCGTTTCTCCGAGGCTGCGCGTCGGCGAGGGTTGCCGCCGGTCACATTCGTCTCCGTCGATATGGGTAAGTATGCGAGGGTATCCGCGGCGGTCATGGCAATCCTTCGCCGCGTCCTTCCTGTGCTTGAGCAGGCGAGCATCGATGAGGCTTATGGGGATGTGTCCGGGGCCGGTTCTTTTGAGGCGGCGGCTGAGCTCTGCCGGTCGATCAAGCACGCGATTCTCACCGAAGAGCGGCTGACGGCGTCGGTCGGGATCGGGCCGAATAAAATGATCGCCAAGATCGCCTCGGGCTTTCAGAAGCCCGCCGGGTTTACGGTGGTTACGGAGGCAGAGGCGGAAGCGTTTCTTGCTCCGATGTCGGTCCGTGCGATCCCGGGAATCGGACCAAAGACCGAATCGATGCTGGCCGCGCAGCAGATTCGGCTCGTTGCGGACCTGAAACGGTTGAGTCCGGCTGAGATGGAGGCGCGGTTCGGCAAGCGGGGGCGCGAATGGTATACCAAGATTCTCGCGCAGGATGATTCGCCGCTAGAGGAACATTGGGAGCCGAAGTCCATCAGCGAGCAGGAGACCTTCGATGAAGATACGCTGGACTCACAGGTATTGGTGGATCGGCTGTCGCAGTTAGGCGACGGCGTGTTTGCGAGTCTGGCGCGGGAGGGATTCGAGGCCTGCCGGACCGTCGCGATTACTGTGCGCTTTGCGGATTTCACCACGGTGACCCGGGCGCATACTTTTTCTGATCCGGTGCGGGACGGGCCGGTGGTGCGTCGCGAGCTGCTCAAGCTGCTGCTTCCGTTTCTGGACCGGCGGGAAAATCCTCGACGGCAACGGATTCGGCTCCTGGGCGTGCGCGTGGAAAAACTGGAGTGAATGAGTGACGGGGACAACGGGTGACGGAGCGGTAAGGGCTAGGACGGGTGCTCCGTAAATCGGATGGTGTAGAGATAGTGGTAGAGCCCTTTGCGCTCCAGCAGTTGTGCGTGGGTGCCTTGTTCGACCACGCGGCCCTTGTCCAGGACGAGAATCCGGTCCGCACGCTGAATCGTGGAGAGCCGATGGGCGACGACAAACGTGGTCCGTCCCTGCATCAGCCGCTCCAGCGCTTCCTGGACCAGCCGTTCCGATTCGGTGTCGAGCGACGAAGTGGCTTCATCGAGCAGCAGGAGGCGGGGGTTCTTGAGAATCGCCCGGGCAATGGCGATCCGCTGCCGCTGGCCGCCTGACAGGTTGATACCTTTTTCTCCCACCACGGTCGCATATTTGTCGGGAAAGGCCGAAATAAATTCGTGCGCGTGCGCGGCCTTGCTGGCCTCCTGCACCGCCTCCTCACTCGCCTCGGGATTCCCGTAGCGGATATTGTCGAGAATGGTTCCGCCGAACAGGACGGTTTCTTGCGGGACGAGCGCGACCTGCCGGTACCAGCTATCCACGGTGACCTCTTTCAGGTCGTGCCCGTCCACGGTGATACGGCCTTCGACGGGATCGTAGAAGCGATGGAGCAGATTGATCACGGTTGTTTTGCCCGCTCCTGTCGGTCCGACGAAGGCGACGAGTTCGCCCGGTTGTGCTTCGAATGACAGGTGCGACAGCACCGGGGTACGCGGGTCATAGCTGAAGCCGACCTGCTCGGCGCGCACATGGCCTTTCACCGCGGAGAGGACGTGCGCATTCGGGATATCCCGGATGTCCGCTTCCGCGTCGAGGATTTCAAACACGCGTTGGGTGGCGCCCTGGGCTTCTTTCACTTGAGCGAAGACGCGGGCCGCCGAACTGAAGGGCCCGATCAGGATTCCGGCGAACAGGACGAAGGCGAAGAGATCGCCCGGGGTGACGGCGCCTTCGATGACCTGGGTGCCGCCGTACCACAGCACGGCTGCGGCGGCTGAGAACGTCAGCAGGCTAATGACGGGCACGAACAGGGCCATGATGCCGGCTCGTTTGAGCGAGAGCGCCAGGCCATGCTGGATCTGGGCCAGGAACCGGCCTTCCTCCCGCTTCGTTTGCACGAACGACTTCACAATACGTATGCCGGAAATGACTTCTTCAAGCAGGGTGCTCAGCGCGGCGGTTTGGTCCTGAATCGAAGTCGAAAGCGATTTCAGTTTGCGGCCGAAGAACTTGGCGACGAGCACCAGCAGCGGGAGCAGGAGCAGGATGAGGAGGCACAGCCGCCAATTCATGGCCAGCAGGAAGCCGATGCCCCCGATGAACGTCACCAGCTGCTTGGCTGTATCGATGGGCGTTTCGGTGACGATGGATTGAATGACAGTGACATCGTTCATCAGGCGGGACAGCAGTTCCCCTGTTCGCCTCCTGGCAAAAAAGCTGACCGCAAGGTTTTGCAGATGGGCAAAAAGATGCGTGCGGAAATCGGCGACGACCCGCTGGGAAATCCAGGTCGTCAGGTAGCTGTGCCCCATTGAACAGAGGCCTTGCAGGAGCACCAGGCCGATGAACAGCCCAATTAATTCTGTCATGCGCTCGCGGTCGTGTTGAACGGTGATGACGTCCCAGAGCGTGCCAGCCAGGCGCAGCAAGGCAAGGTTGATGGCGGCCACTCCCATCACGAGGAGTCCTGCCACGATCATGCGTGGAAGATACGGCCGTACAAAAGGAAGAAATCGTCTAAAGGGCGACATGCGTGCGGGGGTATCGATATGAAGCTGTGGCGCCGAAGCTAAGGACCGTCACCATCGGATCGGATACTCGCTACCGGCGAAGTGCCAAACGAAGAAGGCTGAAAAGGCAAGGCGCTAGATTTGCGCGATCGACTCGATCAGGTTCTTGTTGATGGCCACGAAGTCCGAGCGATCCTGATCGTTGACGATCACGTCTGTCAGGCTGATGAACAGGCGTGCTTCCTCGTTGATCGCATCCGAGACACGATGGCGCATTGGCGGAACGAGAAAGTCGCCCACGTAGGTACAGTTTACCGTACGGACGCGAATGCGAACCTTCTTGCCTTCCGGCACAATGTCCTCCTCCCGGTGAACGGGGTGAGATTAGCTCTTACGACGTAAGAATTTTTGGCGTCTGCGCAGCTTCTTGTACTTGTGTTTGCGCATTTTCTTCCGACGCTTTTTTAAAACGCTCGACATGCATCAATCTCCAAAGACG
>OMJA01000160.1 GCA_900299245.1 Nitrospiraceae bacterium | reverse complement strand
TCCTCGGACCGAACGGCGCCGGTAAGACCACAACCATGCGGATTCTCACCTGCTTCATGCCGGCCACGGAAGGCACGGCAAAAGTGGCGGGCTTCGATTGCGCCGAGGCCCCTCTCGAAGTGAAGCGCCGCATCGGCTATCTCCCGGAAACACCCCCGGTCTATCAGGAATTCACCGTTTCGGAATATCTGACCTTCGTAGGCCGAATGCGCGGGATGGTGGGAAAGAACCTCTCGACGGCCATCGACCAGTCGATCGAAAAACTCGCCCTGGGCACCGTCCGCCATCGCCTGATCGGAAACCTCTCGAGAGGCTACCGCCAGCGCGTGGGGCTGGCTCAGGCCGTGCTTCACGACCCGCCCGTCCTGATCCTCGACGAACCGACGGTCGGACTGGACCCGAAACAGATCATTGAAATTCGTGACTTGATCAAGAGTCTGGCGGGTTCGCATTCGGTCATCCTCAGCACCCACATCCTCCCCGAAGCCACCGCGGTCTGCCAGCGGGTCGTCATTATCAGCGGCGGACGGATCGTCGCCGAAGACACCCCCGATCAATTATCAGCGCGCCTCCGACATTCCGAAAAAGTCTCCGTCACGATCAAGACTCCGCCGGATGACTGCCTGGCCAGACTCCGGTCGATTTCGGGTATTCTGAATGTCTTTCCGGGACAGCACGCCGGCAATTTCCTTCTGGAATGCGCCCTGGGTCAGGACAAACGCGATGAGATCGCCCGGTACATCATCGCAAACCAGTGGGGACTCCTCGAATTGCGGACGATTTCCATGACGCTCGAAGATGTGTTCTTACAGTTGACCCGCCACGAAGAAGGCCTTACCTCCCAGGCCGAGACTGTGAGCGCTCTTCCCGGCACCACGCAGGAGACGGCCCCATGACTCCGGTACAGGCCATTATCGCCAAGGAGCTGCGGGGCTACTTTGTCTCTCCGGTCGTCTATGTGGTCGGGGCCATCTTCCTGCTGATCTTCGGGTTCTTGTCCTATCTCTATGTCGTTTACGCCGGCTACCAGGCCATCCAGATCATGCAAATGCAGGGCGGCCAGGCTCAATTGAATTTAAACGACCTGGTTTTCCGCAATCTCTTCGCCAGCATGCGCTTTGTGCTCCTCATTATTCTGCCCATTCTGACAATGCGGCTTTTCGCGGAAGAGCGCAAACTCCGCACCTTTGAATTCCTGATGACCTCGCCGATCGGCATCAATGAGATCGTCGCCGGCAAATTCGTCAGTGTGTTTCTGGTGTTCTTGAGCCTCCTCGGCCTGACCGGGCTCGTGCCGGCGGTCCTGATGCTCTTCAGCGATTTCGACTGGAACCCGATCTGGACCGGCTATCTCGGCATGACCTTGCTGGGCGCGCTGTTTATCTCCGTGGGCCTGCTCGCCTCCGCCATCACCGAAAACCAGATCGTCGCCGCGTTTCTCAGTTTCGGTATGCTGCTGCTCATCTGGTTGATCTCCGGCCTGGGCGCCCTGTTGGGAGATACGCCGCTCGGACAGATCATTTCGTATGTGTCGTTCATGGATCACTACGATCGGCTCGTCCGCGGTCTGATCGACACCAAAGATCTGGTGTACTTCTTCAGCAGCCTCGTCTTCATGCTCTTTCTCACCCACCGCGTGGTGGAATCGACCAGGTGGAAATGAGCCTTAAAGTTCTGCCGCTCGGGATTATCGGAACCG
The DNA here is from genome assembly GCA_900299245.1 of Nitrospiraceae bacterium. Taxonomy (GTDB): domain Bacteria; phylum Nitrospirota; class Nitrospiria; order Nitrospirales; family Nitrospiraceae; genus Nitrospira_D. Next base: position 17,184 of record OMJA01000160.1, on the reverse strand, counting down.
TGCTCGCTGTCGCGGGCCTCATCGCCTACAGCCTGAGCCCCGATCTCTTATGGGCCGTCACCATCGCGGAAGGACTGGCGCTCCTTTGCCTGGTCCTCTTCTTCATCCTGCATTTCGATGCCGTAAAAGCCTTCTCGAGCCGCCGTTCGACCCATATGGGGGCCAACAGCGTCCTCATGGTTCTGCTGGTGGCGGCCATTCTTGTAATCGTCAATTTTCTGGCATCGCGCCATTCGATCCGGTGGGACCTTTCGGAAAGTCAGAACTTCACTCTGGCACCGCAGACCTATCGCGTGCTCCGCGGCCTCCCACAAGAGGTAAAGATTACCGTCTTCACACGAGAAAAAGATCCCGGCTATACCGGCTACAAAGAACGGCTGGAGAGTTACCGGCAGGCTTCCAGCAAGCTCACCGTCGAATTCGTCGACCCGGAACGGCAACCAAAGATCGCCCAGAACTACGGCATCTTCCGGACCGACACCGCCGTCTTCGAGAGCAACGGGCAGACTATCCGCGTCACCAGCCCGTCGGAAGTCGAACTCACCGGTGCGCTGCTCCGTATTTCCAAACCAGCCAAGAAGCGTATTGTTTTCCTGGAAGGCCACAGCGAGCGCAGCTTGGAAGACAAGGAGCGAAACGGTCTGTCTCTGGCGAAAGAAGCGTTGATCAAACAGGGCTACGACATCGGCACCCTGTCACTGCTGAAAGACCCGGCCGTGCCTGACGACACCGCCGTCCTCGTTCTCGCCGGTCCGCGCAACCAGGTCACCAAAGAAGAACAAGACCGCATTCATGCCTACATCGCGAAGGGTGGACACCTGCTCGTGATGGTCGACCCGGACACAAAAACGGAACTGGAGCCCTTCCTCGCGCGTTACGGGTTAGGCATGGGACCGGGGGCTCTTGTCGACCTTCAGGATCGATTGGCTCAGGGCGACCTCACTGCCCTGCTCATCCGCACCTTCACGGAACATGAGATCACCCAGGACCTGACGGCCGCGGTGCTGTTTCCCCTCTCCCGTCATTTGACCTTCGATGAACAGACCGGGAAGGACTGGGATTATGTGCCGCTAGCGCGGACTTCTCCGAACAGCTGGGCCGAAACCAACATGCAGGGCCGTGTCGTACGACTCGACGAAAACGAAGACGTGAAAGGTCCGTTGCCGCTCGCTGCCGCGCTGGCGCCCAAACAGGCTCCGGAAGAAGGCAAACCCCGGCCGGCCATCGTGGTGGTGGGGAACTCCGCCTTCGCCACGAACGCCTTCTTTAACTTTCCCGGCAACACCGATTTCTTCCTGCATACGGCCGGCTGGCTGGCGGAAGAGCGGGATCTGATCTCCATCGTTCCCAAGGAGCCGGCCCTCCGGCCGTTCATTCCGAATCCCACACAGGAGCGGGCGTTACTCTACATTCAGGTGCTCTTCCTCCCCATCACGACCATGTTGACCGGCGTGATGGTGTGGAGAAAACGCCGCCGGCTGTAATCTTATGCGCTACTGGCCGACACTATTACTGCTGGTCGTTCTGGCGGGGCTGGGGGCATACCTCTATTTCGTCGAATTACCCGCCAAGCACACCGAAGAGAAGCAGGCCGTTGCCCAGCAAACCCTCCTCCCGTTTCCCGAAACCGAGATCACCGGGCTGACCATTTCCACGCCGCAAGGCGCTGTGGAAATGAAACGGAAAGAGACGAAAGGATGGGCCATCACATCCCCGCTCCAGACCGACGCCGATACGCGGGAAGTCCAATCCATGCTCCGGGCGCTGGTCACCGGGAAAGTGCTCCGCACCGTTGAAGAAAAGCCGGCCGCGCTCGCCCCGTTCGGATTGGAGCAACCCATCACGACGATCACCGTCAGCGCGGGAGCCCAGCAGGAAACCTTGTCCATCGGCGATAACGGCCCCCTGTCGTCAACCCTCTACGTGCATCGTCATTCGTCGCACAGCGTGCTGTTGACGGACCTGACGACGAAGAGTTTCGTCAATAAGACCCTGCTCACGTTCCGGCGGAAGGACCTGCTGCAATTCGTCCAGGCCGACCTCGACCGCGTGCGGCTGACCTATCCGACAACGGAAATCGTCCTCTACAACATGTCGAAGAACAAACCAAAGCCGACCTGGAAAATCCGCTATCCGATCGAAGCGGAAGCGGACCAGACGGAAGTGCGTTCGCTCCTCTTCAAACTGGAGGACTTGAAGGCGCTCGGCATCATCGATCCCGGGCCGGAACGGACCGCGATCGTGAAAACGCTGACCGTCCCGAAACTCAAAATCACTCTGCATACGACCGACGGGGATCAGACGGTCAAGCTATATCAACCCGATCCGGAGAGCGGCGAGGCGTTTGCCGAAACCAGACCGGACGCGCCGCTGTATCGAATCAACCCGCTGGTCATCAAGGATCTGACGCGCGAACTCTTTACACTGCAGGACAAACGGCTGCTGGGAGTCGACTACACAGACATCGCCATGCTGTCCGTAAAGACGCGCGACAAGCAGTACGTCCTGATCAATCAGAACGGCGAGTGGGTTCTCGAAGATCAACCGACCGAGAAACTCAGCCAGGAAGCCGCCGACCTGCTCGTCAGCCGCGTGGCGAATCTCCCCGCCGAGGAACGGGTGACCAAACAACCGGCCCCGCTGGCTCCCTACGGGCTCGTCGCCCCGACCGCGGAATTCGTCGCCACCGGCAGAGACGGAAAAATCGCCGGACGACTCACCCTCGGCAGCCAGGCCGGAAACCTCATCTATGCCACCGGTGAACGATTACAAGGTGTGTTTCAGGCGCGCCCGGACCTCCTCAACCAGATTCCGGCCAAAGCGGAACTCCTGGCCAAGCCTGCGGACAAAGCACAAGCCGCTCACTAGCGCATAGTACGACTCTGCCGACCTGAAGCAAACACCTCTGCCCCTCCTAAAACCGTCATGGGGTATTGTAGGCCAGGCCAGCCAGCCGGTCCGTTCACTCCGCAAATGAGATAGTTGCCTTGGCGGCGTGACTGGGACTATATTCCCAACATGCCGCATTCCAAGTCTCAGCGCCCCTTATCCGCCGCGACGCTTCAGCTCCTCCGTCCATTAGTTAAAATCCTTCTCCGGAATAACGTCCCTCACCAAACCCTGGTGGAATGGGCGAAGCAAGCTTATGTCGACGTTGCCAATAGCGAATTCGGGATCGAAGGAAAGAAGCAGACCGTCTCACGCATTGCCATTCTGACCGGGCTGACGAGGAAAGAAGTTCAACGCCTGTTGAATCAGCCGGACAAGGCACAACCAGCGACCGGTGAGGAATACCATCGTGCCACCCGCGTCATTACAGGCTGGGTCAGGGATCCTGACTTTGGAGACGGGAAAGGACACCCGCATCCGCTTCGAATGGAAGCCAAAGACGCCTCCTTTACCGAACTGGTAAAACGCTACAGCGGGGACATGCCGGCGCGGGCGATGCTGGACGAGTTACTCAGAGCCGGAGCGGTCAAACAGCTCAAGGACGGCCGCATCTGCTTATTGTCCCGCGGCTACGTGCCGCAGAAGGGTTCCGCTGAAAAGCTCACAATCCTGGGCAGCGACGCGGCGGACCTCATCGCCACCATTGACCATAATCTCTACGAAAAGCCCGCCAAGCCGAGAATTCAACGCAAAGTCATGTACGACAACGTACCGGTGGAAGCCGCCAGAGAGTTTCAAATCCTGGCGGCGGCGCAGAGTCAGGAGCTGCTGGAAGCACTGGACCGGTGGCTCTCTCATCGCGATCGCGATGTCAATCCGGCCTCGAAAGGAACCGGGCGAGTCCGGGTCGGGCTCGGCCTGTATCACTTCGAGGAGCGACTCGATAAAGAATCCTAAAGCGCGCTGATCGCTCTAACAGTTGAAGACCATGCCATCACGGTTATTCTATAGCCTCGTCGGTCTCGCAGGGATCTTCCTGTCGGTAGCCTCCTGCGGTCCTGCTGCACCTACACCTCAAGCCGGTGGCGGGATCGGCGGAACCGGATCCCTGGCCACGGTGTCCTCCGGACCCGTCACAAAATTCGGGAGCGTGTTTGTCTCAGGAACGGAATACGACAATACCAACACGCTGTATTGTATCGACCACGAACCCTGCAGCACCGTGAACCGACTGAAACTCGGCATGGTCGTCCTCGTCAACGGCACACGAACCGTCGAATACGGCTCCAACAACACGCTGCTCCACACTGCCGACACCATCACCTATGAGGAAACGGTCGAAGGGGTCGTCCAATCCGCATCCGCCGACGGCCTCAGTTTCGTGGTACTGGGACAAGTCGTGTTCGTAAACCTGAAAACCGAGATTGACCCGTCACTTCAGGGAGCAACGCCTCATAGTCTCGACCCTGGGAAAGTCCTCAACGCGCTGGTGGAGATCAGCGGTTTTGTCACGGGAGATGGAACGATCCTCGCCACCTTGATCCAGCCGCATACCGGGATCCCGCATTATGAGGTGGAAGGGATGATCAAAAATCACGACCGGATTGCGAACACATTCGAAATCGGATCGCTCGTCGTCAACTATTCGCGTCCGACGACTGACCTGAGCCAAATGCCCTCGCCGACCAGCCAGAGCTGGAACGGCCTGGTTGTCTTCGTCCTGGGCGATCAATGGAACCCCGGCGGACCAGGTCCGTATGGAGCCCGGATGAACGCAACCAGTGTGAAACCGAAAACGCTCGGCGTGTCAGACAGCGAGGACACAGAAGTCGAAGACTTCGTCACCCGGATAGAAGGACCCGGCGATTTTTACTTGAATAACGTGCATGTCCAGACAGACACGGGGACGGCCTTTGAGGGTGGAACCATCACTGACATTCTGGTCGGTAGCCACCTGGAAGTCTCCGGGCCGTTGCGTAACGGGATACTGACCGCCGCCAGTATTGAGTTTGACGATGAAGTCGAACTGGTCGCCAATGTCGAGAGCGTGACACCCGCTGCCAACAGCCTCACGCTGCTCGGGCTCAATGGCCTGACCGTCACATTCGACGGCCGGACAGACCTCTCAGGTCAAGGCAATCCGACAGCCGTCGGCGACCTGCACTCGGGCGACCATCTGCAGATCCATGGAAGATTGCGAGGGAGCGGGATTCTGCTCGCGACGGAAGTCGAACGCAGCGATCCCTCCTCCCAGGTTCAACTGGAAGGCTACGTCACTGACGCGGCAGATCCCTGGTTGACGTTACTTGGATCGAGGATTGACACCACATCGATTCCTGAGAGCGGATTCCGTGGACGCTCCGGGACTATCGGCAGGAGCACGTTCTTTGCCGGTCTCGGAACGGCAGAACAGGTCACGCTTCAAGGAAGGGTCGTTGGAACTCAGGTCGTCTGGACCGCGGCGAGGAGAGCGAGATGAGGGACCGGACTCGGCTTAGCGGGGAACGGCCGTCCCATAATAGGTATCCACCATCACACCGATTTCCTTAAGCATGGGAGTCGGCAGCGTCCCTCCGGCGCAGACAATCACTGCGTCGTTCTTGATCTGTCCCCGCCGTCCCTCCTGCTCCAGCACGACCGCGTCCTGCTGGATTTCCTTGACCCCGCAATGCAGCGCCACCTTGATACGCCCTTTCTCGACGGCCTGTTTGAGCAGTTGCCGATTTTTCTCCTTGGGCCTCGTATAGATCTCATCCCCGCGACAGGACAACGTCACGGTCGTGCCCGGCTCAGCGGCAATCGCCAGGGCCGCTTCCGCAGCACTGTCACCTCCGCCCACCACCAGCACATGCTGACCGCGATACTGTTCCGCATCGATCAGACGATAGACGACTTTGGACTGTTCTTCCCCCGGCACACCCAGCTTGCGCGGTGTACCGCGTCGCCCGATGGCCAGGAGTACGTTAGCCGTCTTGTATTCGGCCTTCGGCGTCTTCACGATAAACCCGCTGCCGGTTTTCTGAAGTGAGTCCATTCGTTCCATGAAATTGATCTTCAGGCCGGTTTGCTTGATGACGCCGTTCCAAAATTCCAGCAGTTCTTCCTTACTGATTTCGTATCGATTGAACTTCCCGATGATCGGCAGCTGCATCGGCGCGGTCATCGCCAGTTTCCGGCGAGGAAAATGATAGACGGTGCCGCCGAGCCCGTCTTCCTGTTCGATAGTGACAAAGCGCAATCCGGCCTCCTTCGCCGCTAGAGACGCGGAAATCCCGGCCGGTCCCGATCCGACAATGACCACGTCCAACTCGCCGGACTTGCTCTTCTTCTTTGCGATAGTCTGAATCGCCCGCTGTCCCTGATCCACGCCTTTTCTGATCAGCCCCATACCGCCCAGCTCACCGGCGATAAAGATGCCGGGCACATTCGTTTCGAACGTCGGCTTCAGCTGCGGGATATCGATGCCGCGCTTCTCCGTGCCGAAGACCAGCGAAATCGCTTCGACCGGGCAGGCTGTCTCACAGGCCCCATGCCCGATGCAATGATCCGGCTGCACCATCACCGCCTTGCCCCGCACAAGACCCAGCGCATGTTCCGGGCAGGCTTTGACGCACGCTCCGGACCCGATGCATTTATTGGTATCGATCACCGGATGCAGCGTGAGGGGTTCGGAAATCCCGGACTGTTTGGTTTTCTCGAAACGCGCACGATCGTGACGTTCCTGTTGACCGTGACGGCGAAGGTAGAACAGCAGGCCAATAAACAGGGGCAGGAAATAGAGCCAGCCGACTGACAAGAACGACATGGACGGCCTCCGGGCTACGGAATTTCCCGGTCGATGACAACGGTCACCGTATTGACCCCGGGCTTGACGGGTGCGCTCATGCCTTGAAGATCGCCGCTCTTAGGCATCGCCTCGCCGGATTTGGACAGGCGGGCCACGATCACCACCGGGCCGACATCGGAAAGCTTTCTCGAGGGCATGGGGCTAGTCGAATCATCCAGCCGGAACGTGAACGGCAAGTCTTTTCTGGTCGCACGGACGATCGACACGGGCATCGGCGGGCCGTTCACTTCACGCGCAAACACAAAGAGCGTATCGGTCGGCGATCCTTTTGCGGCAAGGTCCGGAGCGATAGTCACCTGGCCACTGATCACCACGGATCTTCCGGCGGGTGCAGGTGTCTTGTCCGACGCCACGGGACGTGATGGCGCCGGCGTTTGTGAAATTCCCCCCAGTTCCCTGGCCTCGGCAATCCCGTTCACGATCTCCCGGACGGCATCCGGGTCCGTATCGTGGGGAAGATTGGCACGAGCCTCTTCCCAGTACGCAGCGGCACGGCCGAACTCTTTGTGATTGTAGGCGACCGTTCCGGCCAGCATCAGAGCTTTGACGTTGCGAGGATCAGCCTTGAGGGCCTGCTGAATCAATGCTTCCGGTCTTCCCTCCAGCTTGCGCCCGTTGAGCACGCCCAGAGCGTCCGCATAATCCGCCAGCAATTGAGCATCGTCGGGAATCAGCTGCATTGCCTTCTCGTAAATCTGCACCGCTTCCGGATGACGCCCCAGCTCGACATAGGCCCGGGCGAGCAACGCCCACCCCACTCCGTCGGCGGGATTCTGTTCGAGCTTCGCCTTCAACCGTTCGGTCAATGCGTCCATCTCGCTCAGCGAAAAGGGCTCCCGCTCTCCGTTCTTTGCTCCGGCCGAAGCCGGAGCGCCTGAAGCGGACAGCGCCGACGGGCTGCCGAGTTTTCCGTAGAGTCCCACGCTGACGACGGGAATGAACACCGCGAGCCCCACAGCCACCGCTTTGCTGCTCAGCCGGAGTGAGGATGCGGCCGCCGGAAGCTCCGCGCTGCCGGTCTCTTCGAGCACACGACGCTCCAGCTCCCGCCGTGCAATCTGATGTTGCTCATCTGTCAGCACGCCGTTCCGGTGATCCTGTTCCAACTCGACGAACTGCTGCCGGTAGACCGACAGCCGCTTTTCCTGTTCTCCCGCATTCACGCCAGTTGGACGCCGCAACAGGGGCCAAAGCAGCAGGCCGAGGATCACGATCGTCAAGCCGGAAGCGATGAGCCAGAACGTGACAATCATGGATGTTTAGCTCCATCGGACAACAGCTGCACCACGCGCTCATGGTCTGCGTCGGACACCACCACATCAGGAAGCGTCTTCTGCCGGCGCCGGAGCGCCATGATCAACACGGTCCCTGCAACGGCAAGAAGCAGAAATGGTCCGATCCAGAGCACGGTGGTCGTGGCCCGCAACGGCGGCCGGTACAGGACGAAATCCCCGTAGCGCTCGACGAGGAAATTGATGATGTCCTGATCGCTCATGTTCTTTGCGATCATCTCGCGCACTTCCCTGCGGAGATCCTCGGCCAACGGCGCATTGGAATCGGCCAGCGTTTGGTTCTGACAGACCAGACAGCGCAATTCGACTGCGAGCACTTTGAGCCTGGCCTCGACCTGCGGGTTCTCCGCCAATGGCCTGGCCTCTTGAGCCGCCGCTACCCCCGCCATGGTCAGTACAACCATCAAAGTCCAGATCCGGATCATTGGTTCTGCAACTCCCGTACAAGAGGAAGAATTTTTTTATCCAGGACATCCTGGTCCACCGGCCCGATCTGCTTGTACCGGATCTTCCCCGCTTTATCGATCACGTAGGTCTCCGGAACGCCGTAGACGCCGTAGTTGATCCCGACACGCCCTGCCTCATCGACGGCCACCAACTGGTACGGGTTGCCCCACCGCCGCAACCAGGCCAACGCTTCCTCCCTGGTGTCCTTATAATCCGCCCCGTAGATTGGAACGACGCCGGACTTCGCCAACTCCATCAAGACCGGATGCTCCTCTTTACAGCCGTTGCACCAGGAAGCCCAAAAATTCAGCAACCAGACTTTCCCAGTCAGCTCTTTCGGCGAAAAGACCTTGTCGGCTTCATGCAACTGCGGCAATACAAAATCGGGCGCGGCTTTCCCCACAAGCGGGGACGGCACTTCGCGCGGATTTAAGGTCAAGCCGACCGCGAGAAAGCCCACCATGACCAGAAAGATCGCGAGCGGAAGTAAAAAACGCTTCATACGATCGACGCCTCGACCGGCTGTGATGCCGCCACCGGGACTTCCTGTTCACGCCGCCAGGCCAGGCGATACCGGCGGTCGGTGATCGCCAAGACTCCCCCGACGGCCATGATCAGACAGCCCCCCCAAATCCAGTCAATGAACGGCTTGTGATAGAGCCGCACACTCCAGGCACCGGCTTCGAGCGGCTCACCCAACGACACATAGAGATCCCGAAGCAACCCGGAATCGATCGCCGCTTCAGTCATGGTCTGGCTCTGTACCATATACCGCCGTTTTTCCGGATACATGACCGTGACATCATGCCCGTCTTTCGTCACACGAAACGTTCCCCGGGCGGCAATGTAGTTCGGCCCCACCAGATCTTTCGCGCCATCGAACTGAAATGTATAGCCGCCGATGGTCGCATGATCCCCGACGTTCATCCGCACATCCTGTTCGGTTTCAAACCCCTTCACCATCGTAACCCCGACGATAAAGACGGCAATCCCGCAATGGGCCAGAATCATGCCCCAATAGGAGCGCGGGATCGACGCGAGGCGATTCACCAGACCGGCCCCCTCAAGACGAGTCAACCGCTCCCTTATATTCACGACGGCCGTCGTCACGATCCATAGAGCTAGCAAAAGTCCGAGACTCAGCAGCGGAGTCCATTTCCCCAGCACAACGGGCAATAGGACCGCCGTGGCGACACTGACTCCGAACGCCCACCGCAGGCGCAACGCGAGATCGGGCAGGCTCGCTTTCTTCCATTGAGCCAACGGGCCGATCCCCATCAGAAACAGCGCCGGCGTCATCAACGGCACAAAGACCGTATCAAAGTACGGAGGGCCGACCGAGATTTTCCCGAGGCCCAATGCGTCCAGGAACAGCGGATACAGAGTCCCCAATAACACCGACGCCATCGCCACGACCAGAAGCACGTTATTGACCAGCAGCATGGCTTCGCGGGAAACCGGATCAAACCCGCCGCCCAATCCGACACGCGGTGCCCGCCATGCATACAAGAGCAGCGATCCGCCGATCACCACGGCCAGGAAGACCAGAATAAACAGCCCGCGCTTCGGATCTGTGGCAAACGCATGGACCGAGGTCAGCACACCGGACCGCACGAGGAACGTACCCAGAAGACTGAGCGAGAACGCCAGAATAGCCAGAAGAACCGTCCAGACCTTAAATCCGCCCCGTTTATCCGTGACCGCCAGAGAATGAATTAATGCCGTACCGGCCAGCCAGGGCATGAAGGACGCGTTTTCCACCGGATCCCAGAACCACCAGCCGCCCCACCCCAATTCGTAATAGGCCCATCCGCTGCCTAGCGCGATCCCGACTGTGAGGAAGCACCAGGCAACCGTTGTCCAGGGGCGGGACCACCGGGCCCAGGCTGCATCCAGATTGCCGCCCAGCAGCGCCGCGATCGCAAACGCAAACGCGACGGAAAACCCCACATACCCCATGTAGAGCATCGGAGGATGCATGACCATACCGGGATCCTGGAGCAAGGGATTGAGATCGCGGCCATCGGGCGCGGCGGGAATCAACCGTTCGAAGGGATTCGACACCGTCAACATGAACAGGAGAAACCCGAGACTGACCAGCCCCATCACCCCGAGGATGCGTGCGCGCATCGCGTCCGGGAGATGCTTCGAGAACAATGTCACCGCCATCATCCAGAGCGTCAGAATGAAGGTCCAGAGCAGCAGCGATCCTTCATGAGCGCCCCAAATGGCAGCCAGACGGTAATGCAGCGGCAGTTTTGAATTGGCATTCGCCGCAACATAGAGCACCGAAAAATCCTTGTCTGCAAATGCATAGCCGAGACAGCAGAATGCAATGAGTACGAGCAGAAACTGCCCCCGCGCCGCAGGCTTGGCGACCGCCATGAAGGAGGCATTGCCGGACGCCGCGCCGAAAATTGGCACGGTCCCCTGCACCGCCGCAACACAGAGGGCCAGAATTAAAGCGAAGTGACCGATTTCTGGAATCATATAGACGTCCTGCGTTAGGGAGTCACGACGAGCGTGTTGCTGCTTTGTTTCCCGGCAGCTTTGGCCTTGGCCATCGCCTCGGCGGCTTCCGGCGGCATATAGTTTTCGTCGTGCTTGGCCAGCACCTCGCTGGCCACAAAGGTCCCTTCGGGAGAAAGTTTCCCCTGAGCGACCGCTCCCTTCCCTTCTTTGAAGAGATCCGGAAGGATGCCTTTATAGGTCACCGGCACGCGCTTCACCGTGTCGCTCATGACGAAATGCACGGTCAGCCCGTCGTTCTCCCGTTGGAGCGTCCCGGCTTCGACCATTCCGCCGATACGGAAGCTTTGGCCTTTCGGCACTTCCCCGTTCGCCACTTGCGTCGGCGTGAAGAAGAACACCAGATTGCTCTGGAACGCGTTCAACACCAGTGCTGCGGCGATCCCCAGGGCTACAAGCCCGAGACCGATGAGGCTGAACCGTTTCTGTCGCGGAGTCATCCGTGGTTTATCCCTTCTTCGGAAGATTCAATCCGCAAGGCCATGGCCCCGCGGCGTCGCAAGGAGAGGACTTCCCAGACCATACACAAGGCCGTCGTTCCGAACGACACCCACACATAGAATCCATAGCCGCCCATGGCCAGGAACTCCGAAAGGCTTCCCCACTTCATGCACGAATCTCCTTCACACCCGGCTCGACGGCACTCTGGTTCCAGCGTGGCTGACTATTCCGTTCAAGAATCACGCAACGCAGCCGCATCAGAATCACTGCCATACTGTACAGCCAGAACCCGATGGCCATGAGCAACATGGCCGTCAACATCGTCGCGGCCATTTTCGGCGCCGCCGTCATGCTGACCGATGCCCCTTGATGCAGCGTATTCCACCAGCGCACGGAAAAGTAGATGATCGGCACGTTGACGACGCCGACCAGCGCGAATAACGCACTGGCCCGGTCCGCCCGCCGGAGATCATCGATGGAGGCATGCAACAGCATCACCCCCAGATACAGAAACAGCAGGATCAGTTCGGAGGTGAGCCGCGCATCCCAGACCCACCAGGCTCCCCACGTCGGCTTGCCCCACAATGCGCCGGTGAGAAGCGCCAAAAAGGTAAAGATCGCACCGGTGGGGGCGATCGCCTGCGCCATCATAAAGGACGGGCGCGCCTTCAACCCCAGCCCAAGACCGGCCCAGAGCGCCATCATCACATAGAGAAACATGGACATCCACGCCGCCGGCACGTGGACAAAGATGATGCGGTAGGCCTCGCCCTGCTGAAAGTCCGTCGGCGCGACGAAGAACCCGAGATAGAGTCCGGCTGCCATGAACAGCACCGCGGCGCCCGCACACCAGGGAATGAGCCTTCCGGCAAGCGGATAGAGCGCCTGCAGCGAGGAATACTTCGACCATGTGACGCGCGAATCGCTCATATCAATCCTATTTACTCTACCGCAATACGGACGGCGGCTGCAGTAGCCCAGGGAGCCAGGGGAAGCGCCACCATCAAACAAGCCCCGAGGAGCGAGAGATTGGCCTCGGCACCGATCCCCGACACCGTGCTGCTCACCGCGCCCGCGCCGAAAATCAGAACGGGAATGAACAGCGGCAAGACCAGCAATGCCACCAACATCCCGCTCCCGCGGACACCCAGCGTCAAAGCAGCGCCGATTGAGCCGATCAAACTCAATGTCGGCGTACCAAGCAGCAGTGACAGCGCGAGTACGGCCAGGGCATCTCCTTCTAAGCCAAACTGCAGGCCGAGAAGAAACGAGAGCAGGACAACCGGCAACCCCGACACAAGCCAATGGGCGAATACCTTGGCCAACACCATCACTATGAGCGGATGCGGGATCAGAACCATCTGCTCTAACACCCCATCCTGATAGTCCGCTGTAAAAACCCGGCCCACTGACAGCAAACAAGACAACAAGGCCGCAACCCACAGCACACCGGGGGCGATCGCTCTTAACACCCCCGGCTCAGGGCCGACACCGAGAGGAAAAAGACTTGCGACCATGATGAAGAAAAACACCGTCGTTGAGAGATCTGCACGCCGTCGAAAAGCCAGCAGTAGATCCCGCTTCACAATCGCCCCGACTGCCCCTCCCAGACCGGCCTGACTCATCCGGGAAGCCTCAGCTGCCGCACAGATTCACGGGGAAGCTGGATATCCTGGTGAGTGGCGACAACAGCCATTCCCCCTCCGTCCAGATGGCGTTTGAACCGTTCCGTCAGGAGGGTAACACCTCCGTCGTCCAGCGCCGCAAATGGTTCATCCAGGATCCACAAAAGCCGCGTTGACAGCCACAGCCGAGCCAGCGCCACCCGGCGCTTTTGCCCTTGCGACAGCACTCGCGTGGGTAAGCCCTGTGCACGACGTCCCAAGCCGACTGCTAGGAGTGCCTCACGGGCGGAACTGACAGAATCATCGTCTCCGGAAAGGTGAGCTGAAATTTGCAAATTTTCTACGGGAGTCAGGTCATCTTTGGTGCCGTTGAGATGCCCCAAATAAGTCAATTGCTGCGTATACTCATCTTTCAGATCGCCGATATCCGTCCCCTTCCACCGAATCGCTCCCCGCTCCCTCGGAAGCAATCCGCACAGCATACGAAGCAGGCTCGACTTCCCACTGCCATTCTCTCCCACGATCGCGACAAGAAGCCCGGGTGTCACCGTGACATTCAGTCCGGAAAACAGTTCGCGTTCTCCGCGTGCACAGGTTAGGTCAATGGCTTCAAGCATGCTACGAGAAATCCCACCGGAAGCCGAGGTAGAAGAACTGCCGCGAGGTTGAATCTTTTTGCATGGGACTATCCGACAGCGTTTTCTCATATCCCCCGGTCGCTTCGAAGGTCCAACTATTGAGGAACCGATAATCCAAGCGAGCCGTCGGGGTCATACGATAAAGCTCGACACTATTATTATCCGTCTGATGATAGAGAATCACGAATGTATCGAACTGTACTTGTTGTCCAAGTCGCGATAAAAAATTGAGGCTCACCGTTTGCCCACGATAGGTGTCGGCCGAGTTGTAACTGGCATTCGCAACAAAGGTCGTGTTCCCGAACAAGACGTTCGTCCCGATCGCCTGTGCCGTATACGTCCAGATATTGCCAGTGCCGGGGAGCGCTTGCAAGGAACAAGGTGCGTCGGTCGTCGCATTCGGATTGAGGAACAGCGTGCTCGTACCCGGCAAAATGACCAAACAATTCGATTGCCCCGTCCCGGTGATCCGGTTTAGTCGCACATCTCCCCCCAGTTGCCACGTGGGAGTGACAGCATGAAGCACACCCAACATGAACAGATCGCTGACAGCCGTGATCGCTCTCGCTTGCGCCCGGAGAAGGGCCGCATTATCCGAATGAATCGTATCAAGAGAGGCGCCCTGCACGCTGAATAATGCATTGGTTGTTTGGAGATACGGAGCCTTGCGATGATCCGCCAGCAGTGTAAACGTCGTTCCCTCCGTCACCCATGATCCATTCAGCATCGCAATATTCAGCGCACCATAGGAAATATCATAATCCACCAGCGCATAAACACCTTTGCCGTTGGAATTGTACCGAAGCTCAGTACCAACCGCCCGACGATCCACGACGCCATTCACCATCTGATTGATGTAGTAGGCATTCCCGCTCCAGGACTGCCCGAGTGGGCCAATATCGACATTGACCCCATAGAAATATCGCTTGAGTTCGGCAACCACGTTTCTGGGGTCATCGGGCACATAATTGGAACTCAGACTGAACTGCCGAGGCTGCCCCGCAACCAGATTCAGGCTCAGCAGTTGAGGGAGTGCAGTGTAGCGAAACCATGCGCCATCGAAACGGTAATCGAGCACCCCTCCGGTATTGCCCGGTTGACGCCCGACCCGAATCAAATAGGAGTCTTGGCTTGAGTGCTCGAGGTAGAGCGCCCGCAGCCGGCTGATATTCCGACGGATTTCTGTGGTGGCAAGTGAGTCATACGTCTCCGTTCCGCGTACGACAAACTTGGTATCGTACTCGTCCTTGCGATAGCGACCGGTGACATCGAACGCAGTTTGGAGGAGAGATTGGTCATGGCGATTGATCGTGTTGGTCGTATTCGTCGTTTTATCGGTAATCTTCTCCTGCGAATACCCGCCATAGTAATACGAATACACGCTGCCGTAGACACGCATCTCGTCGATCTTCGGATCCGGCCTGGCGGTTTTGGTCTGCGCCAGCCTGGCCAGCACTTCGTCAAGCGCTGCCAAACGCTGTTGCACACGAACCGCTCCGTCTCCGGATGGATAGAGCTTGAGATAGGTTTCGTATTCGGCCTTGGCTTTTACATAGTCGCCAAGCCGTTGCCTGGCCATCCCCACCCATTCCTGAGCTGCCTCTGACTGTTTATTCGAGGGAAGATTAAGGATGGCGTTGAAGATTTGCACAGCCTGTTGATTCTCCCCGGCATTGAGCGCCTTATGGCCGAGCTTGAGTAAGTCCTCCGCATAGGTCTCGACATTCATCTCAGGACGAAAAGCCGGTATATCAAATGATTGCTTGGGCCCTTTGACCGCCGGAGCAGTCGCGGATGGAATCGACACGTCCGGAGGAACGGGAGGAAGTGCCGAGGGTCGATCGATTTTAACCGCAATCACGATGCGACTCGCGCTTCTGATGTCGCGCTGACTGACTTTAAACCGAACCGGCTTCTCAAATCGGATTGACAGACCGTTGGTTCCTTGGTCAGGAAACGTCACCGAAAATTTTGGAATCAGATCACTGGGCGGCGAAGAGGCCAATTCTCGTGCGAACCGGCGGGAACGGTCCTGATCGGGAAAATCGAGGAACACCCGGATCAAATCCCCTTTCTCCGACGGAGTGTGCCGGAGATAGAGCGCGCGTGTATTAAACACGATGTGAATTTCAGCTACGCCGGGGGTTTCAACGATTTCGATCCGATCGAGTACTTGCGCCTCAACAGACGCGGGACGAAGCAGACCGACAAGTGCAAACGACGCACACCATAGGGCGACGACAACACCATTCGAAATACTGCGACAGCAGAATCTAAGCACACATCCTCATCTGTGATTGCGACGGTTGATCGGAAGTACGTCCGAAATGCTTCCCAGTGCAGACCGTTGTGGGTTTGCTATGCCGAGAGGTGAATAGATTCCTACCTACTTCGGATAACATTCCGTCATCTACTGAATTTCCCGCTCGACAGCACGACGCCTTCCTCGCGCACCCGCACCTGAAACGCGCCGCCTGCTACTTACTGAACGTCGTCGTGTTGTGACAGCCGGAGTTGTCACAGGAGTTTGGAGCGCCTCTGCTCCCACTGTGGCCGGATGGTCTGGTGACAATACCTCCGACCCAGCTCATGCCCCGCTCATGACAGGTGTTGCAGCTTCCCGCCGTCACGACGCCGCTGTGAATCATTCTCGTCCCGCTAAACGTTGTCGTGGACTTGTGGCACACGTCGCACGCAACGGCGGTCGGGAAGTGATTGGCGGGCTTGGCCACAACCCCCACACTGGTATACGCACCGCCATGACAAGTGGCGCATGCGGCGGTAATCCCCGCATGGCTCATCGTCCAGGTTGAAAACGCCGTCGTACTCCGGTGGCAATTTTCACACGCAGCCGTGGTAGGGAAATGGCTTGCCGGTTTCGCCACGACGCCAGCATAAGTTCCGCTATGACAGCTGGCACAACCCGTTGTGATCCCCGCATGGCTCATCGGCGTGCCCGGCCCAAAAGCCGTCGTCGAGGTATGGCAGGTCTCGCAGCCAGCGGTTGTGGGGAAGTGGTTGGCTGGTTTCGCCATTACTCCCGCATAGGCACCGCCGTGACAGGTCGCACACCCGTTGACGATCCCCGCATGGTTCATCGTCCACGAGCTAAACGCCGTCGTGCTCCGGTGACACGTCTCACACCCCGCAGTGGTGGGAATATGTCCGGCCGCCGGCTTGCTCACGACGCCCGTATAGGTCCCGTTGTGACAGGTGACGCAGCCGGTGGTGATCCCCGTATGGTTCATTGCCCAGGCCGTGAACGTCGACGTGCTCCGGTGACAGGTCTCACAGGACTGGGTCGTCGGAATATGCCCCGTCGCCGGTTTGCCCACGACGCCGGCCGTCGTCCCGTTATGACACCCTGCCGCCCCGCATCCGGTGGTGATGCCTGTATGATTGAACGTCGCCGTCCGGAATGTTGTGGTGGAGGTGTGACAGGTCTCGCACCCCGCCGTCGTCACTACGTGCGTGGA
>OMJA01000159.1 GCA_900299245.1 Nitrospiraceae bacterium | reverse complement strand
TGCGCGGAGATTCGGCAAACATGATTTCGCTCGGCGCGATCGGCTTCGGCATCATCGTCGAGTCGACCCTCATCATGGTGGAGAGCATTTTCTATCACATCGCGCACAAGCGGTCGCAGGGGCTGACCGTGCCCATGCATGTGATGCGGGCGGCGCGTGAAGTGGGCCGGCCGATCTTTTTTGCGACGACGATCATCGTAGTCGCCTTCCTGCCGCTGTTCACCATGACCGGTGTGCCGGGCAAGATTTTCGCGCCGATGTCCCTGACGTATGGATTGGCGCTGACCGGTGCCCTGCTGATGGCGTTTACCCTGGCGCCGGCGCTCTGTACGCTCTTGATCACCGGGAAAGTCGAAGAACGGGATACCTGGATCGTCGCCTGGATCAAGCGGCACTATCTGGTGGTCCTTCGCTGGGCGCTCAATCACGAGTGGCTGGTGATCGGCTGCGCGGGCGCGGCGCTGGCCGTCGCCGTCGCCACCGTGCCGTTCATCGGCGGAGAGTTCATGCCGGCGCTGGAAGAGGGCAATATCTGGATGCGGGCAACGATGCCCGTCGATATTTCGTTCGAACAGGCGGCGCAACTGGCGACGGATGTGCGGCTGATCTTCCGCAAGTATCCCGAGGTGATCGACGTGGCGTCGCAACTCGGCCGCCCCGACGACGGGACCGATCCGACCAGCTTTTTCAACGCCGAATTCCTGGTCACGCTCAAACCGTTCAAGGAATGGCGTCCCGACGTTCCCACCAAACATGCGCTGATCGAGCAGATCGAGCGGGAACTGGCGGATATTCCCGGGGTCAATTTCAACTTCTCCCAGGCGATTCAGGACAACGTGCAGGAAGCCATGTCGGGCGTCAAAGGCGAGAACGCGATCAAATTATATGGACACGATCTCCAGCAGCTGGAAGTCGAGGCCGCCAGAATTGAGCGGGTGATGAAAGAGGTGCCGGGCGTCCGGGATCTCGGCACGTTTCATCTCATGGGACAGCCGAATCTGATCATCGAGGTGGATCGCAAGGAGTGTGCGCGGTACGGGTTGCAGGTCGGCGACGTGAACGACGTAATCCAGGCGGCGATCGGCGGGCAGGCCGTGACCCAGGTGTATGAAGGAGAAAAATGGTTCGACCTGGTGGTGCGGTTTCTGCCGGAATACCGGCGGGACATCGACAGCATCGGGCGCATTTTGATCAGCACGCCGGACGGCGCGCGGATCCCCATCAAACAGTTGGCGACGATTTCGGAAAAGACCGGCGCGTTCATCGTGTATCGGGAAAACAATGAGCGGTATATCCCGATCAAGTTCAGCGTGCGCGGGCGCGATTTGGAAAGCACCGTGACGGACGCACAGCGGCGTATCGAAGAGCAGGTGAAACTGCCGGAAGGGTTCCGCACCGAGTGGCACGGCGAGTACGATCAATTGCAAGATGAGAAACAGCGCTTGGCGAAGATCGTCCCCGTCACGCTCCTTCTCATTTTCCTCCTGGTCTATTTCGTCCTCCATTCAATGCGGGATGCCGTCCTCGTGCTGATCGCGGTGCCGTTTTCGCTGGTCGGCGGCATTCTGGCGCTGGCCGTGACCGGGACCAACTTCAGCATTTCGGCGTCGGTGGGGTTCATTTCTCTGTTCGGCGTGGCGGTGCAGGGCGCCCTCATTCTGATCAGCCGGATTCAAGAACTCGTCCATGAAGGCAGGGACCTGGACGAAGCGATCATGCAGAGCGCCGAAGTACGGCTCCGTCCGGTGTTGATGACCTCCCTGGCCGCCGCGATCGGATTATTGCCAGCGGCGGTCGCGACCGGCATCGGCTCGCAATCGCAGCAGCCGCTCGCCCGTGTCGTCGTCGGCGGCATGCTGACGTCGGCGGTCTTGATTCTGGTCGTGCTGCCGATCCTCTATCGGATCTGGCATCGTCAGCGGAATGGAGAGTCCGAGGCCTGACGGATCTCATGAGGGGGCAACGTCAGCCCTGGCCGTGACCACGTAACGGAGCGGCCCTCCGGGCTGGACGGCATCGAAGGGATAGCAGGTGACCATCATCAGCTGCGCCTGGTCCTGCGTGCTGCCGATCCACGCGCTGCGCGAGTCTGCGATGCGGGTTTCCTCCACCCGATAACGCCGGCGGTGGCCGGTGGTCAGTTCCAGTTCAATCACCTCGTTCGGCTTCAGCCATTGCAAAAATCTGAAATGGGTATCGCGATGGCCGGTCAAAATGATCGCGCTCGCCGTTTCGATCGGCTGCATTGATTCGACATGGCCTGGCGCGAAGGCCAGCGTTCTTCCGTAGGCCCCTTCCAGCACAATCTGATCGATGTGCTGCGAGGGCACGAGCAGCCGCGCCACCGGCCAGGTATCAGCCCAGGGCCAGGGCTTCACGGCGATTTTTCCGGCGAGGGTGCGGGACCAGGCCCGCTGCAGCAAGTGCTGCGCGAGCCCGGCCTTCGCATAAATCCAGGATCCTTCCCCGAGCTGCCAACAACCGAGGGCGAGGAGGCACTCCGTCAGCGCAGTCAGCGTGCGGGGAGCAGGTCGGATCGGATTCATGCGATTGTTCCCCGCACGTTCCATATCAGCCAAGCCGCCAGCAGCGTGGCGAGTCCCAGCAGAATCTGGAGTTGCCCGCTCGTGGCAGTCTGAGGCAGGCCGAAGATGGCTTGATAGTCCTGCCCGTCCGGGAGATTCGTTTTCATGGCATGGGACTGCAGCGCCTTGTCGAGCGGGCGAACCGGCGTCACATCCACGGCCACCAGGCTGGTATATGCGCTGACGAGGTGATGGGCGAGCGCCACATCGAGCACGGCTTGCCTCATTGCAGTTGCATCCCGCCCGTCGCGCTGTTGATCCATCAGGGCGGCGATCTTCTGCCGCGCCCAGTAGACGGACAGGCCCTCGCGGCTGTCCCGGTGTTTCAGCATGATCGACGTCGTCCATGGGGAAGTTCCGATCATGCCGTGGATCGTGATGCTGTCCGGAAGGGAGGCACCCTTCAAGACGGCCACGACCGGCTCGCCTTCGTAGAGATCCGGAATGCGCGCGGGAAACATTTCAACCTGTCCGTCCACTCCCTCGATGCGAAGATCCGTCAGCGCGGGCCGCTCCAGCTTGCGGAAGATGGCATCCATCTGGGCCTTCACTTCGCTGGTGCTGCCGATGTGGGTGAAGGTGCCGCGCCCGAATTCGGCGGCTTTCCGCATGAAGTGGCTGTTCGGCGCCGAGCCGATCCCGATGGTGAAGAGGCGGCTTGCGCCGAGCTGTGTGCGGATCGTCTCGAACAACTCATCCTCGTTGCCGACCTGTCCGTCCGTCAGGAAGATGATCTGGCGCAGATGCGAGGCAGGCGCGCTGCCTTTCAACGCCATCTTCATGATCTGCCCCCAGCTGTTAGGCCACCCGTTGAGTGTGCTCACGCCGATAAGCCGATCGGTGCGACCATGCGGGTTTCTGGGGCCGGTGGCCGATACCC
>OMJA01000158.1 GCA_900299245.1 Nitrospiraceae bacterium | reverse complement strand
GGATCGGCTGCCCGCGTTTGAGCAGTTCCTGAATCAGGTGGGGAATCGTGGCCTTGCGGTTGCCGGGTTGCGCGAGCAGTTCCGTGATGACGGCGGTGATGAGTGTCGCGGCGGCCGGCGAGACTTTGAGAAAACCCATCCAGACGCCGTGTGTGCTGGCTTCGGGGATCTCGTCGCCCAGGTGCTTGAGATAGACCTTGGCGTTGAAGGCTTTTCTGGAGTTGGGCACGGTGCATTCGGCGAAGCCGCCGAGCCGGGCGTAGCTGGTCTGCTCCCGCCAGTTGCTGTCGAGAAAGATGACGCAGTCGTCCGCTTCCTGGCAGAGGGATTGCGGAATATAGGTGTTGAACAGGACGTCGCCGTAGGAAATGAGTGTCTGCTGGGCCCGGTCTTTGCGCGACTGAAGCCCTTTGAGCAGGGACGCCAGTTCGCCCGTGTCCGCATAGTCGTCGTTGTCCACGTAGGTGAGGTTCGGGAGATTCACGGTTTCTTTTTTGTAACCCCGGACGACGACGATGTCTTTGACCCCGACGGCGTTATAGGCGTCGACGATGCGGGCGAGGATCGGCGCCCCCTGGATCTTGACCATAGTTTTGGGCTGGTGCTCGGTGAGCTCGCCCAGTTCGTGGCCGCGGGACGCGGCCAGGACGATGGCGCAGGTGTCTTCGGCTCCTTTGGGCAGGTAGCGCTCTTCGGCTTCCTGCAGTTCCGCGGCGTTCTGCAGCCGGAAAATTTCCGAGACGGGCGCGACCTTGTCTTCGATGGAGAGCAGATGCTCCTGCTCTTTGAGGGTGCGCGCGGTTTTCTGCATGGCCGAGACGGAGCTGCGCAGCAGGTGGTTGGCCCAGATGACGATGGAAAATCCGTGCTGGCGAAACACGTCGGTCGGCGTGGCGTAGTACTTCGTGGGCACGATGATCACGGGGCAGCGGTTGCCCCATTCCTGCTTGAACGCCAGGATTTCATCGGGCACGGCCAGGGCGCTGTGGATGAGGATGCCGTCGGCGCCGGCCTGGCGGTAGGCTTCGGCGCGGCGGAGCGCTTCGGCGAGGCCCCAGCCGCAGATGAAGGATTCGACCCGGGCGATGATGGAAAAGTCGGCATCGTGCTGCGCGTCTTTGCCGGCTTTGATCTTGCCGCAGAACTCGTGCATGTCCGCCATGGGCTGGGCGTCGCCCTTGATGAAGCTGTTGGTCTTGGGGAAGAGCTTATCCTCGATGCAGACGGCGGCAATTTTGCGCTGCTCCAGCTTGCGGACGAGGCGCTGCATGTTGTTGAAGTTGCCGTAACCGGTGTCGCCGTCGAGCAGAATGGGAATCGAGGCGGCGTCGGACATGAATTCGATGGTCTCGAGGACCTGGGTCCAGCTTGCTTCATTGTTGTCGCGCACGCCGAACTGGGCCGAGATCGACAGGCCGCTGGCCCAGATACCTTTGAAGCCGGCTTCCTGGACGATCTTGGCGCTGAGGCCGTTGTGGGCTTCGCAGATGAATTCCAGCTGGTCGGACTGGAGGAGGTGGCGGAACTGTTTGGTGGTACTGAGACCCGGTGTCGAACTCATGGATTCCCTTCCTTGTGCCGGCCGGAACGTCGGGCGGGCGGTGAGCGGAAAGGATACCGGTTTTTTCTGCGGAAATCACGCGGCGATTTGCGGCGGACTCCGGCTAAGTCGCGATCAGCTGCCGACTTCGTTTTTGAATTCCGTCCGATCCAGCTTTTCGAAGAACGCGCCGACGCCGGGCCCCAGCTGTTCTTCGAGTTGCCGATCGTTATCCAAGACGGTTCTGGCGAATCCGACAATGAGGAGAATCCGGCGGACGGCTTCCTGGGGAGTGAGCGTCAGATCGGTTCGCACGGCCCGCGCGTGGATGGCGATCTCGGCGAGCAGCAGATCGTGCTCTTCCCGGATGTGGGTGTAGGTCCCCGCGGCCCGCGCCTGGTGATGCTGCTGCATGGCGACTTCCGACAGGGCGCGAAGCGCCCGTTCGACTGCCTGTGCCGTGGCTTCATCCATGCGGTCCCGCAGGCGGGCCGGCACGACTGACCCTTCCTCAAACAGCGATTGAATGATTTTGGCAAGCGAAAGTAAGTGCGGCATGTGCGGGCTCCTGGATAAAGTCTATCGGGTACTATGCCATGGCAGCCGCACACCGGCTAGAGCCTAAAGGCAGTCGGTTCAACCACCTAGGGAGCGGCATGGGTCATGTCGGACCCAGCGCCTGTTTCTTGTATGAATCGATCAGCGTCAGTTTGCTGGCCCGATCCAGGGACTTGATCGCCGCTTCACGCCGTAACGCGTCTCCCCGTGATGCCACGGTTTCTGTATAACGCAGGATCAGCGGCCCGCGGTGCTTTGTGTACTTGGCGCCCTTCCCGGCGGCATGGACGGACATCCGCTTTTCCAGATCGCTGGTGATCCCGGTATACAGACTCTTATCGGCACATTCGAGGATATACACAAGCCACATGGGAATCGTTTTCCCGTTCTCCGCTTGCCGCCGCCCTGGTTGCAGGACGTATCTTGCCTGGTGCCGGTTCGAATTGGAATATGGCATCCGGCTGTGCCTGAGTCTCCGGATGAAAATTGCACTCCGGTGTGAGCCGGACCGGTCTCGATGCTATACTCCGATCCCATGACGAATCCAACGACTCCTGATACAGAGATCGCACTGTCTTTCGGCAACCAGCGGGCGGTGGTCTCCCCCTGGGGGGCCTCCCTGCGCCGGTATTATCTGGTGGACGCCGGCGGTAAAGAAATCGATATCGTCTGGGGCTATTCGGGTGGCAGTCAGAAAAAGGGCGGGCAGGGGGATGTGCTGATTCCGTTTCCCGGACGCATCGCCGAAGGCCGTTATACCTTCGATGGCGAACAGCTCCAGCTCGAACGGAACGATAAAGAAGGTCCCAACGCGATTCACGGCTTCGTCCGTAACCTGCCGTGGCAGGTGGCTCGCGCGGAGGCGGGCTGCGTCGTATTCAACGTCCGGCTTGAAGCCGGGGAGTATGGCCGCAAAGGCTATCCGTTTTCCCTCGCCATTCAAGTAACCTATGGCTTGGACGACCAGGGCTTGTCATGCTCCTTCGATGTGCGGAATAGCGGGACGAGACCGGCGCCGGTCGGAGTGGGATTTCATCCCTATTTCACCGTCGGCTCCACGATGATCGACGAGGCTGAGGCCAGGATTCCCGCTTCCGGCTTTCTGGAGTTCAACGACCGGCTGGCCCCGACGGGAAAGGTGCTTGCGGCCTCAGGTACCGAGTGGGACTGCCGCGACTATCGCCGGATCGGCTCGAAGAAGTTCAACCATTGCTATGTGCACCTCGAGCGCGATGCGGAAGGCATGGCGACGGCCTCGCTCCGCCACGCCGTGAACGGCCGGGTCATCGAGGTGACGATGGACCGTTCCTTCTCCGCGATCGTGGTGTATACCGGCGATGCGATTGCCGATGCGCCGCGCCGCGCCTTCGCCATCGAACCGATGACCTGCGCGTCGGATGCCTTCAACCATCCGGAATGGGGGTTGAAGCGCCTGCTCCCGGGCGAACCGTTCACCGGCCGTTACACGATCCGCCACCGGACCGGAACCTGATCCGTTTCGTGCGTCCCGCCGCGGCGGTGTTTTTCTCCCCCTCCGCTGTTGCCTTCTTCACGGCCGGCACCGTAGAGTGATGACAGCCCTGGCCGGCTAAAAAGGCTTGCTGTGCCTTCCTTTGCCGGGGTTGATCCAATTGAAAACATGGTCTCTCACCGGTTCATCAAGATTGTCCTGTTCTGTCTGCTCTGCCTGCTGTCTCCTTCCGGTGCCCCGGCTGATGCCAAGCTTTCGACCTCGTCCAGCGACCGTCTGATCCGGCAACAGGACGAACTCTCCGCGCTCTGGAGCTTCTACCGGCAGATCTACATCCGCGACGGGCGGCTGATCAGTCTGGATGAGCAGGGCATCACGACGTCCGAAGGCCAGGGCTATGCGTTGCTGCGGGCGGTCTGGTCGAATGACCGCCGCACGTTCGAGGAGGTGTGGCGCTGGACGCACACGTATTTGCAGGTCCGTCCCGACAAGCTCTTTGCCTGGAAGTGGAAAGGCAAGGTCCTCTCGCTGGATGCCGCGACCGATGCCGATACGGATATTGCGCTGGCCCTCATCCTCGCGGCCCGCCGGTTCGACGTGCCCCGCTATGAGCAGGAGGCCCTTGCGATCCTCTATTCCATCTGGGATCTGGAGGTGCTGCACCTGAGCACCGGGTCCTATGTCACGGCGGGAAACTGGGCGGTGCATGAAGCCTATCCCACGATCCATGTCGCCTACCTCGCGCCCTATGCCTATGAAGTCTTCGCTTCCGTCGATCGTACCCACGACTGGCGGAAGTTGATCGAGAGTTCGTATGCCGTCCTGCATTGGCTCTATGATGTGCAACAGGTCTCGCTTCCGCCCGAAGTCATCTATCTCGACAAGTCTTCCGGCCGGTTGGTCCTGTCGCATCCCAAATCAGGACCGGCGGCGGAGTTCAGCTACGATGCGTTCCCGCTCTTCTGGCGCGTGGCGCTGGACGCCAGGTGGTTCGGCCGTTCGGAAGCCGGCCTGCGCGAGAAGATGCTGGGCTTCTTCTTGGTCGAGTGGAAGGCGCGCGGGAAGTTCGTCGATCGCTATACGGTCACGGGGGAGTCGCGGTCGACGCTGGAAGGGCTGCCGCTGTATGCGACGGTGCATGCGCTGGCTTCACAGCAACTGCCGGAATTGGCCCGGCGGTTGTCCGAGCTGAAGCTGCCGCTGCTCCATGCCAATGCCCTGGCCGGCAAGAGCACGCCGTACTATCTGCACAACTGGCTGTGGTTCGATCGGGCCGTCGAACTGGATCAGGTCCGGCGATACGACGAATACTTTTCGTTTTTGCGGCCGTTCGATGTGGCGGGGTTTTCCGCGCATTTCGCCTGGGAGTTGGTGGCCGTCACGCTGGCGCTCTTTCTCCTGGCTCGATGGCATTGGGTCTTGAAGGTGGCGTTTCTGGCCTGCGGGTTCGCCCTCTGTGTGCGGTATCTCGACTGGCGCGCGCACGAGACCTTGAATTGGGTCGAGGCGGGCGGGCCGTTCATCAGCCTGTCGCTCTGGTTTGCCGAACTCTACGCCTTTTCGACCGTCGCGCTGTTACTTGTGCAGGTCGGCGTGGGCCGGAAGCAGGCGGCAGCGGGGGCCCCGGCTGTGCCGTCCGACTTCCAGCCGTCGGTGGATATCCTGATCCCGATCTATTCCGAGTCCTGCGAGATTCTGGAGAAGACCTTGATCGGCGCCGGGGCGATTGCCTACGACAGGAAGCGGATCTTCGTCCTGGACGACAGTCATCGGGATGAGGTGCGCACCCTGGCGGAGCGGTATGGCGCGACTTACTTCCAAGGGCCCAAGCGGCATGCCAAGGCGGGCAATTTAAACCAGGCCCTGACCCGGACGGACGGCGAGTTGATCGTCGTCTTCGACACCGACCATATTCCAGTCTCGACCTTTCTGAGCGAGACGGTTCCGTACTTTGCCGATCCGCGGATGGGATTCGTGCAGACGCCGCATCATTTCTACAACCAGGATATTTTTCAGCGGGCGCTCGGCACCGGCGTCCGGGTTCCCAACGAGCAGGATCTCTTCAATCATGCGATTCAGGGAGGCCGGCACCATTGGGGAGGGGCGTTTTTCGTCGGCAGTGGAGCCGTCTTCCGGCGGGTCGCGATTCAGGAGGTGAACGGGTTCAATCTGATGAGCATTACCGAGGATATCCACACCAGCCAGCATCTCCATGCCCGTGGATGGAAATCCGCTTTTGTCGATAAGGATCTGGCGGTCGGACTCACGGCCGAGAATCTCTCTTCGTATATTGTGCAGCGGCGGCGCTGGATGCTCGGATGCCTGCAGATCTTTTTGAAAGACAATCCGCTCTTCTGCCGGGGGTTGTCGTTGCGGCATCGGGTCGGCTACTTCGCCTCGTTATATTATTTTCTGTTTCCCCTGGCCCGCGTCGTGTTCTGGATTACGCCGCTCTATTTTTTATTGTTTCATCTCCATCCGATTCTCTCCGACGTCTCGATCCTGGTAGCCTATGTGTTGCCGTTCATGCTGATGCTCCCGTTGTTGTCTTCGGTGATGCTGCCGGGATGGCCGAGGCTGCTCTGGTCGTCGACCTATGAAGCGACGGTCGCGTTTCCGCTCTTCCGTTCGATGTTCGACCTTTTTCTGCCGAAGCGGCTGGGGTTCAAGGTGACGCCAAAGGGGTTAACGTCGGCCAGCCGCACGTTCGATTGGCGGTCGTCGTTGAGCCTGCTGGTTGCCACGGTGATTACCATCGGGGCCATCGCCAAGGGCCTGTGGGAATTCTGGTTTTTCGGAATCGAAAAAGACGCCTACTTCTTCAATCTCAGCTGGGCCGGTGTGAACTTGGTGACGCTGCTCACCGGGTTGAGCATGGCCTGGGAGCGGCCGCAGCGGCGGGGAGAGGAGCGCATCAGCCGTCGCTTCGCCTGCAGTGTGGAGGCCAGGGGTGTGCAGTTTTCGGCCGTCACGGAGGATTTGAGTCTGTCCGGTCTGTCGTTTTGTACCACCTCGGCGGATCCGATTCCCGGAGAGTTTACCGTCACGCTGCAGGGGCGGACGCCTGTGACCTGCCGGGCGCGGGTGCTGTATCACGAGATGCTGCCTGGAAAGCGGATGCGCTGCGGAGCGGAATTTCTGGATCTGCAGGCAGCGGACCGGCAGTGGCTTGTGATAAATCTGTTCGGCGACCCGGCGACCTGGGCGCGCGCGCATGACGCGCGTGTCCGTAGTCCGCTGCTGATGGCCGGACATCTGTTTGCGGGATTCTGCCGGTCACTGAAGGCGCCGGTCACCAGGCGGCGGTTGGTTCCGCGCCGTCCCTGCCTGGTTCCCGTGCGGATTCAGATCGGTCACGCCAGACAGTGGGGGCTGCTGCGCGATCGTTCCTCCCGTGGCATGGGGGTGCTGCTGTTCGGGCGACCGGCTGAGTCCGCTGGTCCCTGGTTGATGGGTGTGGAGAAGGGGCGGTATGAGCCGCTGTATGTTCGACGACGATGGCTCTGGATCTGGCGGGCCGGGATACGGCCTGCACATGTGTCCGATAATGTGATCCCTCATAAATAGAAAGGTGTCAGGCATGTGGTATGGCCGGTTGTGTGCGTTGGGCGTGGTCCTGTTTATCTCGTGCTGGGCGGCGGTTCCCGCCGGGGCCGATGATTTTGTGGAGTCCTGGTATATGTCCCGGGGGCGTTCCAATCTGGAGATTGAAAATTACAAGGCGGCGATCGAAGCCTTTGAAAAAGTCGTGGAGCGCGATCCGGGCAACCGCGAAGCCATGCGGAGCCTGGGCATCGCCTACGAAAAACAGGGGCTGAAGGACAAGGCCGTCGAACAGTTCGACCGGTATCTCTCCCGCTGGGACGACGATGCCGACATTGCGTTTGCACAGGCGCGGGCGCTGGAGTGGTCGCGCTATGCCTACCGCGAGAAAGACATGCTGAAGTATTACCGGATGGGGTTGAAGCGCAAGAACGATCCGGCGATGCGGCTGCGGTATGCGACGCATCTGGCGAGGCATAAAGAAACCAGTCAGGAAGCCGTGGCGCAGTACGACAAGGTGC
>OMJA01000157.1 GCA_900299245.1 Nitrospiraceae bacterium | reverse complement strand
GGGGAGTGCAGACGAAACTAGACAGACGGCGCACGTTACACGAGGTAATACATGTTTGGCTCCTTCGGCTGGATGGAATTGATGCTGATCTTGATCATCGTGTTGATCATTTTCGGCGCGGGCAAATTGCCGCAACTGGGTGAGGGGCTCGGCAAAGCGATCAAGGGATTCAAGAAGTCGGTGCATGAAGCTGACGCCATCGATGTGACGCCGGGCGAACAGCCGCCGGTCGCGCCGCCCCAGGTGCAGGCGCAGGTCGTGGGCCAGCCGGAAGCCGTGCCGCCGCCTCAGGCCGCGCCGGTCGCGCAGCCGGGCCAGCAGACGAAGCAGGGGTAAGAACGCAGTGAACCGTGATGAGTGATGTGAGATGAGCAGAGGCCGTCGAATCCGATCACTGATCACCCATCACCGATCACGCATCACCGGGTTACACGATGTTTGGATTAGGCGCGGGCTAAGTCTTAATTATTCTGGTGATTGCGTTTCTGCTGTTCGGGCCGAAGCAGCTGCCTGAAGTCGGGCGGCAGGTCGGAAAGGCTGTCAAGGGATTCAAGGAGACGGCGGAAGATCTCAGGAAGTCGGTAGAGCCCGAGATCAATATGATCCAGCAGGAAGTCAAGATGGTCGAGCAGGACTTCCAGGCATCGATGAAAGAAGCCGAAGAGGAAATCAACGCAGCCGGGCAGAAGGCCGAGCAAAGCGCGGGACTCACGAATCCCCCGGGCCAGGCCTGACCGGACAGAAAGTCTGATTTTTGAAGTCAGCCGAAGAAATTCTTGATAGAAGCAGGCTGAGCAGATCGAAAAACAGCGGAGGAGAGCTATCGGGTAGCAGCAGCAAAGGGACTAAAGATGTAGTCGTAGTGGAGGTAGTTGGATCTCGAGTCGGCAGCCTGTCTGAGGGAGTGGAGCCAACAGGGGCTGTCATCCAATTCACAGGAGGAACGCTATGAGACAACGGAAGTCTATGATGTTCAGCGTCCTGGCAACGGCCTTGGTGGCCGCCATGCCGGTGACCCAGGCCTTGGCCGATCCGCCAGTGGCCCCGACCGTGATCGACCGGCCTATGCACGGTGTGCCGGTCCCGCGTGCGATGCCGGACCTGACCCCTTATTGGAATTTCGATCCGCCCAAGAGTCCGTTGTTCGATATCAGCAAGTTTACGCTGTCCGGCGACGCGCGCGTCCGGGGAGAGTCCAGGACTAACAGCAACTTCTCCGCAGGGAAAGCTGACACATTCGTGCAGCAGTGGGCGCGGCTCGGACTGAACTATGCCATTTCACAGGATGTGGACATGTTCACCCAGCTCCAGTATTCCAAGAACTGGGGTGGTAACGGGACTGCTGCCGGAGGTAATTCGAACGATTCGAGCTTCCAGACCAATGGCAATACAGTTACGACTGCTGGCGTAAATAATAACAACAGCATTCTTGGGGTTCGCCAGGCTTTCATCATGATCCGTAACCTGGGTGTTGATGGATTGAGCCTGAAGGTGGGCCGTCAATTGGTTGTGATGGGGAACCATCGCCTCTTCGGCCACTTCGACTGGAACAACCAGGCGTTTTCGCATGACGGTGTGACTTTCCAATACAATCAGCCAACCTATGAAGTCTGGGGCGGTTGGTTGCATGCGGGAAATCTTGACGCGCAAGCTGCTGGTGCGGCCAATGGCGCGGTCACGAGTGCAAATGGTGGCGGACAAAATTCTGACATCCTCTTCACGCGCGTGGCGTTCAAGCCGATGGCTGGTTTGGCGATCGAGCCCCTTTGGGTCTGGCAGAACAACAAGACCGGAGTAGCCTCAGCGACAGGTACTGGTTCTCCCGCTACTAGCAATGGGATTCTTACACCCCATGCTCCTGGGCAGAGCCGGCATACCTTGGGTGGCCGGGTCGCCTATCGGCAGGATATGTTCGATGGAACCTTTGAGAGCTACTGGCAGACCGGGCACTTTGATCTGAACAACGGTCAAAACCTCAGTATCAATGCGGTTGCCATGGCAGTCGAAGGCGGCATCACCCTGAAGGATGTGCCGATGAATCCGCGTCTCGGTGCGGAGTTCAACTATGCCTCCGGCGATGGTGATGGGAAGGCTTGTGCGACAAGTGGCCAGGCCGCTTGCCATGGCAACGCCAACACCTTCGAGAATCTCTATCCGACCAACCACATCGTCATGGGCTATGCGGATCGTATGTCCTGGCGGAATATGGTCGGGTACAGTGGAAGCCTGCAGTTGAATCCGACGCAGCAGACCCACCTGGAGAGTCGGTTCTGGGTGTTCCGCAAGGCAAACAATGGTGATTGCTGGTACACAGCGTCCCAGGCCTGCCAGTCGGCTGGTGTGACGACCAACAATTCGCTCTACAAGGAATTGGACCTGATCTTCACCATGTTCTTCAAGAACAACAAGGTGGCCTGGCAGACAGGCGGTGCCTATCTCTGGGCTGGCGGCGGGATGGATCAAATGGTCTCGCAGGTTAATACGGTTGCCCAAGGTGGTGCGCGGAACTCCACCTGGATGTACAGTCAGTTGCAAGTTAACTTCTAGTTGAGACGTGACTGAGAGAATTGGTCGCAGCTGATCGCTGCAACGCGGTTCCAGGAATATAAACCCCGCCGAGGGCGATCCCCTCGGCGGGGGTTTTCTTTGTCCGCGTTCAGCAACCGGGATGGCCTCGCTTCCAGTTCCTTCCCTCCGATTCCTCCCCTTTGTAAGGGGAGGAATCGGAGGGGCAGAGGGTCCATTGGCTAATGACGTCGTGATTGCACGCACGAGCCAACCTGAGCAGTAGGGATCTTCGACCTCCCCTGGCCCCTCCTTACCAAGGAGGGGAACAAACGATAGAGAAAAATAGGGCCCGCGGCTTTTCCGATTCCTCCCCTTTGTAAGGGGAGGCAAAGTGGGGTAGAAACTTTCAACAGCTGTGGCCTGTGTGAGTAGCGTTGCTCGTTATAGCGACCGATGCAGAAAAGTTTAGGCGATATGCACTCTTAGCGGCTGACTCGAACGAGCGGGATCGACTGCACGGCGACAGTCGGCGGAAGCGTCGGGACGGTGGTGGAGTTTCCTCTCAATGAACGGAGCCACTCCCCGATAGTGATGATGCTGTCATGATCGAGATCGGCTTCACCGCCCAGTCCTGACAGCAGCCCCTGTGGCTGGACCGGTGCGCCGGGGGCTCTGGTAATTTGAATGACAGCGGGGGTCGTCGGACCTGACGCTCCTGCGAGGTCTGCGGACCAGTTCGGTGCCACAGATCTGATTTTTGCATCCTTTGACTCG
>OMJA01000156.1 GCA_900299245.1 Nitrospiraceae bacterium | reverse complement strand
GCGCGCCTTGCGCGAGGCGGATGACCGGTGGATCCGCGCCCGGTTCGGCATCGTCGGATTGCGCACCGTACATGAACTGCGCGGCATCCCCTGCCTGCCGCTCGACGACTGCCCGCCATCCAAACAGAGCATCACCGTTTCGCGCTCCTTCGGCGAACCGGTCACCGCCCTGACCGGCCTGCGCGAAGCCGTCGCCACCTACATCAGCCGCGCAGCGGAGAAGCTGCGCGAAGAACGGGCGGCCGCCGGCGCCCTTACGGTGTATGTCACCACCAACCCCTTCGCCGACGCGCCCTTCTACTCCAACAGCGTCACCGTCGAACTCCCCGTCGCCACCGACGGTACCGCCGAACTGCTGCACCATGCGCTCGACCTGCTGCCACGGCTCTGGCGAGACGGCTGCCGGTATAAAAAAGCGGGCGTGCTCCTCACGGCGCTGGTGCCCCTGGGAACCGTGCAAGCCGGCCTCTTCGATCAGGAAGACCGCCCGCGCCAACAGCGGCTCAACGCCGTGATCGACCGGCTCAACGCCAAACT
This sequence comes from Nitrospiraceae bacterium, assembly GCA_900299245.1. GTDB lineage: Bacteria > Nitrospirota > Nitrospiria > Nitrospirales > Nitrospiraceae > Nitrospira_D. The sequence goes on along the minus strand of OMJA01000156.1, from coordinate 2,490 downwards.
GGGAATCGACACCGTGAGGCTCGGCGCCGTGGGAACAGGCCGGAGTTGGAAATCCAAGGCCGAACATCGATCGCCGGCCTATACCACGAAGTGGAACGAACTGCTGACGGTAAAGGCGGGATAGCCGCCTTCGGAACACAGCGACGAGGCTCAGTCTGTAATAAGCCCTAGCCCGGGAGCGTAGCGGCCAGCTGCGGCAACCAGGGCAGCAGCGCCACTCCCAGACAGATCGAGAGCGCGACGATCGACGCGACCAGGTCTTCATCCAGACCGGTCTCCGAAGCAAAGATCACCGCCGTGACCGCCGACGGCATCCCGGCGATCAGAATCACCACCGCCCGTTCCAGCCCCGTAAGATTCAGCAGCCAGGCGGCGAGCCATCCCAACGACAGCCCGCCGAGCATCCGCACCGCCACCCCCAGGCAGGCCAGCGTCCAGGTCCGCCGCAACGCGGCAAAACTGATCGAGAGGCCGAGCACGAGACTCGCAAGCGGTGTCGTCGCAAGATGCACCGGCGTCAAGATCGTATGCAGCCACGAGGGCAGATGGAACCCGCCGGCCTTGAGCGCCAGGGCGACGGTCAACGCCCAGAACGGCGGTGCCGAGAGCATCCGCAGCAGCGACGACCGGGCAGACGGCGCGGCCGTGCCATGCCACAGCGCCAGCGCGTAAAATCCCGTGAGCGTAAGCGTGGTTTGCCCCAGGTCGAACAGAATCGCCTGCGCGAGCCCCTCGTTGCCGAACGTCGCCAGCGCCACGGGATAGGCGAAGTACACGGAATTGATGCAGCCGACGGCCAGTAGAAACGCCCCCTGTGTCGGGCGCGGCAGCGTCAAGAATCGCGCAAGCGGCCAGGCGGAGAGCACCAGAAGCGATGAGAGCAGCCAGGCGGCCACCGGCACTTTCCACGCCGTCTGGGCAAAGACCACCGGATCCAACGACACGAGAATCGTCGCCGGCAGCGTGACAGAAAAGACGATCATCCCCAGGCGGTCTGCATGCGGTTTGCCGAGCAGGCCCGACAGACGCAGCGCCGCGCCGGCGAGAAACAACATCAGAAAAGCTTGAAGGGAGGAGGACATGGGGAGGCAGAGTAGCAGAAACGAATGAGCCGGTGTTATCGAAGATGGATCTCGGCCGGCATCGCCGGCACCCAGCCGCTGTGCTCCCTGTCCTGCCGCTCATTACCGGCGTGAAGACACCGTATCGTTCGCTCCAGTTGCGAGCGTCTTTTCGGAAACGTATGATATAGGCGTTCGCTTACCACTCATATCTAGAGGGAGGGTTGGTGATGGCACTTCTTCTCGCACTCTTTCTGGTCTTCGCTTCCGTCATTCCCGCATCAGCGTTAGAAGGCTCCCCGTCATCCGCACCGGCGACCATCAAGGCGGACGTGCTCTATTGGGAGGAAAACGAACTCGTCGTGAAGGAATTCTCCGGTCACCAGGAACGCCTGGTGGTGACGCCCGAAACGAAAATTGAGGGATTGGCGGCCGGACGGCTGAAAACCGGCGACAAGATCGTGGCGCAGATTACGGAGGACCGGCGCGCCATCTCGATTACCCTGCAAGTCCCTGAGAGCGGCGGCGGATCCCGCTGATACCAGACTCCGCCGCCGGAGAGTTTGGTTCCTCTCACGGCTTTGGCTTCCGATACGGCAGTGGTGTTCATGCATTCAGACCAGGAGAATGCACACATGACGTCAGCGTCGGTCACGCGCCTGAAGTCGAAAACACCGGTCCCGTACGAACTCACGGCGATCCACCAGGACACACACGATACCAGAACGTTCCGCTTTGCCCTCCCCGAGAACGTCACGCTGGATATGCTTCCCGGCGATCATCTCTATGTCCATGCCACGTTCGACGGCAAAACGGTCAAGCGGCCGTACACACCGTCGTCGACTCCCGGCATCACCGGTTACTTCGACCTGACGGTCAAACGATATGAGACCGGCGTCATGTCGCGATTTCTTCATGAGCGAACGCTCGGGGATCACGTGCTGATGAGCGGGCCCAATCCCGGCGGCCATTGGGTGGACGGCATGGCCAAGCAGGTCGGATTTGTGGCCGGCGGTTCCGGCATCACCCCGATGATTTCCATCATTCGCTGGATCCTTGCCGGAAACCTTCCGGTGGAGATGTTTCTGCTCTATGCCAACAAAACCCAGGCCGACATCATTTTTCAGCGCGAGTGGGAGGAGGATGCGCGGACGCACCCCCGGTTCCATTGCCATCACGTCTTGAGCCAACCGCCGGCCGGCTGGTCACAGGGGACGGGCCATATCTCCGAGGACATGCTCCACCGGCACCTGCCTCCGCCTGGCCCCGACACGGCGATCTTTCTCTGCGGCCCGCCGCCGATGGTCGACGCGCTGGAACCCGCGCTCAAGCACCTCGGTCATTCGGAAAGCGCCATCATTCTTCCCTGATTCCGCCCCCTCCAGGCCGCAAGTAGTGTGCGCTCGTCCCAACACCATCTTGCGTACCG
>OMJA01000155.1 GCA_900299245.1 Nitrospiraceae bacterium | reverse complement strand
GCCACCGTGTTGCGCCAGGCCTACTTCGTCCGGTTTGAAAAGCTTGCACATCAGATGGTGGGAGAAGGCGCGACGGGTGACCAGCTGGCGAAGGCCTATCTGGGCGAACTCCGCCAGCAGTTCGGGAAAGCCGTCAAAGTGCCAGATGAGTTTCAGTGGGAGTGGCTGAGCATCCCCCATATCTTCGCCAGCCCGTTCTATTGCTATGCCTACAGCTTCGGGAATCTGCTCGTCCTGGCTCTGTACCGGATGTACAAAGAACAGGGGGCGGCCTTCGTCCCCAAATACCTTGAGCTCCTGGCGACCGGCGGTTCCGAGGCGCCCCGGGATATTCTGGCCAGGGTCGGCGTCGATATGACGGCGGAAGCGTTCTGGCAATCGGGATTCGACACGATCCGCGAAATGGTCGTCCAGCTGGAAACGACCTTGTCCTGATCCCGCGCTGCTTAAAAACAGCGAAAACCCGCATATCCCTGACTTAGCGAAACAGGCTTGACAAGATCCGCACGCGCTGGCATACTGAGAATGCTTCTCATAATCGTTCATGGAGGTTGCCATGTACGTGTGTCTCTGCAACGGGATTACTGAATCGGATGTGCGGGAAGCCGGCCGGGCCGGCCAGGTCACCCCCTGTGCGCTCAAAGCGAAGTTCAAGCTCAAGGGAAGCGGCTGCTGCGGCCGATGCGCCAGGAACATTCAGGAATTCGTGGAGATTGCGGTTCAGGGCGCAACAACCTCCTGCCCTCGCACAACCGACCGATAGCCTTTCCCGGAAATCAATCCGGAATCACCCACGCTCCATCGCGAGACTTCAACAGGCAAGAAGACCGGCTCCCGGTTTATCGCCGGTTATCCACCTCCACCGCGCACATCAGTTTGTCGACGGTCATTCAGCGGGAAGGAACCGAGCGGATGAGTGTCGCGACTTCAGCGACCCGTTGGCCCAACGCTCTGGCGTCGGCCAACTCTTTATTGTCGATACCGGGACTGTCGCCTTCGGTCGTCGCGGAGGCGCCGAACGCACCGCCGCCGCTCACGACGATCATTTGATTCCCGAGCATCGCGGCCAGAATCGTGAGCATCGTCACTTCTTTGCCGCTCGAAATCTGCCCCCCTGTGGCAAACGCGGCCCCGACCTTATTTTTCATCTTGAAGTCCGGAAAGACCCCGAACTTGAACTGCCAATTGTCAAAGAAGGTCTTCACCTCACCCGACATATTGGACCAATAGACCGGCGAGCCGACGATGACGGCGTCGGATGAAAACAGATCGTCCGCCGTAACCTGCCCGACACGTTTCATCGCGATCACGGTGCCGGGAACGCTCTTCGCGCCTTCGACTACCGCCTCGGCCATACGCTCGGTATTCCCTGAGAGGGAATGGTACGCGACCAGGATTTTAACGGAAACGGGGACCGCCTCATCCGCAGAGGCTGAATTGACGCAGAACGTGGCGGAGCAAAAAAGAAGACCGACAACGACGACGCGGGAGAAGAGGGAAAGGAACGGCGCACCGGGCACACGCCTTGTGGTTGAACAAAAGACCTTATGCCCGGCAGCAGGTGAAAACCGGATCACCGGCGAAACGTTTCCTCTTCCATCCGCTCTTCAACGGACACATCCGTGAGCGCTCCACGATACTCGCATCGATGACAACGCACGCGCCAGGCCTCGATCCACTTTTCCTGGACATACGACTGACGGCAGCTCGGGCAGACAAACACACCCTTGACGTAATGGACTTTACGAACTTCTTTCATACGGGCCTCCAGGCTGAGATGGCCGAGGATCGCACAGGTCTCCTCGTGAATGCAAGACGGCCTGCCTCCTGGATCGAACAACCTCGCCTCCGCTCCCTCACATCAGTTCACGCCTTGACTGCCGGCAGGACGGCCAGTACCATGCCCCATGATCATTCGCGTTTTTCTGATGGCAGTCGCTGTGCTCACTCTGGTCAGCCCATCCTACGGGGAATCCACGCCTTCAGCCGGCAGTAACCCGCCACGGCTCATCTCAGTCAAAACCCCTTCCGGAACCGTCATTCAAGCCGAAATCGCCGATACGCCGCAGAAACGCGCTGCCGGATTGATGTACCGCGACCACCTCAAGAAAGACCATGGCATGATGTTCTTCTTCGACCAGGCCCAGGAATGGACCTTCTGGATGAAGAATACCCTGATCGCGCTCGATCTGATCTGGATGGATGAGAAGAAACGTGTCATTCACATCGAGCGGAACGTGCCGATCTGCACCAGGACGGACGATTCCTGCCCCCAGTACCGTCCGAATGACGGAGCCCTGTATGTTCTGGAGATAGCCGCCGGCACGGTGGATGGGTTGAAGATCGAGAAGGGCTCAAAACTGCAGTTTGCAAATCCGTAACGATCCGCAACGCACAAAGATCACTTTTCCTGCCAGGCTCGAACCCGCCGCGCCGAGATCACCCCGTCGACCCGTTCAATCGCCTTGAGCACATGATTGATGTGCTTCGTGTCATTGACTTCAACCACGAAATCCAGCACCGCCTTCCGGTCTTCCCGCGTGGCGATTTCCGCTCGGCTGATGTTCGCCTGACATTCCGCGATCGCCGACGACACATTGGCCAGCACGCCGGTTTTGTCCACCGTAATGACCGACACTTTCACCGGATGCAGACCCGGCGTTGCCGTATCCCATTCCACCTCGACCAGGCGCTCGCGATCGTAGTCCAGGGCTTCGAGATTGGGACAGTCAACCGAGTGAATCGTCAACCCGCGCCCGCGCGTGATGTAGCCCAGGATTCGATCCCCCGGCACCGGGTTACAGCAGCGGGAGAGCTGCATCAACAAATCGCGCGCGCCTTTGACACGCACTCCTTTGTCATCAGCCTTGCCGGACGGAGCCTTCTGCGCCGGAGCCGGCTCCGCAACCGGAGCCACGGTGCCCGATGACGGAGCGGCCAGTTTGGCAATCACCTCAGCCGTCGCAAGGTGCCCGAATCCCACCGCCGCCATCAATTCGTCGAGCGTGTCATATCCGAGCTGGCGCGACACCTCCAGCAATTGCTCCGACCGCAGCATCTGAGCCGGCGCAAACGCATGACGCCGCAACTCCGACTCCAGCAACCGCCGCCCGATCTCGACGCTCCGCGTTTGTTCTTCGGCTTTGACCCAGTGCTTGATTTTCGTTTTGGCACGGGAGGTCCGGACGAATTTGAGCCAATCCTTGTGCGGCGTCTGATTGGGCGACGTCAGAATTTCAACCGTATCCCCGCTCTCCACCTGATGCTTCAACGGTACGATCTTGCCGTTGACCTTGGCCCCCACGCAATGATCGCCGACTTCCGTATGAATGGCATAGGCAAAATCGACCGGGGTGGCCCCCTTCGGCAATTCCTTCACGATTCCCTTGGGCGTGAACACATAGACCACGTCATGAAACAGCTCGAGCTTGACGGAATCCATGAACTGCCGGTTATCCGGCAGATCGGTGTGCCACTCGACGAATTGCCGCAGCCAGCCGAACTCCTTGCTGTCTTTCTCGGCGACTTTGCCCTGCTCTTTGTATTTCCAATGCGCCGCGATTCCATATTCGGCCACGCGATGCATTTCCTCGGTGCGAATTTGAAATTCGACGTGCTCCCCTTTCGGACCGACCACCGTCGTATGCAGGGATTGATACAGGTTGGACTTGGGAATCGCGATGTAGTCCTTGAACCGGCCTGGAAGCGGACGCCACAGTGAGTGGATCACGCCCAACAGCGCATAACAGTTCATTTTCGTGTCAGTGATGATCCGCAGGGCCGTGAGATCGTAGACCTCCTCAAAGGAAATCCCCTGCTTGTTCATCTTCTGGTAAATGCCGTACAAGTGTTTCGGACGCCCGTACACCGTCCCCGACAGCCCGACGTCGGCCAGCGCCTTTTCCACCAGGTCCCGGACTTCCTTGATGTACTGCTCCCGGTCTTCGTCGCGCTTCGCGACACGCACGCGGAGCATTTCATACACATCGGGTTTGAGATGCTTGAGACACAAGTCTTCCAGCTCGTTCTTCACCCACCCGATTCCGATCCGGTTCGCCAGCGGCGCGTAAATCTCCAGGGTCTCCTGGGCGATTTCCTGCCGCTTGGCCTCGCTCAAATGCTCGAGCGTCCGCATATTGTGAAGACGATCCGCCAGCTTGATGATGACGACGCGGATATCGTCCGCCATCGACAGCACCATTTTTCGAAAATTCTCCGCCTGCTTCTCTTCATAGCTCCGGAAAGTGATCTTGCCGATCTTCGTCACCCCGTCGACAAGATGGACGACCTCTTTCCCGAATTCACGCTCCAGCTCGGCCGGCGTCGCCACCGTATCTTCCAGAGTGTCGTGCAGCAATCCCGCCACCACCGCCGCCACATCGGTCTTGAGCAGGGTCAGCACGCCGGCCACCGCAACGGGATGTTGCACGTACGGCTCGCCGGACCGGCGTTTCTGCCCCTCGTGCGCTTTGGCGGAAAAGTCGTACGCCTTGCGCAGCAGGCTGAGATCGGCCTCGGGCTGATAGCTCCGCACGCGATCGAGCAACTGGCCGATATCGGTGACGGTTTCATAGACCATCGATGCGTTACTCCGTAGCCGTCGCGCGCATGTCCCGGATGCGCAATTGAATGCGGTCGTACCCGTTCCAGTGATTGATCTCGGGCGTAAACGCCAGGTCGACCGGCTGGTTCAGCGTCAGCCCCTGCTCTGACAGTGACTTCATCCCGAACCCGATACTGTCGAACGGCAGCGAACGCCCCTGCCGGACGGTCATCTTCAAATGCTTTTCGCCCACGACCCGCGCTTCCATAATCGCCAGTCCCTTCACCGCAAACATCGGTTCGGGATTCCCCGCGCCGAAGGGATGCAACGAAGCAATCTCCTGGATCAGGCGCATGTTCACTTCCGTCAACGAAACTTCGGAATCGAGATGCAGCGTCGGGACGGCTTCCCCCGTCGAGGACCAGGCCCCGGCCACCGCGGCAAACCGTGCCCGGACCTCCGGCAAACGGGACTCCTCGATCGTCAGCCCCGCCGCACTGGGATGCCCGCCGAACGCCATCAGCAGATCCTTACACGAGGCCAGCGCTTGATAGAGATCGAATCCGGGAATCGTTCTGGCCGATCCTTTGCCGATCCCCTGTTCATTGACGGCCAGCACGATCGCCGGACGGTGAAACCGCTCCATCAACCGTGCCGCTACAATGCCCACCACACCCAGATGCCAGCCGCGGGACGCCAGCACGATCGCCGGCGGCGCGTCGCCCTCACCAAGCATCGCCACCGCTTCCTGCATAATTTCAGCTTCCAGGTCCTGCCGGCGGCGATTGAGCAGTTCCAATTCCTGCGCAAGCTGCATCGCTTCCGCTTCGGACTCCGTCGTCAGCAACTGCACCCCTTTGATCGCATGATCCAAACGCCCGGCCGCATTCAACCGAGGACCCAGCTTGAATCCCACCGTCTCAGCCGTACATTCCCGCGTCACTCCGGCCACCTGTTTCAACGCGCGAATCCCGCAGCGCGACCCGCGCGACAGTTCACGCAACCCCGCCTGGACAAATCCCCGATTCTCATCCTGCAGCGGCACGACATCGGCGATGGTCGACAAGGCCACGAGATCGAGCAGCGAATCGAGCGCCACGGTTCCCTGGCCATAGCGCTGTCGGTAGGCATCGGCCACCTTGTAGGCCAGCCCGCCGGAGCAGAGCCCGCGGAACGGATAGCGCGCCTCCCGCCGGTGCGGATTCATGACCGCCAGCGCCGGCGGCATCTGTTCATCAGTCTGATGGTGGTCCGTGACGATGACGTCCAGGCCCAGTTGATTGGCGACTGCAATTTCATGATGCGACGTGGTGCCGCAATCTGAGGTGACCAGCAACTTCACCCCTTCCGCGGCCAGCGCTCGCACGGCGCCTTCATTCAGCCCGTACCCTTCGCGGACCCGGTGAGGCACGTAGGCCTGCACGTCGGCCCCGAGCCCGCGGAAAAAGGAACAGTAAATACTCGTCGCCGACATCCCGTCGACATCATAATCGCCGTAGAAGCAGACCCGTTCACGATGCTGCACGGCATAGTGCAATCGATCAATGGCCGCTTCGATATCCGGAATCAAAAAGGGATCGTGCGCACGGAGCGGGGCCATCCAGGCCGTCGCCTCATCAGGCGTCGTCACCCCGCGCGCCAACAGCAGGGCGGCGGTGGCGGGCGAGATCGACAGGGCACGAGTCAATGCCGCCTGCCGGTCCGGATCAATATCGCGAAATATCCAGAGCTTAGAGGTCATCCTTGCCTCGGTACGGGCTAGAGTCGAAG
>OMJA01000154.1 GCA_900299245.1 Nitrospiraceae bacterium | reverse complement strand
GAGGACCAGATCCGCCGCCTCGGAGTCCGAAACGACCTGCGTCCCGCTGCCGGACGAGAACTCATGGCGCAAGTAGTTCGTATAGCGGGTTTCCAGGTTCGGCTCGAAACTGTTGTTGATCAATGTGCGAATGACTAACCGCGGGGTCGGCTGCTCGGAGGTCCGTGCGGTGGCTCCGCCGATCGTCGGCCCAGCTCCCTCCACCCGGAATTGATACCCGCATCCCGCCGATAACAGAACACAGGCCGCCAGCGCCAGCGGCACACGGCATCGCGTCATGATACGGCCTGGCATCATATGACGAAATTCACAAGTTTCTTTTCGACGTAAATGACTTTCTTCGGCTCGCTGCCCTGCAGCCACTCCGCGACCGTCTCGCGAGCGGTTCGCTCGACCACGTCGCGTGCGGTGTCGGCCGCCACCTCGATCTTCCCGCGCAGCTTGCCGTTGATCTGAACCGGGATGGTAAGCCGATCGCTGACGGTCAAGGCCGGGTCATAGACCGGCCACGTCTGCTGAGACACGCTCGGCGCATGACCCAGAATGGCCCAGAGTTCCTCGGCCACATGCGGCGCAAAGGGCGAGAGCAGCAAGACGAACGGTTCGAGCAGAGCTCGCGGGCGCTGGTCCGCCTTGGTCATCTCATTCGTGAAGACCATCATTTGGGCGATGGCCGTGTTGAAACGCAGTTCGTCGATGTCCTCGGAAACCTTTTTGATGGTCTGATGCAACAGCCGCTGCTGTTCAACGCTCGGTGCCGCCGTAACCACGGACGAAGACAGCCCGCCGTCTTCCGTCACCATCAGCCGCCAGACCCGATCCAGAAATCGCGTGACGCCTTCGACGCCCCGCGAACTCCAGGGCTTCATCGCCTCCAGCGGTCCCATGAACATCTCGTAGAGCCGCACCGCATCAGCACCGAACTGATCCATCATGTCGTCGGGATTCACCACGTTCCCGCGGGATTTGGACATCTTCTGATTGTCCTCGCCCAATACGATGCCCTGATGCACGAGTTTCTTGAATGGCTCCGGCGTGCTCACGACGCCGATATCGTAGAGGACCTTATGCCAGAAGCGTGAATAGAGCAGGTGCAGCACCGCATGTTCGCTGCCGCCGACATAGAGATCGACCGGCATCCAGTAGCGCTCCATGGCCGGATCCACCAGCTGCTTCGCATTCTTCGGATCGGCGAAACGAAGGTAATACCAACAGGAACCGGCCCACTGCGGCATCGTGTTCGTTTCCCTTTGAGCCGCTTGATTACACCTGGGGCAAGTAGTTTCCCTCCAGAGGCGTTTAACATCCTGGCTAACGACACGCGCAAGAGGCGCGTCGAAAACTTCCATTACATCTACGGTACCTGTTGTTCCGCGGTGACCAGATTCAGTTTGCTGTGGGACAAATATCTTTGGCTTGAAATCTTGTGCCTCTGGCAAGACGAGAGGCAATGCAGACTCCGGCAAAGGCACGGGACTATTGCATGCGGGGCAGTGCACAATCGGAAACGGCTCGCCCCAGTAGCGCTGCCGGGCAAAAAGCCAGTCGCGCAACTTATAGTTGATGGCCTTCTTGCCTGTGCCCTTCTGTTCGAGCCAGGCCGTGATCGCCGGAATCGCCTCAGCCGGTTTCATGCCGTTCAACGACAAGGATCCGTCCTGCAGGGCAGAGTTCACGACCGTCCCGCGATCGGTCTCGACAAACGCCGCCTCCTGGACGTGACCGCCTTGAATCACTTCCCGAATAGGCAGTTGATAGGTCTTGGCAAAGGCCCAATCGCGCTCATCGTGCGCCGGAACCGCCATGATCGCCCCGGTGCCGTAGCTCATGAGGACATAATCAGCCAGCCAGACCGGCAGCCGTTCCCCGTTGACCGGGTTGATCGCGTAGCCCCCCGTGAACACGCCGGTTTTTTCTTTGTCCAATTCCTGCCGCTGCAGATCGCTCTTTCTTGCGGCCGCCTCGCGATAGGCCGTGACGGCGGCTTTTTGAGCGGCGCCGGTCACCACATCCACGAGCGGATGTTCGGGGGCCAGCACCATGTAAGTCGCACCGAACAGCGTATCGGGCCGGGTAGTAAAGACTCGAATCGCGCCTTTCGCATCGGCCAGGGCGAAATCGACTTCGGCACCGATCGACCGGCCGATCCAATTCTTTTGCATCTCGAGCGTACTGGCGGGCCACTCGACCAGCTTCAAATCTTCGAGCAGCCGGTCGGCATAGGCCGTGATCTTCAAGACCCACTGGCGCATGGGCTTGCGAATGACGTCGAATCCGCCGACCTCGCTCTTGCCGTCGACAATCTCTTCGTTCGCCAGCACCGTCCCGAGCGCCGGACACCAATTGACCGGCACCTCGGCGACATAGGCCAATCCGCGTTTATAGAGTTGGAGGAAAATCCATTGCGTCCAGCGATAGTAATCGGGATCGGTCGTGCTGAGTTCCCGTTCCCAATCGTACGAGAGTCCGACCCGCTTCATCTGCCGTTTGAAAGTCGCGATGTTTTGCGCCGTCGTCAGGGCCGGATGCACGCCCGTCTTCACCGCGTATTGTTCGGCCGGCAGTCCGAACGCATCCCACCCCATCGGATGGAGCACGTTGAACCCCTTCATGCGCTTGTAGCGGGACACGATATCCGTCGCGGTATAGCCTTCCAGATGTCCGACATGAAGCCCGGACCCGGAGGGATAGGGGAACATGTCCAGGCAATAGAACTTGGGCTTCGAGGAATCGTTCATGGCCCGGAACGGGCGATGTTCTTCCCAATAGGCCTGCCATTTCGCTTCCAGCTCGTGATGGTCGTACCCTTTTGCCATGACTCTCCGGGGGATTAAAAAATCGTGGAACTCTAACACAGACCGGGAGGGGCAACAACAATGAGGAGAGGGGTGCGTTGCGGGTGGGGGCCGGCCGGACCCGAGTGGCCGGCCCCCGAAGAAAATCTAGAAAGGGGGCTACTGCAAAAGTGTTTTTCTATGTGATCTCGCCGAAGCCGGATACGCTCACGCGCCCGTCACGGTATGATGTATTTATACGGGAACCGCTTGAAGGCGAACATTGTCCAGAAGATGGGAAGGGCATCCTACTAAAGAGTGGATGGAAGACCGGAATGGGGCTCTATTCTGCATATATCTTTCCTCATCTCATGGACCGGGTCATGGGCAGACCCGGCTTTCAACGCCTTCGGAGCGAGACGCTCCAATCCGCACAGGGCGAAGTCCTGGAGATCGGGTTGGGAACGGGATTGAATCTCCCCCACTACTCAGCCGGCGTCTCCCGTCTACGGGCGGTCGATCCGGCACCGCTGCTCCCGGAGCGCGTGGCGACCCGTCTGGCCGCGGTGCCCTTTCCCGTTGAAATCATGCATCTGAGCGCGGAAAGACTTCCGTATGACGAGGGCGTCTTCGATTGTGTCGTCAGCACCTGGACACTCTGTACGATTCCCGATTCTCTCCAAGCCTTGCGGGAAATCCATCGGGTCCTCAAGCCGGCCGGCCGCTTTCTTTTCCTGGAACATGGCCGTAGCGAGAATGTCCGAACCGCCGCCTGGCAGGACCGGCTGAACCCGATTCAACAGGTGATCGGATGCGGCTGCAACCTGAACCGGCGGATCGACCGGCTCATCGGACAGGCCGGACTCGATATCGTACAGCTCGATCGCCTTGTGATGGAAGGAGTTCCGCGGATCGCGGGAGAGCTGTACCGCGGAATCGCGATGCCGGACCGGACGGGTATCAATCTCCAGCCGGAAACCGATGGCCGTGGAGCAACGCGGTCATCTGCTCCACCGAGGTAAATCGGCTCGACGCCTCGGCCGGTAATCGCGAGCTGGACTTGGCGCTATGGACAATCCGGGCCAGACCGAACCGCTGCGCCGCATGGAGACAGCCTTCGTCATCATCCACAAAGAGCGCACGCCCCGGATCAAATCCAACCAGCCTCTGGCAGGTGGGCCAATATTCCGGCCGCATCTTCAGATAGCCCACCTCGAACGCATCGACGATCCGGTCCACGTAACGATGCAGACCGGTCTTGGCCGCTTTCACTTCGACTCCTGACGTATGCGCGTTGGTGAGGATGGTAATGCGCTTCCCGCGCCGCCGGATTTCGGTAAGGAACGGCTCCGCTCCGGGAAGAAAGCCGATCATGTGATCCAGTTCCCAGTGCAGCGCCACCACGTCGATCCCCACCCGTTCGGTCCAATAGTGGAGATCGGTCCAGGCCAGTTCCCCTTCCACCGATCGATACATCGCCATCAAGCGGGCGCGCGATTCTTCAAACGGAAGACCGTGAAGCGCCGCATAGCGGCGCGGCAATTCCTCTTCAAAAAAGAAATTGTCGAAATGCCGGTCAAGCAGCGTGCCGTCCATGTCAAGCAGGACGTCGTCGATCTCGGCCCAGTTTATGACGCCCGATTGACTCATGGTCGAGGAAGTGTACCTGAGGGCGGTTGTGTTTGCCAAAATTCATGTGATACGGTCCCAGACCTATGAAAAAGATGCGCGATTCGCCAGCCAAAACTCAATCTCTGCCGTTCCGCTCCGCCGCCACGATGCCGCTCGTCGCCATTATCGGCCGGCCGAACGTCGGAAAGTCGACACTGTTCAACAAAATCCTCGGCGTCAAGACGGCGATTGTGGACGACGTGCCCGGGGTGACGCGCGACCGCAACTACGCGGATGCAACCTATCGCGACCGCAAGTTCCGTCTGGTCGATACCGGCGGACTCGATCTCTCCGCCGCCGACGGCATGTTGCCCCTGATTCGCCGGCAATCCGAACTGGCCATCGCCGAAGCCGACATCCTTATGTTCATTCTGGACGGCCGGGCGGGGTTGACCCCGCCGGATCACGAGGTCGTGAAACTCCTGCGCGGCGTGACCAAGCCCATCTTCTATGTGATCAATAAGATCGATACCCCGAAAGCCGAACCGCTCATCGCCGACTTTTATCAGCTGGGAAAAGCCGAGCTCTATGCCGTGTCCGCCGAACACGGTATCGGCGTGTCCGAATTACTGGACGATCTCTACCCGCTTCTGCCTCCGGCCGATGACACCGCCGAACTCACGCAACTCCCGAGGATTGCGCTCGTCGGCCGTCCGAATGTAGGCAAATCCACCCTGACCAACGCCGTTCTGGGCGAGGAACGCGTGGTGGTCAGCGACGTGCCCGGCACCACCCGCGACCCGATCGATTCCCTCGTCATGCATGACGGACATCAGTACATCTTCACGGATACGGCCGGCATCCGCCGCCGGGGCCGGATCGAACCGGGGCTCGAAGGCTATAGCGTCATGCGATCCCTCAGAGCCATCGGCCGCTCCGATGTCGCCGTCCTGCTGCTTGACGCGGTGGAAGGCGTGACGGAGCAGGACACGAAAATCGCCGGGGCGGTACTCAAGCAGGGGCGTGCCTGCATGCTGCTCGTGAACAAGTGGGATCTCCGGGCCAACGATGCCGAGGCCCG
>OMJA01000153.1 GCA_900299245.1 Nitrospiraceae bacterium | reverse complement strand
GCGGGAGGCTTGCGACTGGAGATTGGCCGGCCGGACGATCAGATCCTGACTGTCCGGTCCTTTCCCGTCGAGTTTGTTGCCGTGGCAGCGCAGGCATTGCTTCTCATAGATCGCCTGCCCGGCTTCGGGATTTCCCCGTGCCGTCTGCCCGGCGGCCCAGGACGATCCGAGGGCGACGACAGCGAGAGCGCAGATGACGGAAAAGGTTTTCATGTTGCTGCGGGCTCCTTTCATGAAACGTCGTTAGCGTATGACCAGAACGGAGCATCCGGCCCGGTGGACGATGCCGTGCGACACGCTGCCCAGGAGAAACCGGTCCACTCCCTGGCGGCCGTGCGACCCGACGATGATTAAATCGTGTCCGGCCGCTCCGGCACAGACGGCGGATACCGGATCGCCTGTCCGGACATCGGTGACGACCGTAAAGCGTGGACCGGCCAACGCCTGAGCGGTTTCGGCCACAATTTGCTCCGCCTGGCGCCGGTGCTCTTCGGACCATGCCTGATAGCCTGCCATGACGGTCGGCTCGACCATGGCGAGCGACGGGACAATCGACAGGATGGTCATGGATACCGGATTTCTGAAGGGATGGGCCGTAAGCCAGGCCCGCACCCGGGCGGCATCGTCCCGGCCTTCGATTGCCAGGAGTACGCGCCCGATGGGCCTGGCCTTGCCTTTGACGATGAGCGTCGGGGTCCGTGCGTGGAGCAGGACATGGTGCGAGACGCTGCCGACCAGCAATTCCGCGAGGCGGGAGTGGTCGTGGGTTCCGACGACGATGAGATCGGCCTTCGAGGAGCCGGCGTTGTCGAGAATATAGGATGCGGCATGGTGCAGCTCGGCTTTGGTCTGCACGGAGGGAATATCGGCGGGCAGCACAGATTTTCCGCGCTCAACAGCCTGACGCCCGGCATCCAGCATCGCGCGGCGAAACTCGTCGTAGCCTTGCAGATTGGCGGCTCCGGCCAGCAGCGGCGACTGAAACATACCCAGGTCTACGCCGTGGACCAGGAGCACGTCATCCGGTTTATATAAGAGACCGAGTTGCTCGACTGCGGCAAACGCTTCATCGGACCAATCGACACCTGCGACCACCTTCATAGCTGCTCCCTGTGTGGCATTCCCGGCCTTGAGGCGGGGTATCAGGATTTCGTCCAGTTGACGCGGACGGAATCTTCTCCTTCGCCGTAGTGAATGTCCAGCTCGCCATGATAGGCGTGCTTCAGTGCCTCACCGATTTGCCTCGGTAGATGCGAATCCGTGGTCGAGACCACCAGTCCGTCCGGCGTGTTCTCGATGCTCATGATCCGGGCGAGCGGATGCTCTTTGTTCTCTTTCGTTTCGGTATTCTTGATCACGCCCATGACCTGTTCCGGCTGTTGGGATGCGAAAGAGCCTTTCAGCATGAGCACGCCCTTCGGACGCTTGTCCTGCAACCGGTGGCAGGCGGGGCAGACTGTTTCCTGCGCGCCAACGGGCGGGGCAACCCAGCTCCACCGGCCTTTATGAAACACCGCGCTGCATGTGGGGCACACCGTCGGCTCCGCCAGCTTGCTCGGTAATTTGTATGAGTCGTGCCGGTACTCCTCGACAAAACGGTCCCGGCGGGCTTCGTGACCTCCGGCATTGGAACGTGTGGCCATCGCTTAGACTCCCTTGGTTGAAGACAAGACTGATCGTGACCGTCCGGTATTAGGTGCCCCTCGGAGGGCTTCGTTGGCCTGGTGCAATGTGCGGATCACTTCATCGTCCATCACTTGCTCGAATTCTTCGTAGAAGCAGCCGACGGCTCCGAACGGTTCCGGTGTTGAGAGAATCACGCATTCGTCGACAAGTGCGCGAATGCGTTCGGCCGTGGACGGCGGGGCGACCGGCATCGCTACCACGACGCGCAAGGGATTCAGCGCAGACAGCGCATCGAGCGTGGCGAACAATGTAGCTCCCGTCGCGACGCCATCGTCGACAAGAATGACTGTTCTATGATGGAGGTGTGGCAAACCGCGGCCTTCGCGATAGAGAACCCGGCGGCGCTCGATTTCACGGCGTTGCGCAGCGATCAGTCCGTCGAGATCCTCCTGGGATAACTGCATCGCCCGCACAGCTTCCCGGTTGAGATAGACGGCTCCCGTTTCGCTGACGGCCCCGACGGCATATTCCGGCGATTCGGGAGCCGCAATCTTGCGGGTGATGAACACGTCCAGCGGCAGATGCAGCGCCAGGCTCACCTCGTGCCCTACCACCACGCCTCCTCGCGGGAGCGCGAGCACGACTGCATGATGATCGCCCCGGTAGGCCTGCAACTGATTGGCTAACAAAATTCCGGCATGGCGACGATCGCGAAACAGCATGACGTCTCCCTTCCTGCGATGTCGTTCAACGACACCCGCTTCCTAAAATGCGCCGCCGACAGCGCGCACGCCGATCAGAAGCAGGGCGATCAGCACCAGCACTCCGACCAGCCACCAGGCATGGCGGTGACGCGGGTGCGCCTCCGTCTGCCAGTGGATATCCCAGGGTATGTCCAGATAATGGGGATGGCGAAACATGATCGCCTCCTTTCGGTTCACGTGAGACCGATGCGGTGATGGAATCTCTCCGCCTCGGTCTCACCCGGATCTTGACAGCCCCTCTTACGCGACCTTCACCTCAATCGTTTTCGGCTTGGCCTTTTCCGACTTCGGCAACCGGACATTGAGCAAACCGTCCTTGTATTCCGCCGTCACCTTTGTCCCGTCGGCATCTTCCGGCAGGGTAAAGCTGCGCATAAAACTTCCATACGCGCGTTCGACGCGATGATACTTTTTGCCTTTTTCTTCCTTCTCATACTTCCGTTCGCCGGTGATCGTGAGTACATCGTCGTGCACGTTCAGCTTGATATCTTCCTTCTTCACATCCGGCAGTTCGGCCTTGATGGCATATTCCTTCTCGTCCTCGCTGATGTCGACGACCGGCGACCATTGGGCGACGGTGATGGCTTCGTTCTTGTCGCCGCTTCCCGCCTGTGTGTGTCGACCCAGGAGCTGTGAGAGTCGCTTCTCCAGATCCTCGACTTCCTTCAACGGATTCCAGCGGCTCAACGGTTCCCATCTGGTCAGAGTGCTCATAACCTGCTCCTCCTTGCCTACACAGAGTTAGGCGTCATGTTGTGACAATAGCCGATTGCCGGCCTGTCGTTGCCGAGCCGGCCCTACCATGTATCTTCCCGGTCCTTGTTGCCGAAGCGTCACCTGCCCTGAGCGGCTGAGTTGATCCAAAGTCAGAAACACCTGATTCCATGTGGCCTGAGGGCAGCGCGCTGTTAACTCGTCGACATCGCAATCCGGCGTTTGTTCGACCATCTTAAGCAGGATCGTGTGTAAGTCTCGCGCCGTTGCCATGGATCGCCTCATCCGCCAGTGCTGTCCCACAAAAAAGGAATAGCATCGACGATGCCAAAGAAAAGAGGGCTCACAGAAAATTTTGTGATCGGTGGAGATTCAACGGGTTCCGTCACAGGTCGGATTTCGTCGACGGTAAGGGGAGCCGGGTACTGTTGCGTTATAGGGCAGCGGCGATTTCGTCGATGGGGAGTTGTTCAACATTGATTTCCCCTCCCTGTGCATTATCAAAGAAGTAGGAGGGGAGGTGAGGCCAGGATAATCGAGAGGTTCCCGCTTCTGTGCAGGACGGTCGGTTCGGAGTTCGGGTCCGGGTCAGAAGCGGAGCGGGTTCGAAGGGATGCGCTTCCATCGCGGTGCCCGTAGGAGGCACGGCTCCACAGAGAGCCCGAAGACTGGGAGGCGCAGGGTGGCCGGAGGGGGCTGGAGGTTCCGGGTCACTCGGACTCGCTTCGGCAGTGAGTGGACGGACTAGAGAGCTCCTCACAGAAGCGGGAGGTTTTTACCCGCCTTAGAAAAGCGGGTGCGGCGCCGTTCCAAACGGGAGTATCGGTT
>OMJA01000152.1 GCA_900299245.1 Nitrospiraceae bacterium | reverse complement strand
CTCTATGCCAGACAAGACCTGCTCGGCAGGCGCGCGCTTCAAAGCATTTATTTCGGCGGTGGCACGCCCACGACGATTCCCGCGCGGCAATTGGCCGGACTGCTGGCACAGATTCGGGATCTGTTTCCTGTCAGCCCGGATATAGAAGTCACCATTGAAGCACATCCTGCGACCGTGACAGGTTCGGATTTGAGCATGCTGGCCGAAGCCGGCTTCAACCGGCTCAGCCTGGGTGCGGAGTCGATGGCTCCCGGGGACTTCATTCCGATCGGCCGGCCGGGAACCGTCACCGAAACCGAGCAGGCGGTCGACAATGCCAGAACAGCGGGATTTTCAAACATCAGCCTCGATCTGATGTACGGACTGCCCGGGCAAAGTCTCGCGTCATGGATCAGGACGGTCAACTCGCTCATCACGCTCAACCCGACACACATCTCATGCTATGCCCTCACCGTTGAAGACCACACCAGGCTGGCTCAGGATATCGCCAGGGGTCTGGTTGCCGCCCCGGACGAAACACTCCAGAATGAGATGGAGGACGCCGCGGAAACGATCCTGGGATCAGCCGGATTTACCCGCTATGAAATTTCAAACTATGCCAGATCCGGTCATACCTGCCGCCACAACCTGCTCTACTGGACGAACGGTGAGTATCTGGGCCTCGGTCCCAGCGCACAGTCCTATGTCGGCGGCTGCCGGTTCGGCAATGTCGCCGATCTCGACATCTATACCGGCCGACTCCAAAGCGATCAGCTCCCGATACGTGAGCGCCTGACACTGAGCGAGGAAGAACAGCAGCGCGATGCGCTGGTCTTCGGCCTTCGTTTATTGAACGGCGTGCCGAACTCCGTCGCCGCCGGAGACTCAGGGCAGCGTGACCTCCTTGCGCAACTCTCCGCGAAAGGTCTGGTTGTAAACGAGGGACAGCGAATCAGGCTGACTCCCCTGGGTCGGCGATTTGCCGACAGCGTCGCGGGGGAACTCTTTTGACGGCACCCGATTCCTCGGCCGGCCGCCGCGGGCCGTGGCATTGACAACGAGCCGGAGGGAAAGAGACACTAGCAGTTAGTCACACGAGGTGCTCTATGCCTGTCAACATGGACCCAGCGAAAAAGCGCAAGCACGCCTCAGCGGAACCGTCCGCAACGGCTCACCAGGACGGAAAGCCGGCCGATCCCGCAGCCGCCGCATTTGGAACCGAGACTCATGACGATCGGGAAAAGGATCTGGCGGACGCCGAGTGGAAGAATTTGTGGGATGCGACCGAAGTGATTGATGCGGATACAGTGTGACGGACGGCTGTTCCTGCGGCACAGCAAAGCCGAGGGGCAGGTTCGATGCCCGTTACGCCGGCAAGAAGTAGAACGCAATCGCCAGCATGGCATACACCCCGACCAGCATGGCGCCCTCCATCCAGTTCGACTCCCCGTCGATCGCGACGAACCCGACGACAAAGACAGAGATCGTCACGGCCGCCACTTCAAACGGCGTAAAGATCAGGTCCAGTGGCGTCCCGAAGAGATAGCTCGCAAAGACCAGAACCGGCGCCACCAGCAACGCAATTTGCAGACTCGAGCCCACGGCGATACCATAGGCCAGATCCATCTTGTTCTTCATCGCCATGAGCACCGCCGTCGAATGTTCCGCCGCATTCCCGACCAGCGCCACCAGGATCACGCCGACGAAGACCTGCGTCAGGCCGAGTGTGTGGGCCGCCGGTTCGATCGCGCCGACCAGTAATTCGCTCATGACCGCGATCAACGTCGTGACCACCGCCAACACCGTCACCGACATGCGGAAACTCCAGGGTTCCTCCTCCAGATCCTCCGCATCATGCGATTCCCCTGCGTACAAATGCCGATGCGTCTTCAGCGAAAACAGCAGGCTCAGGCCATACATGATGAAGAGGACGATCGCGATCTCCAGACTCATTTCCCGTTCGATCGTCACGCCGCGATCCGCGGCGGAAAAGTGGAACAGCGCGGGAATGATCAGGCCGACCGCCGCCAGCAGCAGCAGGCTGGAACCCATGCCCGCCGCCGTCAGATTGAATTTCTGCCGTTCATACTTCAGCCCGCCGGCCATCATGGACGCCCCGAGCACCAGCAGAATATTGCCGAGAATGGAACCGGTGAGCGACGCTTTCACTACGTCATGGAGGCCTTCGCGGAGTGCGGCCAGTGCGATGATCAGTTCCGCGGCGTTTCCCAGCGAGGCATTCAACAAGCTCCCGACACCGGCCCCGACATGCGAGGTGAGATGCTCGGTCGCACGGCCCAGCATACCGGCAAGCGGAACGATGGCAAAGGCGGACGCGGCAAAAATGAAGAGCGGATCGGCCTTCGCGACTTCCAGGGCGACCGCAACGGGAATGAAGACCAGGAGCACATCCAGCCAGGACGTAAAGATTTGTTTCATGGCCGAAACCTAGCATGAGTCCGGGGGAATGTCGATGAATGCTGCGCCGCCGACCGATACACTGTTTTACCCGTTTCATCTCTGTCACAGCGAGACGCTGCAGCGGCTACTTGCCCGGTTTCACCGCGTTCACTTTCGTGACTACATGGCGCTCCAACTCAGCCCGTTTTCGGGAACCACCGCCTACTACGACCGGATGGGCGGAACGTATCCCGAGCTGGTGACCGCCGGCCGGCTTCAGCAGGGCCACTCCGTCAGCGGCCCGCTCGACGAGGCCGGCCGGATCTCCGTCGACCGCGATCTCGCCGATGCGCACTGGCGTGCGCAGTTCCATGACGCGATCAGAGCAGACCGGCGATTTCAACGCGGACTCTTCGATCCCGCGCATGCCATGACGGTCGGACGCGATGTCGTGCCCGGTCCCGCTGCCTTGCTGCGGCTCATGGATGAGGAATTTCTCGGCCGGTCTTTTACCGTCGACGCCGTGCAGCAGCTCAGCCGGCATCGGCCGACCGGGGAAGAGGCGTTCCGTTTCGAATACGGCCTCGCGTTGGTGAAAACGGCCGCGTCCCAGTACTACACCTGTCAGCTGTCAGACCGTCACCATCTGACGGTTTCGACGGATTCGCCTGCGCATTTTCAGCTGCTCAATCGAACACTCGCCCGCGAAGGCCTGAGACTCTCCAACCATCTGATCATCAGAACCGGGTATTAACCTCCTCACCGGACTCTGCTACACTTTTCCCCCATGGCAAAACCGTCCTCCCCGCTGGCCAATCCCGATGTCACAGAAGAAACCGGCACCGGCGCCGGTGACGGCCTCGAAGCCCGTGTGATTGTCTATAATTGCGATTGCCACACCTACCAGCAAGTGATTAGCCTGTTGTGCAAGTATGTGCCCGGCATGACCTCTTCGCACGCCTTCGAGCTTGCGTATCGAATCGATCATGAGGGAGAAGCGATGGTCTTCGAGGGAGAGATGCAACAAGCCGAACGGATTGCTGCGGCGCTGGCGAACGGAGGCCTACGCGTCGTCGTGCAATAACCGTCCGTCGAGTAACGGACAGCGGCGCTATTTGGCCTTGCGTTTGGCGGGCTGCTTTGCGGATTTCTTCGGCGCTGCGGCAGTGGATTTTGCAGACTTCGCCGGTTTCGCGGATTTGGCCGGTTTCGCGGCTTTCTCCGGCTTGGTTGATTTCGACTTCCCGGCCTGGAGCGATTTCTCGGACGCACCGAGCTTGGCCGGAGTCTGCTTACCTGCCTTGGATGACTGCCGTGCAGATCGCGAGGATCCCGATTTCACCGGGATCGGCATCGCCGCATAGACTTTGTTGATTTTGGTGAGCTGATCGGGATTCATCACCCGAACCTGATACAATTCGAACAACTTCCCGATCGCCTTCTGATCGCCCCGCTTCGCCGCGTTCAACAGCTTGCGGCGTTGGTTCATCTCTTCTTCTTCAGTATGGGAAGCCGCG
>OMJA01000151.1 GCA_900299245.1 Nitrospiraceae bacterium | reverse complement strand
CGTGCGGTGGCGGACGAATATCTTCCCAATCGGATCATTGCGTCGACCGGGGCGACCGCCGGATCAACGCTCCCTCTGTTGCAGGGCAAGCCGGTTATCGCCGGGCAGCCGGCTCTGTACATCTGTCGAAATTTCAGCTGCCAGAAGCCTGTGACCGATCCGCAGGCCGTGTCCGGGGCGCTTGGGGCGCCACGGTCTGGTGACACTCCGTCCGGCGGCCGACCGGCAGGCGTATTGCGCGGCTCGCAACTTTCCGGTCATGCGACAGTGCAAGGAACCGCGGCCTATGCGGCGCGCATGGTGGGGTTGTCCCCCTCCGGTTCATTGGCCCATGGATTTACCGCGTTGGGTTCGACCGGACTGACGATGTCCCGACTGGGGTTCGGGACCTATCGAGTCGACACGAAAGATGCGGAACACCGGCAGGCGTTGAAGAAGGCGTTAGCGTCCGGCTGCAATCTCATCGACACGTCGACGAACTACATGGATGGAGACAGCGAACGTCTGGTCGGTTCCGTGCTGGCCGAACTGGTCAAGACAGGCTCGCTTGCCCGCGAGCAGATCGTGATCGTCTCCAAGATCGGGTATGTGCAGGGACAGAATCTGAAGATCGCTGAAACCCGGGAAAAATCCGGCCGCCCCTACCCCGATATGGTGAAGTACGGAGAGGGCATCTGGCACTGTCTACATCCCGATTTTCTTGCCGACCAGCTGACGTTGTCACTGGACAGATTGGGGCTGGCTACGCTCGATGTGTGCCTGTTGCATAATCCAGAATATTTCCTGTCGGAAGCCGCTCATCGTCAAGAGCGGGACCTTCCCGCCTTACGCGATGCCTTCTATGCCAGGCTGCAACGGGCCTTTGCGTTTTGTGAATCGCAGGTCGCGGCCGGGAGATTACAATATTACGGAGTGTCATCGAATACGGTGACTTCACGGGCGGATCATCCGGAAGCGACGTCGTTGAGTCGCATGCTCGAAGCCGCACGGATGGCGGCGCGCGAGTCAAATCTGTCGGCTCATCATTTTCGTGTGTTGCAGTGTCCAATGAATCTGTTCGAGTCCGGTGCGTTGTTGGTGGCGAACACCGGTGTCGATGGCGCAGAGACGGTGCTCGATCTGGCCCGACAGGAGGGCGTGGCCGTACTGGTGAATCGTCCGCTCAATGCCATGCCCCCTCAACGCGGCGGCATTCTCCGTCTGGCTGATTTTCCCCTTGAGGATCAGCCGGTGGAGTTCGTCCGGCAACGGGAGCGGGTGGCGGCGCTGGAGGATGAATATCGCCGCACGATTGCCCCGTCGGTTCCGCATAGCGGGCAAGGCACCGCCCCGACGGAGTTTTTTAACTGGGCCCATGAGCTGGACCGCGTCAGACCTCAACTGCAGGGGTTGGAGCATTGGGAACAGATCGAACATCACATGATCGCGCCCCATGTGAATCAGGTTCTGCAGGCCCTGACGCGAACACTGTCCGGGAACGCGGCTGAGCAGTGGGAGGCCTGGCGTGACCGGTATGTGCCGGAACTCTTAACACTGTTGCGCGGGTTGCGGCGTGAAGCGACGGAGCGGAGCCGCCGGCGGACGGCATCCGTGGCGGCGGCTCTTGTCTCCATCCTCCCACCTGACCGGCGATCGGAATCGCTTTCGCGAAAAGTTCTCTGGGTCGTGGCGAGCACCCCCGGTGTCGGCAGTGTCTTGAACGGGATGCGGACGTCAGCCTATGTGGAGGATTCCCTGGCGGTGTTGCATTGGCCTGCGCTGGAGCAGGTTCACCCGGCCTATGCGGCCGCCAAGACTATCGCCTTTCCCGACGAATTGGGATAATCTCGGCCTAAGAATCAGTCAGGAGGCGCTATGCAGACATCATTGCGACTGAACGCACTCGGGCTTCTGGTCGTACTCGCGGCAGCGGGTGTTTTCGGCTGTGCGACCAAGTCAGGATCCGGGGGCGGTCAAGAACGGATCGCCAGCGAAGAACGGATCGCCGATCCGGCGATTCGCGATCTGACTCCTCAGGATTCAGGAATGCCGGCATCGCGGACGAGCCCCGGCATGAGGGCGGAATTGGCTGCGCGCAATGCCACGGGAGAGGTCCGGAATATTTTGATGGACGTGCTCTTCGATTTCGATCAAGCGACTCTCCGAACGGATGCCTTGCCGGTACTGGAGGCCAACGCCAGGCGGCTGAAAGAAGACGGCACTCAGCGTATTCTCCTTGAGGGGCGCGGAGACGAAATGGGCACCTCCGCCTATAACCTGGTCTTGGGGGAGCGTCGGGCCAAAGCAGTTCGTTCGTACCTCAAGCAGTTGAGTCTCGGTATTGATATGCGCACCACCAGTTACGGTAAAGATCGTCCGTTGTGCTTTGAACATCAAAAAGAGTGCTGGCAGAAAAATCGAAGTGTCCATTTCGTTGTGAAAGAGTAGTCCACGGCTTCTTCGTTCAGTCCCCTCTCGATGACCGCATCGGCAGCTGGTGATGTAACGCACTGTTTACATTCGTTGCCTTGACAGCGGCTCGGTCGTTCTTTAAGGTCCTCACGTTCCAGTATTCTGTGCTTTTGGAGAGGCTCTCCTATGGCGAAGCTTGCCGTGATCGATATCGGTACCAACTCTATCCATATGGTGTTGGCCGAAATTCTTCCCGACTCCAGTTACAAGATCCTCGATCGATTCAAAGATATGACCAGGCTGGGCAACGGGGCATTTGCCGCCCGCCGATTGTCTGATGAAGCCATCGGCCGCGGAGTAGGTGTGTTGAAGACGTTGGTGACGTTGGCCAAAAACAAGGGATTCGAGCGGATTGCGGCGGTCGCCACCAGCGCGGTGCGTGAGGCCAAGAACGGAGGCGATTTCGTCGATCTGGTCGAGGAGCAGACGGGCATCAAGATCCGGGTGATCAGCGGTATTGAGGAAGCCCGGCTTATTTTCCT
>OMJA01000150.1 GCA_900299245.1 Nitrospiraceae bacterium | reverse complement strand
ACCGCATCCTGGCAACCTTCCCGTTCCCCCAGCCAGATCAGCCGGTGCGCGGCAAACGTATTCGGCGTCCGCGCAATCTTCTCAAAAGCAAACGTGATCCGCTCCGACGCCCCGGCAGCCTGCACATGCTCTTCCAGCTGCCGGAACGTCGCCAGGCTTCCGAACTTGGCTTCGAGATACGCCGTCCGATCCAACCCGTCCTTCGGCATCGTCGGATTCAATTGAAACGGCCGCCAGGTGACTCGGACGTCGCCGCCGAACTCCGTCAGCGCCCGTTCCAGCCGCCGTTTCCCGACATAGCACCAGGGACAGACGACGTCGGAATAGCCCTCGATCTTGAGCGTCTTTTCCATCAGGATAAATGCCCCATCTTGCCGGCCTGATAATCCTGAACCGCCTGCATCAATTCGGCCTTCGTATTCATCACGAAGGGACCATAGCGGGCGATCGGTTCATCGATCGGTTTGCCGCTCATCACCAGCATCCGGCTGTCGGCCTTTGCCTCGATGACGATCTGCGAACCGGTCCGCTCGCACACGATGAGTTCGGCTTCGCCGGCCTCGCGTGACCCGTTTACCGAGGCACGGCCCTGCAACACAAAGACCGAACTATTGTCCCCTTCGGGCACCGTCAAGACCGCACGGCCTCCCGCGTTCAACTGAAGATCGTACAATTGAACCGTCGTGAAGGTGCGGGCCGGTCCCTTCCGCCCGAGAAACGACCCGGCGATCACCCGCAATGTCCCACGGCCGTCCAGATCAACGGCCGGAATATCCGCGTTCAGAATCGTCTGATATCCCGGCGCCGACATTTTTGAGGAGCGCGGGAGATTCACCCAGAGCTGGATGGCGTGGAACGTGCCGCCCTTCTTGGCGAACTCCGCTTCATGAAACTCCTCATGAACAATCCCGGACGCGGCGGTCATCCACTGGACATCCCCCGGACCGATCACTCCGGCATTGCCGGCCGAGTCCCGATGAGCCACGGCGCCTTCGTAGACAATCGTGACTGTCTCAAATCCCCGATGCGGATGCTCACCCACTCCGCGCGGATGGTCCGTCGGCGGGAAGTACTGCGGCCCCGCGTAATCGAGCATGAGAAACGGATCGACCGCCCGATCGAGGTCGTTGCTCGGGAACAGGTTCCGTACCGGAAATCCATCCCCGACCATATAGGCAGAGCCATGCTGATAGACACCGAGCACGGGTTTTGCGGTTGTCGTGTCTGTAGCCATCGCGTCCTCCTTCCCTCTCTTACGCCAGGCGACGCAAGCCCTCAACAAGCGTCACCGCGCCCCGGACCAGTTGCCCGGGAGATTCATATCCGATCGCGCCCTTGGCAAATGCCGCATACATCTCTTCAAATAAGGCGGCGGCTTCCGCGGAGAAGCCGAACGACGTGAACGTCGGCACCACCGCGCTGAGCGGCGCAGATTGAGCCGACACCGGTTTGCCCAACAGCTGTCCGAGGGTCAGGGCCACATCGTTCGGGCTGTATTCATCCGGACCCGCAAGCTCGACGATCCGCCTGCCGCTGCCGCCCGCCAGCAATCGTTCGGCGCCTATGCGCCCGATATCCAGAGTCGAGATCATCGGCACCTTCGCCTCCGGCGCGATGAAGGTCGGCAGCAGGCCTTGACCTTTCGCCATGCCGATTCCCAGCGCCCAGTTGTCCATAAAGTAGCAGGGTCGCAGGACTGTCAGGTTCTTGACCGCAGTCCCCAACACCTGCTCCCCGTAACGAACGGCCCGGATCGGCCCTGTGCCATCCGCGAGATGGCCGCCGATCGACGACAGGAACACGACATGCGGAATCCCGCTGGCCTTCACCGCTTGCGCGGCCTGATCCATGCGCTGGCGTTGCTCAGCCAACCAGGCCGCCGCGCCATAGTTCGGCGGGACCAGCAGATAGACGCCGGCTGCTCCGGTCAGGGCTCTGGTCATCGCAGGAACATCCTCCAGCGAGGCAACGGCGACCTCGGCGCCTTTCGTTTTCCATGCGTCACCCTTGTCCGCCGAACGCACGACGACACGCACCGGCTGCTGACGCGCCAGCAGACTCTCCGCAACAACTGATCCCGTATGGCCTGTGACACCAAGTACGACAAACATCGCGGCCTCCCTTTCCTGTTTCGTCAGATCCGTTCCGCCAGCTGCCCGTCCACCGACCATTTGCCGCCACCGGTCGCCAGCAGCGCGGTCGCAATCCCGATCACCAACAGATGATACTCATACCCTTCCCCCTGTTGCTGCCCGAACCAGTTCATGAAAAACCCGTGGGGAAGATGGGCCATCGTGATGGCTCCGAGCATGATGACGATAAGCGACCCGGCGCTGAACCTCGTCAAGAACCCGCTCAACAGACCGAGACTGCCGAAAAACTCTCCGATGATGACCAGGAAGGCGATGATCCAGGGCAACCCCAGCTTCTGCGTGAAGAACCCCATCGTGCCGTCGAACCCGAATCCGCCATACCAGCCGAGCAGCTTTTGCGCTCCGTGCGGGAACATGACAAGCCCCAGCGTGAGCCGCAAAATGAGACCGGTCCATCCATCATCTGTTTGAAAGAACGCCTTCATATGCCACCCCCATAGTGAATTTGCCAATCTGATCACCTCACGAAGATAGTTCTAGCTAGTACTAAAGTCAAGTGCAAAAGTACCTCGGGCGAAAACGGCCCACAACTTCCATGGAATCAGACCTTTATAAGGAGATGCTTGCGCGAGAAGGCGGAGAATGGAGAAACGCTGCGGCCAATTGGAAGAATAAACGACCGGACAGGAACAGCTATTTTTTGTCTTTGATGGCCCGTTCGACTTCGCGTCCGGCTTCGCGAGCCTTGATGGTTTCACGCCGGTCGTACAGTTTTTTCCCCTTCGCCAATCCGAGCTCGAGTTTCGCGCGCCCCCGCTCGTTGAAATACAGACGGAGTGGGATGAGCGTCAGTCCTTTTTGTTGCGTCTTGCCGAGCAGCTTGTCGATTTCTTTCTTGTGCAAAAGCAGCTTCCTTACCCGCATCGGATCGTGATTCATCATGTTGCCGTGGCTGTAAGGGCTGATATGGCAATGATGGAGAAAGACCTCTCCATCGCGCACCGACGCATAGCTGTCCAGGAGATTCACACGTCCGTCACGAAGCGATTTGACCTCGGTGCCTAACAGCACGATCCCGACTTCGAACTTCTCTTCGATAAAGTAGTCGTGATAGGCCTTCCGGTTCGTCACGACGGCTTTATATTGGTCTTCTTTTTCTTTCGACATATCGCTCTTACCGGTCCGGCGCCTTGACCCTCTTCACGCTGCAAGCCTAAGATGGTCCATGGTCGGCTCAAGTCCGCTCGTCTCTTTCGGTACCATACTCACCGGCATGGCCAAACAACTCGGTTTGGAAACCAGGCTCGTGGAGGTGCGCATCCAGCAGCAATGGGCGGCCCTCGTCGGCGAGCCGATCGGCTCGCACACCTGGCCCGTCCAGATCCGTTTTCACAAACTCTATCTGCTCGTCGAAAACTCCGTCTGGCTCCAGCAACTGACTTTTCTCAAGCCGGCGCTTCTGGCCAAGCTCAACGCCGAGGCCGGATCGGAACTGCTGACGGACATTGTCCTGCGTGTGGGCGAGATCCCGACGCAGAAACCGGAACCAGCACCGGCGATTCCGGCGCCTCCGAAAGCCCCGGTCTCCGACCGGGAGCTGGCCGAATTCGCCGCGCATACCTCGACCATTCAAGACCCGGGTATCCGTCAGCGTTTCAGAGAGGTGATATCGAATTATCCTTCTCTTGCTCTTGCGCCTCCGCCGGAAGAGGATCCGTCACACGTCCCTTGAACAGCACGCGCGTCGCGGCCGAGAGCTCGCCCCCCTTGGGGAGAGGACCGATTCCGCCTTCCTCATCCTGTTCCTGCAGCAGATAGTATCCGCGAACAGACTGTTCGAATTCTTTCGCGACCGCCGCATCCCCGGCGACATATTTCGCAAGCATCTCGGGATCGGTCCATCCGTCGTCATCGAACACATAAATGAGCATGCGCCGATACCGGCCGCCGGCGTCGTCCGGCGTCGTAGGGCGGATTTTCATGGAGCCGAAATCGTGGGTCTGATGTCCCACCTTGCGAAACCGGTTCAGCAAGGTCTCGATCTGATGATCCGTCGTTCCCGGAGGTACGTGCGTCGCGACCAGGTGGCCGTGTTGCGACCCGACGCTATAGGGTGGGATCGACCGGTCGGGGCGGCTGAGATACATGCCGCCCCAAATGAGCGCGAACGAGCCGACGAAAACCGCAAGCGCCAGCTTGACGACCGTGTCCAACGGCTTCTTGGCCTTGGGACCGGCAGGGGACGTTGAGGAAGGTGCCTGCTCGTGCATGAACGTCTTGTGCGGCGAGACAGGCCCGCCGGGTTAGGCCTCCGGCTGGTCCTCGGGAGCCGCCTCGGCCGCTTCCGCCAATCGCGCGACGCCCACGACACGATCATCGTCGCCGTCCAGATCGAGCACCCGCACGCCTTGAGTGTTCCGCCCGACTTCCCGAATATCGTCGACTTTGCAGCGCAGCAACTTGCCCTTCGCCGCCATCAGCATGATCTCGTCGCCCTCGCGCACCTGAAGGAACCCGACCGCCAACCCGTTTCGCTCGGTCGTCTTGACGCTGATGATGCCTTTGCCGCCGCGGCCCTGGACACGGTAATCATTCACCGGCGTCCGCTTGCCGTAGCCGCCTTCGGTGACCGTCAGGATCGCCGTGGTCGAGTCGGGGGTGATCGTCTCCATGCCGATCACTTCGTCGCCCTCTTCGAGCGTGATCCCTTTGACCCCGTGGGCGGTCCGGCCCATCGGACGGACATCCTCTTCCTTAAAGCGGATCGTGATGCCCTGCTTCGTGCCCAACAGCATTTCGCGTGACCCGTCCGTCACATGCACCGCGATGAGCTTGTCCCCCTGATCCAGCGAGAGCGCGATGATGCCGCCCTGACGGGGATTGCTGTAGGCCGAGAGCTCTGTCTTCTTGATCACGCCCTGCTTCGTGGCCATGACGACGAAGCGATCGTCTCGATATTCTTTCACCGGCATGGTCGCCGTCACTTTCTCATCTTTCGACAACGCCAGGAGATTCACCAGCGCCTTGCCCTTCGCCCCGCGGCTGGCTTCGGGAATCTCATGCACCTTGAGCCAGAACACCTTCCCGGCATCGGTAAAGAAGAGCAGCGAGTCGTGCGTCGAGGCCGTAAACAGCGTCTCGACGAAATCTTCGTCTTTGATCCCCATCCCGATCTTGCCCTTGCCGCCCCGGCGCTGCGCGCGATAGAGCGAGACGGCATTCCGCTTGATATAGCCGGTATGGGAGATCGTGACGACGACTTCTTCTTCGGCGATCAGATCTTCCAGGCTGATTTCCGCTTCTTCTTTGACGATCTGAGTCCGCCGTTCGTCTTTATAGGCCTCGCGGACTTCCGCGAGTTCGTCCTGAATGATCTTCCGCACCAGAGCCGGGCTCGCCAGCACAGATTTCAGATATTCGATCTGCTTCAACACCTCTTTGTATTCTTCGATCAGTTTCTGGCGCTCGAGCTGCGTGAGGCGCTGCAGCCGCATCTCCAGAATGGCGGAGGCCTGGATCTCGCTCAAGCCGAACTGGCTCATCAAGCCCGCGCGGGCCTCATCGGGCGACTGCGCCCGACGGATGAGCGCGATCACCGCGTCCAGATTGTCGAGCGCGATCTTCAAACCTTCCAGAATATGCGCGCGCTCCTCGGCTTTCCGGAGCTCGAACGCCGTCCGGCGCACAATCACTTCGCGCCGGTGATCGAGAAAGTGCGACAGGATCTGCTTGAGGTTCAGCACTTCCGGACGGTTGTTGACCAGCGCGAGCATGATCACGCCGAAAGTCGTTTCCAGCTGCGTGTGCTTGAACAGATTATTCAGCACGATCAGCGGGATTTCGCCCCGCTTGAGTTCGATGACGATGCGGACGCCCTCGCGGTCCGACGATTCGTCGCGGAGATCGGCGATGCCCTTGATCCGGTCGTCCTGCACCAGTTCGGCGATCTTCTCGATGAGCTTGGCCTTGTTGACCTGGTACGGGATCTCAGTGACGATCAGCCGTTCGCGGTCGGTCCGCTCATCCGACTCCACGTTCACCTTGGCGCGCACTTTCAGCAGGCCGCGGCCGGTCTCATAGGCATCCTTGATCCCGCCCATCCCGTAGATGAATCCCGCCGTGGGGAAATCGGGGCCGGGGATCTTTTTCATCAGTTGGGCGATGGTCACGTCGGGATTCTCGATCAGGAGCAGCAGCCCGTCGATGACTTCGCCCAGATTATGCGTGGGAATGTTGGTCGCGTAGCCGACCGCGATGCCGCCGGCTCCGTTGATCAGCAGATTCGGAACCCGCGTCGGCAGGACCAGCGGCTCCTGCAGCGATTCATCGTAGTTGGGACCGAAATCGACCGTCTCTTTGTCGATGTCGGCCAGCAGCTCTTCGGCCAGCTTCGTCATGCGCGCTTCGGTGTACCGCATGGCGGCGGCGGAATCGCCGTCCATCGACCCGTAGTTCCCCTGGCCGTCCACCAGCGGATAGCGCATGTTGAAGTCCTGCGCCATGCGCACCAGGGTGTCATAGATCGCCGAGTCGCCATGGGGATGGTAGTTACCCATGATCTCGCCGACGATCTT
>OMJA01000149.1 GCA_900299245.1 Nitrospiraceae bacterium | reverse complement strand
TGAGAGAGTCTGGGGTCACTCTGCTCGAATTGCTTGTCACTATGACGATTGTCATGATTCTCGCTTCGGTTGCGATGCCGTTGAGTAAGGTGACGGCTCAACGTAGGCAGGAGATTGAGTTGCGCCAGCAATTGCGAGCCATTCGCGCGGCTATCGATACGTTTAAGCTAGAGTGGAATCGGGATGGAGATCAGCTGCTCGGGCCGGTCTGTCTGAAAAACAAGTTAACCTGTAAAGACGTGACCAGTATTTACGGATATCCGAAGACGCTGGATGCGTTGCTCGGAGTCAAGCTGACCGGGGAAGAAGCTACCGCTCGCGGTACCGCGATGCGGCGGTATTTGCGGGGGTTGCCCATCGATCCTCTGACGGGAAAATCCGATTGGATACTCCGGTGTTATAAGGACAGTCCGAAGCCGTCCAGTTGGTGTGGTGAGGATGTCTATGATGTGGTGACGCAAAGTGAGGCCATAGCGCTGAATGGAACGAAGTATCGAGATTGGTAGGGAGGGCGGGCTCAACGCAAAGGGATTTACTCTCGTTGAGTTGATGATCGTGGTTTCGATCATCGGAATTCTCGCCACGCTTGCGGTGCCGTCGTACCAGTCCTCCCTGATCAAGGCAAGGGAAACGGTATTGCGGCAGGATCTCTTCACGATGCGGGAACTCTTAGACCATCATCGCGCCGATCATGGAAAATACCCGCCCAGTTTGGACGGGCTTGTGACGGCAGGGTATCTGCGTGCGATCCCCAAGGATCCGTTTACGAATTCTTCAGCCACGTGGCAGGAAATCACTGAACCGACGGAGGGGGGGATCTTCGATGTGTATTCCGGTTCAGATCTTGTCGGAACAACAGGGACCGTCTACAATCGATGGTGATGAGCATCATGGCTAACAGGTTGATCGGTGCACTCGTGAAACAAGTGGGCCGATGTATGGGCATAAGACGGGTAAGCGGGTATGCGCTGTTGCTGCTGGGAGCGCCTCTTGGAATCCTCGGATGTGGGGCACTCGAACCGGTTGTTGAGCAGGAGGTCTCGGATCTTCAACTTACAGTGGATACGCTCAAAACCTCGCTCCGTGACTCTCAACGCACGGTTGCGGAGCTTCGTTCCGAACTGGAGTCCCGGCGCCAAGAGTTGGCTGATTCTCAGATCGCACGAGCCCAGTTGGACGGACGAATTCGAGAAGCGGAGCGGCGGCTGACAGAGGCCCGACATGTGATTGATCTGCAGCGCGAGGAACTCTCGTCGTCGCGGATAGAACGCCAGCGGGTTGCTCAGACCGGCGCGGCGCTTCAAAGCCAGCTGAAACAGCTCCAGAAGCAACTGTCGAAAATCGGAAAATCGTCTGATCGGGCTGGAGATACGGGAGCCGCGCCTGCCAATCTGTCATCGGCGAAGGCTCGACCGTCTACGGTGCGCCCGGTCAACATGGACGCGCCCGAGCGCCGTGTCGAGATGCCCCAGCCAGTGGTTGCTCCGCCGAAGATGGTGCAAGCTGTGGAGCAGGTTGACGTAGAACCCCTTGCTGTTGCTGAAGACGGCTCTTACTCCAGCTTTTCCGTCAAGCCCGGGGACACATTGTGGAGTATTGCCCAGCGATATCATATTACGGTTCAAGCTCTGAAAGCTGTGAATGAGTTGAGTGATAATCGCATTCACGTCGGACAAGCCCTTCGGCTCCCAAATCGTATCCCGTCCGGGATGCCGTCACCAGAGAAGTCAGAGTAACCACGGCCCCGGTTCCCGGGGAACGCAGGCATTGTTCATGGCCATTTTCACGTACAGAGTTGCTCGATCCGACGGCTCGATTCTCGACGGGCAGGTCGAAGGGGCCGACGAGACCGCGATTCGCGGAAAATTGGAATCTCAAGGGTTGCTGGTGTTCGCCGTCCATCAGCGGGGTACGGCTAGGTTTGGACGCCCTGCCGCGGTTCGCTCCTGGGGAAAACTTCCCCTGGGAGAGTTTTTAGTTTTCAATCAGGAATTTCTGGCGCTGGTAAAGTCGGGATTGCCTGTTTTAAGAGTCTGGGAGTTACTCATCGAGCGCGCGCAGCACGCGGGGTTTCAGCAGGCGTTGCGGGAGGTGCGACAGGATATCCGGGGAGGAACCGCCTCGTCCGATGCATTAGCGAAACATTCGGCATACTTCCCTGAACTGTATATCGCGACGGTGAAAGCGGGCGAGCAATCGGGCAATCTTCCCGAGGTGTTGCAGCGGTATATCGGGTACCTCAAGCTGATGATGGCGCTGCGACAAAAAGTTACGAAAGCACTGTCTTACCCGCTGTTTCTCGTCTTAATCGGAGTGGGCGTCATCGCATTCCTACTCACCTACGTCATGCCGACGTTCGTGTCCGTCTACGGGGAGAGCGCCACGACGCTTCCATGGGCGACGCAACTCCTCATGGACTTTGTACAGCATAGTGAAGCGCAATTGATTCCGGCCCTGCTGCTGTTCAGCGCGGGCGGATTAGCCGTGCGGGCCTATTATGCCACTCCGGCCGGGCGATTCACGATCGACCGATTGATACTCGCGCTTCCGTTGATCGGGCCTGTGATGGTCAAACACCACACGGTGCAGTTGACCAGAACGCTGGGGACCATTCTGGCCGGTGGCACGCCTCTGGTAGAGGCGTTGCACATCGCACGCGGTGCCGTCTCCAATCGCTGGGTGATGTCGGGGTTGAGTGAGGCGGAAGATGAGATTCGTGACGGGGCCACATTGGCGGCTGCACTTGAACGCCCACAGATCTTGCCGAAGCTGGTCATTGAGATGGTGTCGGTCGGAGAGGAAACCGGCTCGTTGGAGAGTATGTTGCGGGATGTCGGGGATTTTTATGAGGCGGATCTCGATACGCGTTTATCGCAACTGACGACATGGATTGAGCCGGCGTTGTTGCTGGTGATGGGAATATTGGTCGGAGCGATCGTGATCGTCATGTATCTGCCGGTTTTTCAAATGGCTGGAACGGTCGGATGAGACAGGATGAAGATCAAGTCCCAATATTGCCTGAACGACAGCCTCAGACAAGAGGTGCACAGTGGCTCGTAGTGCGGCCCGTCCTACGTTGACGGAGGTTTTGATTCGCCACGGCCTCGCGCGAGAACCGATCGACCAGGCGCTTCGCCGGCTGGGCGGAGCCTCCATGGTTCTCGGTCAAACGCTGGTGAGCGAAGGCGTGCTCTCCGAAGAGCAATTGGCCAAGGCTCTTGCCGAGCAGTACGGTCTGCCCTACGAACCGCTCACGGATTTTCGTGTGGATCAGCAGTTCTATGAATCGATTTCGGTGAAGCTCATGCAGCGGCATCCCTTCGTGCCGATGTGGGAGAGGGCCGGCGTTCTGACCATTGCCATCGCCGATCCGCAAAACGTGCTGGGTCTTGATGAACTGGAATTGTTGATCGGCAAACCGTTGGAGCGCGTCGTCAGTTCGCGGAGCGCAATCCTGTCGGCGCTTGAGCGAAGTGAAGGGTCGAGTCAGGCTCTCCGTGAACTGGAAGCGGAATACCGGTCGGTCCTCGTCAAAGAAGATGATCGAGGGGAGGAAGTGCTCACCGTCGATCACACGGCGGAGGATCAAAGTCCAGCCGTCAAGCTGTTGGACTCGATCCTGCTCAGCGCCATGCAGCGCCGGGCGAGCGATATTCATATCGAGGCCTCCGATCGAGCCACGAAGGTCAAGTTGCGGGTGGACGGTATTCTGGTTCCGGCCATGGAACCGTTGGATATCCGTCTGCATGCGCCGCTGGTGTCGCGGCTGAAAGTCATGTCGGAGTTGGATATCGCGGAGCGGCGCGTGCCGCAGGACGGCAGTTTTCGGATGCGGCTGGACCGGAAGACCGTCGACTTCCGGGTATCCATTCTACCCAGTGTGTTCGGCGAGTCTGTCGTGATCCGCATTCTGGACCGGGAGGCCATTACGACCGGAGTATCGGCGCTCCGGCTGGAACGCCTGGGATTTAATCCCGAAGATTTGAAACGGTTCCGCCGTGCGATCGTCAGGCCTTACGGCATGGTCTTGGTGACGGGACCGACAGGAAGCGGAAAGACGACGACGTTATATGCCGCTATCTCGGAAATGAATACGGCCGACGATAAGCTGATCACGATCGAAGATCCCGTCGAGTATCAGCTGACCGGGGTGGTGCAGATACCGGTGAATGAAAAAAAAGGGCTCACGTTTGCGCGAGGCCTCCGGTCAATTCTGCGTCACGATCCGGATAAGATTATGGTCGGAGAAATTCGCGATGCAGAAACAGCGCAGATCGCGATTCAGTCCGCGCTCACCGGCCATCTGGTGCTCACGACAGTCCATGCAAACAATGTGTTCGATGTCATCGGCCGGTTCTCGTCGATGGGGATCGATGCCTATAACTTTCTTGCCGCGTTGAATTGCGTGTTGGCTCAGCGATTGGTGCGAATCCTCTGTCCCTCGTGTCGAGTGCAGGTCGCGGCCGAGCAAGCGCTGTTGGAGGAGTCCGGCCTCGACTATGAACAGTATCGGGATACGCCCTTCTATCAGGGCAAAGGGTGCTCGAACTGCATGGGGACCGGCTATCGCGGCCGGAAGTGTATTACGGAATTTCTGGATTTGACGGATGAGATCAAGGAAATGATTCTGGCGGAACGGCCGCTGTCGGAAATCAGGTATCGGGCCGTGACCGACGGGATGATTACACTGCGTCAATCGGCGATCAAGAAAGTGTTGCAGGGCGAGACCTCGCTCCGGGAGATCAATCGCGTGACGTTCAGTGAGGAGGGGTAGGAGATGTGGGGGTGGATGAGCGGGCGGCCACAGCAGTGCCTCAAAATTGGTGTAGAGTCCGTGGCTTGGGCGGAGATCGAGTGGGGCTGGCGGGGCAGGCGCGGACATCGGTGCATGACGTCGCCGCTTCCCGAAGGGACAGTCAAGCCCTCCCCGGCCGAGCCAAATTTGACCCAGCTCGCGTCGCTGGAAGCCAAGATTCAGTCGCTCGCGGGCCCATCGCACGATGTGCGAATACTCGGACAGACGGTGGTGGCAAATCGTCCCCGTCCTGTGACCTTGCTCCTGCCGGATGCGGCGGTTCGTGCAGTGGTCATGCATCTGGATCAACTGCCGGATCGCGTGGAGGAACGCGAGGCGCTGATCCGTTGGCGGTTCGGCCAGGAGCAGCTGTTTCCGCTCGCAGGGACGACGATTGTCTCGCAAGTGTTTTCCGGCGGGCCGGGTACAACCGGCTCACCGCAGTCGGTCCTGGCGGTTGCCATTCATCACTCCGTCTTGAGCCAATACGAGTCGGTGTGTGAGAACGTCGGTCTCGTTCCGCATGATGTGGGACTGACAAGCCTTCGTCTTTTTGATTTATGGTCGAAGATCGCCGGGAGAAGCCGAAGGGCTGAGGAAGATCTTCTGTGGGTGAGCTTGGGGGATCGCGCTCTGACGACCATGGTGTTTCAGCGGGGTCGCTTGCTGTTTTACCGATGTAAATTGTTGACGGCGGATGCGTTGAGCGGGACCGACACCGGCTTGCAAAAAATCGCGGACGAATGCGCCGCGTCGTTGGAAATGTGTCAACAGCGTCATCCGGCGGTGGCCGTCAAGCACGCGGTGTTGTGTGCCGACGACCTGGTCACGTTGCATGACCTGTTGGAGGAACAGCTTGCGCTGTCCGTTGAAACGCTTGGCTGGGACGACGTCGACGCTCGTCGAT
Source organism: Nitrospiraceae bacterium (assembly GCA_900299245.1). GTDB lineage: Bacteria > Nitrospirota > Nitrospiria > Nitrospirales > Nitrospiraceae > Nitrospira_D. The sequence goes on along the minus strand of OMJA01000149.1, from coordinate 779 downwards.
GGGGAAGTCGCGATGATCGCCAAGGGGTCGCATCGTTGGCCGCGCTGGCGGGGGTATTGTGATGTTGACGTCCTTGCGTGTCGGCATCGGACGTGTCGCCGCGCGGATGGCGCAGACGGTCGGGCGCCGGGACTACTTCCAGATTTCTCTGGCCACTCGATACCGATGGTATCTTCGTCCGGTTCGAGCGGCACTCATGGCCTCTTGCGTCGGGTTCTGTATGGCGATTGTTTGGAGCATTGCCCAGACGGTTCTGGGGTATGAGGAAGTCCGGAGAATGAGTGCTGAGCTTGAACGCATTCGGCAGCAGGATCAACAAGTACTGGCTGAGGCAACTCAGGAGGGCATTGATCTGTCCGATCAGGCGATGCAGCAGTTGCCCGCAGAAGTGGCGCTTGCCAACCAGCTTCTGGAAAAGCGAACCTTTTCCTGGACGGCGTTTTTGGCTGGACTGGAGCAGGCGATTCCTCCGCGTCTCGCGCTTACCAGCGTCCGGCTGGAGCCGGGGGGGACTCTGGTTCATCTGACCGGGTCAGCGATGACCCTGGAGGATCTCACGGCGTTTTCGGTCGGGCTTCAGGATCATCCCAAGTTCAAAGATCCGGTGCTGGCTCAACATCGGGTCGGACCAAGCGGTCTTGTAGAATTCGCTGTGACGGTGCGCTATCGGCGGGGGGGGGCCTAAATGTCGGGACGGCGTCTGCCGGTGGTGTCCGCCTCCCCCGCGCCCCCGTTGCCCTGGGGCGGGCTGGGGGTCGGGAGAGGAAACCTCTGGAATC
>OMJA01000148.1 GCA_900299245.1 Nitrospiraceae bacterium | reverse complement strand
TCATTCAACGTCGGCGCACGAAACGCCTGGTAAACGGATGCGCCCAGGCGCAGTGTGTCCGTGATCCGATATAGAGACGAGAGCTTCGGGTTCACGACGTGGATGACGTTGTCCCGGAACAGGGTGGATCCCGCCGAGGTTTCGCTGCCGGCGTTGAAGTTCTTCCACCAGTCGGCGCGGACGCTCGGGGTGACCGTGAGGCGGTCGATGAGTGGAACAATCCATTCTCCGAACACGCCGCCGCCGAGCTGTTGCCCTTTGGTCAGGGTCCGGCCGGTCGGCGCGGACGCCGAGTAGAGATCGTCTGAGGATTGCGCGATGATCGTTCTCGCATCGGTGCCGAGCACGAGTCGGTCGGTGTCCAGGAGGCTCCCGGTCCACTGCAGCGATCCGCCGAAGTCATTGCTGGGGATGATCTGCACGCGGTCACGAAATTCAGCAAGGCGGAGGAGAGAGGAAGGCGTGATCTGCGAGGTCAGATTCTGAAAGGTCTGCCACTGGCCGAACAGTTTGCCTTCCCACACGCCGGCTCCTCCCTGATCGCTACGGAGTCCGAGGGCGACGTTCCCGATCGTTCTTGAGGCCTGGCTGAGAGTAGTTCCGAACGTCCGGTCTTCACGGAACAGGCTTCCGGAAAGGTTTATCGTCGTGGTGCTTGACGGGATCCAGGCCAGGTTGCCGTTGAATAACTGGTGCCTGGAGTCATCGGTCCGGTCCACGGGCCCACGCTGGTAGGACGGAACGGGAATGAAGCCGTTGGTATGAAACCACCGGTAGCCGAGGGACAGGCGGACATGGTCGGTGCCGTAACGCGCCCGTATGGCTTGTTGATACGTATCGAGCGTTCCGGCCTGGCTGTCTACCGTGAATCCCGACCCGCCGGCAGGCGTGCTCGTGATGACATGGATGACGCCGCCCATCGCCCAGGCTCCATACAGGTTCGACGCCCCGCCCGGAACGATTTCAACCCGCGCGATGTCGTTGGGGATCAATCCCCAGTTTACCCATCCTCCGAATCCGTCATTGAGCGGAACGCCGTCGAGCAGGACCAGCGTTCGACGAGCTCCCAGGCCGTTCAGCGTGACGGACTGCGCGGTGGGATGATTGTAGCGGCTGCTGAGCGTTGCCGGCTGCACGCCGGGGACCGACCGGAGCAGATCGTCGAGTTGATGTCCGCCGGGATAGGGGGAACGGTCGATCTGCTCCTTCGTGACGACGGTCACGGATGCGGCGCTCTGCCTGGCCGGTTCGGGCGCTTTCGTTGCGGAGATCACGATCTCGTCCGTGGTCAGCTCGCGGCTCTCACGGTCTGCGTGGTCCGATCGTTCAGCGGCGGCAGCCGTCACGAAGAGACAGGAGGCAAGGAGACCGCAGAGTTGAGCGACGCGACGAACGGACACGTCCTTATCGCTCATTCGCATGGGGCTGATGCCGAGTGACTTGCTTCATCCGATGGAGGATGCGCTCGTAGCGATGGGTCAACGCCGCGGTTTTCCGCAACGGGTCGTACCGGCGCGGGGAGGGAAGGATGGCAGCCAGCCAGGCCGACTCCTCTGCCGTGAGATCCTGGGCGGGTTTCCCGAAATGATGGCGCGCCGCCGCTTCGGCGCCGTACACGCCGTTTCCCCATTCTGCGACATTGAGATACAGCTCGAGAATGCGCTCTTTGGTCAAATGGTGCTCCAGCGACCGTGTGATCAGGGCCTCGCGGGCCTTTCGTAAAAGCGAGCGCTCGGTCGAAAGATACAGATTCTTCGCGAGTTGTTGCGTGATCGTGCTGCCGCCCCGTTTCAGTTCCCCGGCTTCCAGATTGTGGATGGCGGCATCCTTGATGCCTTCCCAGTCGAAGCCTTCGTGAATGAAAAACGACGCATCTTCCGCCGCGACGACCGCATGTTGCAGGTTCCGCGAGATTCGGGAGAGAGGAACCCACGTCCACTGTCGCGGGACCGGATGCCGCTGGGTATCAGCGACAGCCTGTCGATGCTCCATCAAGGCGGTCGGGCCGGGATTGGTCTTGGCCAGGAGTGTCACATCCGGGAGCGTCAGCAGCCAGATCAACGCCAGGGCGCCCATAGGGATCCCCAGCAGCACGGTTGCCCAGAGAAGCATCCGAGCGAGAGGCCGTCGTTTTTTGGATTTGGGCATAAGAGGGGGGTGTTACTCGCGCGTCATTCTGTTACTGTGTGCTGGTGGCCGTCGTTGAATCAGGGGTTGGTCGACTACAATGAAAATTCTTTCGTCCGAGTTTATCAAAAGTTGTGCATCGGCAGAACAATTTCCTCAGGGGGACCTGCCTGAGATCGCCGTGGCGGGGCGATCGAACGTCGGTAAATCCTCGCTGATCAATTCGCTGCTTCATCGAAACGGGCTCGCCAAAGTCAGTAAGACACCCGGAAAAACCAGGGCCGTGAATCTATTTCGGATCGCAACCTCGGACCCTGGACTGGCGGCGTTTTATCTGGTCGATCTTCCGGGCTACGGCTATGCGAAGGTTTCCAAGTCTATTCGCGCGGAATGGGGGCCGCTCATCGATTCCTACGTGGCGCAGCAACCGTCGTTGCTCACGGTAATCCTGCTGGTGGAGTGCCGGGTCGTGACGGAGCAGGACCGCCAGACGGTGGCCTGGCTGCGATCCATCGGCCGCGAGCCGCTGGTCGTGGCGACGAAGGTGGACAAGCTCAGGCCGAGTGAACGGGTGCGGACGCTCCGTCAAACTCACCGCGATCTCGGGT
>OMJA01000147.1 GCA_900299245.1 Nitrospiraceae bacterium | reverse complement strand
GAGATCAGAGTCGTGATCATGGGAGCGGCCGGCCGGGACTTCCACAACTTCAATGTCGTGTTTCGAGCCGATCCTCAGTATCGGGTCGTGGCCTTCACGGCCGCGCAGATTCCCAATATCGCGGGGCGGTCATATCCTCCTGAATTGGCGGGAGCGCTGTATCCGGTCGGAATCCCGATCGTGCCGGAAGACGGTCTGGAAGCTCTCATTGCGGATCAGGCCGTCGATCAAGTGATCTTTGCCTACAGCGATGTGTCCCACGAAGCGGTCATGCATCAGGCCTCACGCGCGCTGGCCGCGGGCGCGGAGTTCCGGCTGCTGGGGCCGCGCTCCACGATGCTCCGGTCGGCGAAACCGGTGATTTCCATCTGCGCGGTCCGGACGGGAGCCGGCAAGAGTCCGGTCGCCCGGCACATCGCGTCGCTGCTGAGAGAGCGGGGACGGCGGGTCGCCGTTGTCCGCCATCCGATGCCCTATGGAAATCTGGCGGATCAGGCGGTCCAAAGGTTTGCCTCGCTCGAGGATCTCCGCACGGCCCGCTGCATGATCGAGGAGCGCGAGGAGTATGAGCCCCATCTCAGGCAGGGCGACCTTGTCTTTGCCGGTGTCGATTATGAGCGGATTCTTCGGCGGGCTGAGGCTGAAGCCGATGTGATCGTGTGGGACGGAGGCAACAACGACTTCTCCTTTTACGAATCCGATCTGGAGATCGTGCTGGCCGATCCCCATCGCGCCGGTGATGAACGAGGCTATTTCCCCGGCGAAGTGAACCTGCTGCGCGCCGACGTCGTCATCCTCACCAAAACGGAGACCGCCGATTCTCAGAAAGTTGCGGCCCTTCGGGCAACGATCCGGTCGGCGAATCCGACCGCGGTCGTGATCGATTCGACCATGCCGGTGACCGTCGAAGATCCGTCGCTGATTCGAGGGAAGCGGGTGCTGGTGATCGAAGACGGTCCGACAGTGACGCACGGGGGAATGGCCTACGGTGCCGGCACCCTCGCGGCAAAACAGTATGGAGCAGCGGCCATGGTGGATCCGAGGCCGGCGGCGGTGGGCAGTCTGCGCGACACCTTCCGCTCGAACCCTCACCTCACCGCCGTGTTGCCTGCCATGGGCTACGGGGCGGAGCAAATCCGGGAATTGGAGCAGACGATCAATGCGGTCGACTGCGATCTTGTGCTCATTGCCACGCCGGTGGATCTGCGCCGGCTGATCAGTCTCACGCATCCGGCCTGTGCGGTGAGCTATGCGTTTGAGGAGCCCGGCGGCCGGCTTCGCAGCCTCCTGGAGGAGCTGCTGGCCGGGCAGAGGCGGAGTCCGGCATGAATCCTTTTCCGGGATTGTGGCTCACATGTGCAACCAGATACTTCATCCACAAGGAGGTCGATGACTATGGTCAACACGTCACCGATATCAGTCTCTCAACGGCAGGCTCAGGCCGAGCGCTGCCATCGTTGCGGCGGGCTCATGGTGTCGGAGCCGGTGCACGAACTCGCCTCGTTCGACTGGCATTGTGTCAGTTGCGGCGAACGGGTCGATCCGGTCATTCTCGCCCATCGAGGGCAGAACGCCGCGGACCCGTCGCGCGCGCACATCGGTACCAGACAGAGACCATTCTCTCTCAGCTAATCTGCAGGCCTGCCGGAACCGGGGAGCGATGTCGCTCCCTGTTCGGACCAGGCAGGCAGCCCCGCCGGTTTCAAGGCCGGAAGCAAGACACAACGATACGACGAAGTGAGCACGTGATGCAGGGCATGGGTCTGTCATGACGTTGATGCACGATCCTCTGCGGGAAAGGGGGCGCTGATGCCTACACCGGAAGAGTTGCTCGCCAAAGCCCGGAAGCCGGCCGAAGAAGCGCTTCGGCTCCATGCCTATTACAAGGGAAAAATCCAGACGGCGCCCAAGTGTCCCATTCGAGGCGTTGAGGATTTCTCGATCTGGTACACGCCGGGCGTCGCCGCTCCCTGCCGTGCGATTCAGGCGCAGCCGGATCTGGTGTATGAACACACGAACAAAGCCAACTGTATCGCGGTGGTGTCCGACGGGACCCGCGTGCTGGGGCTCGGCGATATCGGTCCGGAAGCCGGGTTGCCGGTCATGGAAGGCAAGGCCTTGTTGTTTAAGTATCTGGGCGGAGTGGATGCGGTGCCGATTTGTCTCGGCACGAAGGACCCGGATGAAATCGTTCGTACGGTGAAGCTGCTGGAGCCCTCGTTCGGGGGGATCAACCTCGAGGATATCGCGATGCCGAAGTGCTTTCGCGTCCTGCGCGAAGCCCGTCGGCTGTGCACGATTCCGGTGTGGCATGACGATCAGCAGGGGACCGGCACGGTGGTGCTCGCCGCGTTGCTGAACGCCTTGAAGGTCGTCGGCAAACAGATCGATCATGTCCGTATTGCGATGATCGGCATGGGGGCGGCCAATATCCCGACCTATCGGTATCTGAAGGCCAACGGCGCGGACGCGGGGAACATCGTGGCCTGTGATCTGGGAGGAATACTCGGCCCGCATCGTCATGAGTACGAAACGAATCCGGACTATCGCGAGCAATGGACCGTATGCGTGGAGTCGAACAGGGATCAGCGCCGAGGAGGAATCGCCGAGGCGTTGGCCGGTGCGGATGTGTGCGTGGCCTTTGCCGCCGGCGGTATCATCAAGCCGGAATGGGTGAGGACGATGGCCCGGGACGCCGTCCTGTTCGCCTGCGCGAATCCGGTCCCTGAGATCTGGCCGTGGGAGGCGACAGAGGCCGGCGCCAGGATCGTCGCGACCGGACGGAGCGATTTCCCCAATCAGGTGAACAACTCGCTCGTCTTTCCCGGCATCTTCCGCGGCGCGCTGGATGTGCGGGCCGCGACCATCACCGATGAGATGGCGATCGCGGCGGCGCATGAACTCGCGCGGTATGCGGCCGACAAGGGACTCACCGACGGGTATATTCTACCCTCGATGGATGAATGGGAGGTCGTTCCGCGAGTGGCGGTCGCAACGGCGATGAAAGCGCAGGAGCAGGGTGTCGCGCGATTGCGAAAGACCGCCGAAGAGTTACACCGGTCTGCGGTGGAGCGGATCAGCGATGCCCGGAAGGCTCTCAGTGCACTCACCGGCCAATGGGTTATTCCACAGGCGCCGAATCAGGAACCGCGAGGCATCGGACGACAGTAGCCGGCGTGAGACTCCGTTGATCCAGCGCTGCTCGCCCCTCCATGCCACGAGCACAGATAACCACGCCGCGGCGGGGTTCTGAAGCGCCAGTCAATTTTGAGAACATTCCACAAAAAAGCGGAGCAGAGGCGGG
>OMJA01000146.1 GCA_900299245.1 Nitrospiraceae bacterium | reverse complement strand
GAAGTCCCTGAAGCAGGTGCTGCTGCCGCTGCAAGGGTCACAGGACGCCGAACGGGCACTGTTGTTCCTCCGGCAACATCCATTCCGCGAAGCCGTCACGATCACGGCATTGACCGTCCTGCCACAAACCAGGCCGCCGTGGCCGGTTGACGCCGTGGCGGAGCGGGAAATGGAAGGTCAGGCCCTCCGCAGCGCCGAGTCGTTCATCAACTCAGTGGCGTCAGACCTGAAACATATGGGCTACAGCACTCAGGCGAAATCAACGCTGGGAGTTCCGGTCGAAGCGATTCTTCAGGAAGCGAAAGCGATCGGCGCCGACCTCCTGATGATGGGGTCACGCGGCCGCCATGGACTGAGCCGGATGGTGCTCGGCAGCGTCGCGCACGCCGTGCTCCATCATGCGCAATGTCCGCTCCTGGTCTTCCACTAGCGGAGTCGCCTTTATAATGCCAATGTATGACTACAAGTGCCTCGACTGCGGTAAGGAATCACTGATCGTGGTGACGCTCAAAGAACACGAACGGGGCGAGGTGCAATGTCCGGCGTGCGGAAGCAAGAAGCTACAACAGTTGTTCACGTCATTCATTGCCCACACCACCAAAAAGAGTTGATGATGCAGAAGAAACACCGAACTTTTGCCTTGGTCGCCGGATTGAGTCTGTTCCTAAACACAGTGATGGTGGCCGCCCAGGATCTTCCGGCCGATCTGACCAGGGGCAAGTCGCTCTATCAGACCCACTGTGCAACCTGCCATGGCCTGGCTGGCTGGGGAGACGGTCCTACGGCCGAATCCCTCAGAGTCGCACCGGCCAATTTTCACCGGTTCCGGTCTTTCTTGAAATCCGATGAAGAACTGTTGCGCACGATCGAACACGGTGTCGTGTTCAGTCCCATGCATGCCTGGACAGGCAGTCTGACCGAGGGACAAATGGTCGATGTGCTCGCCTATGTGCGGCTGTTGTCCCAGCAGGGCAACTGACACGCTCCGATCCGACACGCCCCCACGATGTGAACCAACCCATCAGAGGAGAAACCGATGACTCATTCCGCAGTACGCCAGACGCTGCCCCTGCTCATAATCTTTAGCATCATTGCCACAACTCCGGCTGTTGCAGCACGCGCCGCATCTCCGTCGAAACAGACACAACGATGCGAGCAGCCATACAAAAAAAACACCCTGACTGCGGCCGCCCTCCGCGAAGCCCTTCACGCCCATCAGGAATGGCTGGAGCAGCGGGACAGCCCCGGACATAGACGGGCTGATTTCTGCGGAACCGACCTGAAACAGGCTGCACTCGAAGGCGCCAACCTCGAACGCGCCCGCATGGAAAGCGCCAGCCTCCGACAGGCAAATCTCCGCCAGAGCATTCTGACGCAAGCCAGCCTCGCCGGTGCTGACCTCACAAAAGCAAACCTGGAGGACAGCAATCTGGTCGGAGCCGATTTGCGCCGCGCCAAGCTCACGCAGGCGAATCTCCTCCGTGTAGTCGGCGACGAGGCAGCGCTGTACAACGCCGCGCTGTCCGGTGCGCAATTGCACGATTCTATTTTCGAACGGGCCCATTTCGAGGACGCCGATCTATCGTCGGCCGACTTCACAAACGCAACGCTGGTCGACAGTTACCTATACGGCGCCAATCTTCGTGGAGCAGTCCTAACCGGAGCCGACTTGATGGGCGCAGATCTCCGTAAAACAGACCTGTCAAAGGCCACCATGTTTCAGACCAACTTGCAGGGGGCCCTGCTCGACGGCGCTCGTTTGAATCAAGCCCGCATGATGGAGGCTGATCTGGAAAGCGCCTATCTGGATGACGCCGATCTGCGCCAGAGCGATCTGAGGGACGCCATTCTCCGCGGGGCGGATCTCCGCCATGCCAATATGGATGGTGCCCGCCTCGCACAGGCCGATCTCGAAGGCGCCAACCTGGAGGGCGCACGGCTGAGCAAAGCCTCTCTACAATCGGCTAAACTGCGCATGATCATTCTCTACAAAGCCGTCATCGACCAGGCTGATTTCCGTGATGCCAACCTGCATCATGCCGTCATGATCGGCGCACGCGGCGCCGGCGCAATCTTCTCACAATCCGCCCTGCACGAAATCTATGCACCGAAAGCCTCGCTGCCTCGGGCACAATTCAATGACGCCACGCTCGACTCGGCCAATTTGGTTGCGGCCGACCTGAGCGAGGCCGATTTCAGCCGCGCCAATTTAACTCATGCGAATTTGCAGGAAGCCACCCTCCGCGGAGCAGTCTTTACCGGGGCGGATCTCAGCGGCGCGCGCCTCGACGCGGCAAACATCCAGCAGGCGAAATTCTACGGAGCCAACCTGGTTTCGGTGACCGGACTGACTCAAACGCAACTGGATACAGCCTGCCTGGATAACCAGACTCAATTACCCGCAGAACTCAGCCGGCCGGCGCCTTGCACCGTGACAACGAAGAAAGCCTCTCACCGATAGCAGAGATGAAGGACGGCGCCAACATGACAATACAACGTCGGCTCAGGGCGGCGATGCAGTATGTGGAATGAGAGTGAGTGACAGGAAGGTCTTGAAAACTACCTGCGGCCTGGCGGGATCAGGCCGCGAACAGTTGTGGCCCAGAATCCACCTGAGAACTCCAGCCGGCACGGTTTCATTGTTCGAGAATGCGACATGTGCCGTGCCGGAGTTCTAATACCTAACGTTCAACCGGTTAGGCAGCGGCGGTTTCAACTTCCTTCGCAGCTTTGGCAGCCAGGCTGGTTTTGCGATTATTCGAAATCGTCCGATCAATGATCGCTCCACAATTGACACATTTCCAGGCATAGAACACCAGGAAGAAGTCTGAGAAGCGTTCCAACATCATCAAGCCTTTGCATTTCGGACAACCCATGATTATTTCCTCCCAAGGTGAAAGTTGACGTATGCCTTGGGGGTTGAGCAAGTTGCGATCCAGCATTACAATTTTCTAATTATCAATGACTTATAATATCACAAGCCTAAATTTGTCTCTGTGGAGACTACTTACTCGTACATAATTGTACGCGTTGTGGCAATTATACGCTCTGTGAATCTTCGTCTCTTGTTTTGGAGGAGTTTTTGTTAAAAATCGATCTCTCTATAAGCCCAACTTTGGCAACAGAATAAGCCCGTGCACAATAGTTAAATAATAAATAACAATAAGTTATGACGTGCGGTCAATTTTGAACACAAGAACGCTATGACGCAATCTAGATATGAGCGTAATGTCAAAATTACCCTCACGGAGCTGGTACTTGAAGGCATTCTGGGCCTCCCGCCAGATCCACGCGGTGTGATCGTCTTTGCTCATGGAAGCGGCAGTGGACGATTGAGTCCGCGAAACAACTTCGTCGCCCGCCACCTGCAGCAGAACGGCTTCGCGACGCTGCTGCTTGACTTGCTCACGCCGGACGAAGCCGAGGATCGGCGGAACGTGTTTGATATCGATCTGCTGGCCGATCGCTTGTTGCTGACGAAATCCTGGCTGGAACAAGAGCCTCGCACGAAAAAATTGGGGGTCGGTTATTTCGGCGCGAGTACCGGAGCCGGTGCGGCACTGCAAGCGGCTGCGAGGAAGCCGTCGAACATCCGGGCCGTCGTGTCACGCGGAGGGCGGCCCGATCTGGCAGAAACCTACCTGCCATCGGTGGCTGCGCCGACCCTGCTGATTGTCGGCGGATGGGATGAGCCGGTCATCGAAATGAACCGATCCGCCTTCGAACTCCTGAGCTGCGAAAAGAAGCTCATCATTGTTCCGGGAGCCACACACCTCTTCGAAGAACCGGGCACCCTGGAACAAGTGGCGAGTCACGCATGTGCATGGTTTCTACAGCATCATTATTGATTGAACGAGGGCCAGTGGAGGAGCTGGGGGGCTATCTACGGACGAACGTTCTGCCTCACCAGTGCCACGATGTTCTGCACGGCTTCGTTCACAAGCATCTTCGTTGTATCCACAGTAAGAGCGGGATGGAGCGGTGCTTCGTAGGGTTCTTGCAGCCCGGGGACCGTACTGGACTCACCCCGCTGCCCGCGCTGATACGTCCCCTTATAATCCCGCTGCATGCAGATTTCGAGCGGACATTCTACCGCGACTTCGATGAATCGAGGGATCAGGTTTCTGGCAAAGTCTCGATAGACCCGCTTCGTTGCAGTCGCATCGAATATGACCGTCACGCCATGGGCCACCAGTTTCGCCCCCATCAACGCCAAGGCGCGATAGAAGAGTGCCCGCTCCGCCTGCGAGTAGGTCGCATCGGGGGTCAGTACCCGTCGGACCTCATCGGACTCCAGCACCTCTACAGTCAAACCTGACGCTTCAAGTTGAGGCTTCAACGCCCGCGCGATCGTACTTTTACCTGACGCAGGTAATCCAGTAATCCAGATTGCACAACTCGGGATTTGCGTCATCGCTCCCACCACTCCCGCAACCGGTCACGCACAATACTCATTCACCCGTGCCGGATCGAAGCGTGGCGCGGCAAGGACCTGATCCATAAACCGGAAGATCGTTCGTCGCACCCCGATCGGCAAATCGGGATACCAGACGGGACTGGCCAACACCAGGCCGCGAAACGCAAAGAACGGCGCCGCGGACACCGCAACGTCCTCGTCGCCGCTCGCCGCTATATACTCCTCCCAGAACAGACGGAAGAGCACTTCGAACGGTCCCTGCAACCGCCCCCACCGGCACAACGAATAGAACAAGTAGTTGACGGTCATGGACGTCACATCGTCCGCCGGTTCGCCCCACTCTCCTCGTGAGCGATCGAGGACTGCAAAATCGACCCCCTTCTGGAATAGAACATTCCACGGATGAAAATCGCCGTGCACCTGCGACAGCCGCTTCGACTTCCCGCGCAAACGCCAGCGCCAGCGGTTGCAGGCCTCCTCAATCCCCCGCAACAGATTTTCCGTGATAAACCCGAACCGCTCGGGGTAACTGTCGGTCAACCCCATGATACATTCGCCGTGACCGATCAGTTCCCGCAAGCGGCGGCGATATAAATCGGCATCCCGCTTCTTGCGGGCATGGATCTGTGCCAGATAGCGCGCAAGCGCGATGGTCCGTTGGCGATCGAGCGGGCGAAGCGGCCGTCCCTTGGCCAGGCGTTCCAGATCTTCGTGATAACTCGCACCTTCAGTCCATTGATTCAGAACAAAATACTCCCGCCCCTCTGCGACAGAAAAGAGCTTCTGCCTGCCGGTAAACGCCCCGACATCAAGCGCCTTCACATGCCGAGGCAACCGCCCATAGGACTCATAGTCCCACAACATGGCCTGCGCCCGATCGGCCATGTGCTCGTGACCGAAAGGGCCTGGCTTCATGGTTTCCAACACAGCCGAACAGACCTCCCGGCCGACACGGAACGTCAACTTGACCGGAGTCCCATAGCCGTACTGTTTATGCGCCCCTTCTGAACTGGATTTGCCAATGACGCCAAAGGAAAGGAGTGTGACCTCCGGCCCGAAACGCGTTCGAAGATATTCCTCAAGCGCCCGTTTATTCAAAGTCGGCATAACAAAGCGACACGCAAATCACATTCCACTCGCCACTCGATCTGAACGACCATCCGAACGACCGTCACAGCATCGCGCCGCAAAACGTCATGTCCCGTTTGTCTATCCCTGGGCCTATCGCAACGCCTCAAGTGACGCATTGCGCTTCACCGGCAAAACGACCATTGAGGAAAAATGCGCCAGACCAATCCCTCATTTACCCCGGTGAAAACACAACCAGGTGTCAAAGAAGCAGAAACAGCGGCATCATTCTGATGTCCTTTCCGGCTCGATGGATTTAGCGCAGGCGGCATCCGCCTTGCTGAGAGACAACACTGAGGACAGGAGGGCCATCCAGATGGACGTAGAAATCCACAGCCGCAATGTCGAGATGACACCCCGATGGAAGACAGAAATTGAAGCCCGCATGGAAGATCTCCGTCGAGGCCACGATGATCTCACGCATGGTCGTGTCACGCTGACAAAGAACCGCCATCACAAAAAGCAGGACCATGTTGCCGAAGCACTCGTAGTCGTCACTCTCCCAGGCCGCCATACCGTCACCGCCCGAAAGGAAGACAAGACCTTCGAAGAAGCGATCCGGAGCGCGTTCGCGGCCATCGCAACAGAGCTGCGCACATTCCGCGAGAAACGCGCACGGACCGACGTGCGCGTGTCGCCGGTTCCGCCTCATCGCGGAGTGATCTGCAAGCTCTTCCCGAAAGAGGGGTATGGGTTCATCCTCCAGGAGGGCGGGGGGGAAGTGTACTTCCATGCCAATGCACTCCACGGCCTGACCTTCGAGCAGCTTGAAGACGGAACAGACGTGGTGTTCGGCCTGGAGCAAGGAAAGAAAGGCCCTCAGGCCACAACAGTGCAGCGTCCTCCGGCCGTTGCCGTGAAAGTCCTGTAGATGAACACCGACAAATTCAAAGTTCCCGTCTCCATGCTGACCCCCTCTGTCGATCCCACACAGCTGGGATTCGAAGACACCAGCGAGTTGGAACCGCTGACCGATATCATCGGCCAGGAGCGGGCGGTCGAAGCCCTGGAATTCGGCCTCTCAATGAAGAGCCCCGGGTTCAATCTCTATGTCTCCGGCCCGGTCGGCACCGGCAAAGCCACCCTGGTTCGCCAGATGGTGAAACGGCTCGCCCAAGCAGCTCCGGCTCCCTCCGACTGGTGTTACGTCAACAACTTTCAGGATCCCTCGCGACCGGCCAGCCTCTCCTTTGCAGCCGGACAGGGTTGTGCCTTCAAACGTGATATGGCTGCGTTCATCGACAGTTTGCGCCGCGATATTCCGGCGGCATTCGAGAGTAAGAAATACCTCGACGCCAAAGCCAAACTGCACGACGAGACCGAAGCCAAAAAGAAACTGTTCTTTCAGGAACTCACACAACTCAGCCTCACCAGGGGATTCGGGTTTGACGAAACCCCGGCGGGATTCGGGCTCGTGCCGTTGAAAGACGGGCACCCCATGACAAGCGAAGCCCTGGAGGCGATGACCGAGCAAGAACAGCAGGACCTCAACGAGCGCCGCCTTGCGCTCGAAGGTGAGATCAGAGAATTTCACGTGCGGCTGCATACCCTCGACAAGGAAGTAGAGCACCAGCTCCGCCATCTTGACCGTCAGGTTGTGACGAATGTTCTGGAGGGCCGCTATGAAACGATGCGGCGGACCTACCAGGACCTGCCGTCAGTCTGCGCCTATCTCGAGCGGGTGCAGGACAACATCGTTCATCATTACAAGGATTTCCTTCCCCATGAAGGACCGGCTCTTCCCATTCCCGGCCTGGAATTTCGCCGGCCTGATTTGACCCGCTATCTCGTCAATCTGATTGTCGAACACGATCCGGCGAACGGCGCCCCGGTCATCGATGAATCTCATCCGACCTATACCAACCTGATCGGCAAAATCGAGCGGCGCGCCCACATGGGCGTCATGTACACGGACTTCACCGAGATTCGTGCCGGGGCGGTGCTGCAAGCCAACGGCGGCTACCTGATCGTGAACGCCCTGGATATGCTGCATCAACCATTTTCCTGGGACGCGCTGAAGCGGGTCATCAAAACAGCCGAAGTGAAGATCGAAGATCCCGGTGAATTCTACGGGTTCTCCACCGCCGGCCTCAGGCCGCAAGCCATCCCGGTCACGGTGAAAATTATCATGGTCGGGCCGCCGATGATCTACCACCTGCTCCAGGCGTACGAGGAGGATTTTGCCAAGCTCTTCAAAGTGAAAGCGGACTTCGACACGGAAGTGGTCAGAAGCGAGCGCCAGGATCGCCAATATGCCCGGTTCATCGCGAAACTCTGCCGCGAAGAAGGGCTGCCGCACTTCGGCGCCGACGCCGTGGCCGAAGTCATCCGGCAGGGGTTCCGCTTCGCAGACCGGCACGACCGGCTGTCACTGCGGTTCAGCCTCGTGAGCGATCTCATCCGTGAATCCGGCTATTGGGCGAGGAAAGAGCAGCATTCGTTTGTCCCCCGCGGGGATGTCGACGCCGCGATCGCGCATAAACGCCACCGGTCGAACCTGGCCGAGCACTGGATCCAGGACGAAATCAAGGAAGGCACCTTGATGGTCGATCTCGACGGCGACGTGGTCGGCCAGGTCAACGGACTCTCCGTCCATCAGCTCGGCGACTATTCGTTCGGCCGCCCCACCCGTATCACCGCGCGCACCTATGTCGGCACCAAAGGCGTCATCGATGTGCAGCGGGAAGCGGAACTTGCCGGCAACATCCACAGCAAGGGCGTCTTGACGCTCGCCGGCTATCTGGCCGGCAAGTTTGCCGGATTGCACCCCTTCGCCATGAACGCGTCGTTGACCTTCGAACAGACCTACTCCGAAATCGAGGGCGACAGTGCCGCCGTCGCCGAGTTGACCGCAATACTGTCCAGTCTGGCCGATCTACCGATCCGGCAATATCTCGCCGTGACCGGCTCCGTCAATCAATTGGGCGAAGTCCAGCCCATCGGTGGCGTCAACGAGAAAATCGAAGGCTTTCTTGAATCCTGTTCACGGCGCGGCCTCACCGGCAAGCAGGGCGTGATTATTCCGGCCCGCAACACGAAGCACCTTGCGCTTCGTCGCGACGTCGTCGAAGCCGTGGAATCGGGGCAGTTCACCGTCTATGCGGTGAATACGCTGGAAGAGGCCATTGAGTTGCTCACCGGCGTCGCGGCCGGAGAGCGCGGCATTGACGGGGAATATCCACCCGATACAGTCTTCGGCCGCGCGGCTCAACGCCTCGCCGACATGGCGCAAGCCGTGGCGGAATGGAGCGAGGGTGAAGAACGCCCGGGTGGACACATCATCACAGAACCCTAGAGAACCGGATTGCCTCTGACCTGCCGCCGGGGCTTCCGCGTCAATTACTGCTCCACGAAGGCGCTTCGCCGACGATCTGAAGCCGGGGACCATCTGAAAGCGGAATCACCTTGTCGTCTTCCGCCTCGCCGCCTAAGACCCATTCGAACAACCGCTTCGCGTCATCCAACTCCGGGTCTTTCGGCAGGCCGTACTGCTCTTTCTGCATCGGTTCGTCGTAGAGACCGATACAGCCGTGAGACGCCGGATAGCCAGGCAGATCGCGACCATGAATCCAGTACGATACCCCCTCACGATTGATGTGAAACCGCAACGCGTGGTTCATCGGATAGGGCCGGTCCGTCCCTTCGACCGTATAGCGACAGGATTGATGGGACCGGTGCGCGGCGGTGATGCGGAATTCACCGGTCGGCGTTTCATTGCCGCCGTTGCCGGACGCGATGGGCAACGCGAATCGCAAGGCACCGAATTCGTATGCGCCGAGAAACTGCTCGGACAAGTCGATCAGGATGAACTGCTCCGCTTCCTCGGCCGGTTCATAGAACAGCGGCAGCGGCGTGAATTGGGCGAGTGCGTCGAGGCTTTTGGGGACTTTGATCGCAATACCGGACACGGCATGCCGCCGGTCGATGCGATTGAACCGCGCAACATCGGTCCACTGCTCGCCGAACAATTTCTCCAGCGACTCGCCGCGTTGGAGGGTCCGGCATTCCCACTCAATGGTCTGGTCGCTGGGATAGCGGGTCGCGCAGGGGCTCCGATGGCGATGAGGAGAATCGGCGAACGCGGGCGAAGAGGCGAGCACAGAGAGGAACATCGCCACGGTGAGAAAGGTATGTGGAAACAACCGCGGCATCGCCTGGGACAGTATCAAACCCGTATCACCGACATCAATTCCCGCAGGTTATTCAAAAAGGTTGCCCAGCAAGGCCGCAGCGAGTACAAGGCCGGGGGCGTACCCTTGCGATACGTTGAGGCCCTGAGCGATGCGAGAACGCCGCTGGCAGCCCTTTTCAACAACCTGCTTAAGACCAGTACTGAGAAGCCTTCAAATACCCGAACAGCAGATCCCGTCTGGCCAGAATACCGACGAGCTTGCCGCTCCGGACAACCGGCACCCGGGTGAGATACCGGTCCTGAAACAGATCGGCGACTTGCACAAGCGTCTGGTCTTCCGTCGCGGTCACCGGATAGGCCGACATGATCTCGGTCGCCAGAATCTTGCGCAGGTCACGCCCTTCGATCATCGCCTGCAGCAGATCGTACTCCGTAACGACACCGACCAGCGTCCCATCCTCTTCCACCACAGGAAGACTGCCGAAGTTTCGGTGCGTCATCATGTGGGCGATGGTCAGCACATCCGTGCGCGACGTGCAGCGCGTGACGGCGTCCTGCATCAACTGCCCCACCGTGAGCGTTTTCGGATCGCAGGCTTTCAAAAAGAATTCGGTTTGTCGCATGGCATCTCCTCACTTTTTCCGCCGAGCCGTCTTGCCCCCGCCCACATACGTCCGCAACACATCGCGCCGCGCGACAATGCCGACGAGCCGGTCCTTCGCGTCCACAACCGGCACCCGCACAAGATCGCTCGCGCGCAGCACATGCACCAACGTGCCCAGCGTGGTTTCGGGACGGACGGAGTAAGGATTGGCTGTCATCACATCGATCGCCGTCACGGTGTTCAAGCCATGTCCGTCGTCCATCGCCCCGAGGAGATCGTGCTCGCTCACGACGCCGATCAGCTTCTTCGCGCCGTCCACCACCGGCACACAGCCGAACCCCTCGATCATCAGCGAGGCGATGACATCGCCCTTGGTCTTCTGCCGGGCCGACTGCACCTTGGTTTCCATCACCTGCTTCACGAGCAGATCCTCAAACGCCGCGGCCTTCTTCGTTCCGACTGTCTTTCTTGTACCCGTCTTCTTCTTTGCCATCGTCCCAGTCTCCTTCGCTCCATGCGATCAGTTCATCGGACCGCCGATCGAGTCATTCGGCCGGTAAGGCTTTGGCCAGTCCTCGATCTTCCGGCCACCTGATCTGCAGTTCTTTCCGTTTCCCCGCGTCGATTTTGATTCCCTTCACGCCTTGTTCTCGGTCGCGATGCACCGCCGTCAGGTCGTAAACACCTGGAGGAAGATCGATGAACAGCCAGGGGCCGTCCACCTGATCCGCCGGAACGGTCACCGCGGCACCCCCCTTGGAGGGCTTGATCGTGACCGACACGCCGGTCAGAAAGGGTTTCCCCCCGGCGGTGAATACCAGCTTCAACGAGAAGGGAGGATACGTCGCCGCCCGTTCGTCCAATCCGACACCGGCGCTGAAGTACCTCACGTCGCCTGCCCGATAGAGCGGAAGATGGTCGACCACTGTCTGATCCCCGAGCCGACGGCTCAGATCTACCGTGTCACCCGACGGCCCGATAGTCGCCACCGGAGCTTCGGCCGCCTGACTCACACCGCTCACGGCCAGCAAGACCAATCCTACTATCCAGACCATCCGTCGTCTCATCGCGAGCGCCTCCTTTTTCTACCCTCACTTACGCAATGGGAATGCCACTTTTTCATGCGTGGCGTGAATCAAAGAGCCGCTTATTCCTGCGGCTACGGACTGAACAGGCTGAAAAACTGGCGACAATCACCACAGTAGACCTCATCTTCCTGCTGCAAAAAGCCGCAGTTTCTCAACCGCCGTGACTCGATCCGTCCTTGAACTCTCGATACCTCCGCTGAATCTTCCCGCCTCGCCCCTTCCGCAACAGGCATACCCGATGCAGCTTGAGTCCCGTTAACAAATTCACCACGACGAGAAGGAGTCCCCATGCGCATTCTCTGTGCCGTCGACGGATCGGAACAAGCCCAATGGGGCGTGCAGGCCCTGGAAGCATTTGCTGAACGGGAACCGAAGGAGGTGACGCTGTTACACGTCGTCGACCCCTCGTTACTGAAAGCCGGGAGCGGGAGAAATCCGGTCGCGGCGAAACGTGTCCTCACCGCCATGGAGAAGGCCGGCGCGCTGCTGCTCCGCGATGCGGAACGGGCGGCCCGCGTCGCCCTCGGTCAAGCCGCCACCAGCCCCCATACCCGCCTTCAGACCATCCTGGCTCACGGCCCATTCGCCAAGACCATCGCCAAATACGCGACCCGAACGAAGGCGGACCTGATCCTGATGGGCTGTCGGGGATTGAGCGACATCCGCGGTTTTCTCCTCGGCAGCACGTCGCGCCAGGTCGCGGCGATCACCCCCTGCCCCCTCCTCGTCTTGAAGCAGTCCCTCACGAAGCTGCGCCGCGTGACGCTGGCCGTCGACGATTCCAGTCCCTCTCGCCGCGCCGCCAGGTTTCTCCGGAGCCGCTTGCTACCGAACACGGCGGAGGTCACCATCCTCACCGCAACGGAAAGCCCCGTTACGGATCTGGCCGCGCGCTACCTCTCGGAATCGCAACTGGCCGCACTGACCAGACCGGCGATGGAACGCGCCGCCGATCTGCTGGACAAACTGCACGACGAATTCCTGAAAGCGGGCTATGCGGTCACGACCGTCGTCCGGATGGATCACGTGATCGACACGATCGTGAAACAGGTCGAGGCGGACCGGTCCGATCTGCTCGTCATCGGCGCACGCGACCTGACCAAGAGCGAACGGCTCCATCTCGGCAGCGTGTCGGAGACTCTCCTCCGCCATGCCCCCTGTTCGGTCCTGATCGTCCGAGGAGTCCGTGGCTGACTTTCGCTACCACGACATCCACCGCCTCTCCACCGACGAGGTGCTGAAGCGGATGGAAACGTCCTCCGGCGGGCTCTCGCCGGAAGAAGCCCGGTTGCGCTTGAGTCAGTTCGGGCCCAATCGGCTGACCGAACCCGATCGATACTCGGTGCTTCGCGGCCTCACCCGCCACTTCACCCACTTTCTGGCGGTCCTCCTCTGGATCGCGGCGGGACTCTCCTTTTCGGCAGATTTCATGCGGCCCGGCGAAGGGATGGCGACGCTCGGCTGGGCGATTCTCGGCGTCATCGGCATCAACGCGGTCTTCGCCTTCTTCCAGGAATACAAAGCGGAGCGGGCGGTCGACGCCCTCCGCCGGCTCTTGCCGGAAAAGGCCTGGCTCTCGCGCGGCGGCCAGGCCGTGGAATGCGCGCGCACCGACATCGTCCCCGGCGACGTGCTGATCCTGGAAGAAGGCGAACGGATTCCGGCTGATGCCCGGCTCATCGAAGCCAGCGGCATGCGTGTCGACAACGCGGCGCTCACCGGCGAGTCGCGGCCCAAGCGCCGCACCGACGACCCGCTCGACGACGGCCACTGGCTCGATCTCCCGAACCTGGTCTTTGCCGGTACCACCATCCTGTCGGGCCACGGCCGCGCCGTCGTGTTCGCGACCGGGATGCGCAGCGAGTTCGGCAAGATCGCGAATCTCACCACGACCGTCGAAACCGGCCTGAGCCCGCTCCAGCAGGAAATCGTCGCCGTGACGCGCGTCGTCGCCGCCATCTCGTTGGCCATGGGCGCCGCCTTCTTCGCCATCGGCCTCGGCACCGGGCTCGGCTTTTGGATCAGCGCGATCTTCGGCATCGGCATCATCGTGGCAAACGTGCCCGAAGGGCTTCTGCCGACCGTGACGTTGGCCCTTGCCATGAGCAGTCAACGGATGGCGCGCCGCAATGCGTTGATCAAACACCTCTCTTCCGTCGAAACGCTCGGCTGCACGACCGTCATCTGCACGGACAAGACCGGCACCCTGACCGAAAACCGGATGAAGGTGGACCGGTTCTACGTCGATCGGCTCGTCATCGAATCGCGCGAGGGATGCTTCTTCACCCGCGGCCGGTTGATCAGCACGGCCGACGCCGAACGCTGGCAGAGTTTTTTCGACGCTCTGCTCAATTGCCACAACGCCAAGCGGGTCCGGAAGGCGGATGGCCGTTTCGCCGTCACCGGCGCCCCGACGGAAGTCGCGCTGCTGGAATTCGCCATCGAGCACGGCCTGGCCCATCGCCCGCCGCTCCGTCGCATGGCCGAACTGGCCTTCGATGCGGACCGGAAGCGGATGAGCACGCTCCATTGGCTTGAAGGCAAGTTGATCGCCTTCACCAAAGGCGCGCCGGAATCGGTACTGGCCCTCTGCGCGCACGTGTGGACGCACGGCGAACGGATTCCGCTCACTGCCGATGAACGCACCCGCATTCTGGCGCAGAGCAAAACCTTTGCAGAACAGGCCTACCGCGTCCTGGCCGTCGCCATGCGGGAGGTCGCCCACCAGCCTGAGCACCTTGAAGTGGAGACCGTCGAAAACGAGCTGACGTTTCTGGGCCTCGTCGCCATGATGGACCCGCCGCACCGGGAAGTGCCGGAGGCGATCGCGACCTGCCGCAAAGCCGGCGTGCGCGTCGTGATGATCACCGGCGACCATCCGCTCACCGCGCTCGCCATCGCCCGCGCGATCGGCCTCGTGCCGCCGACCGCCGACCGGGAATCGACCGGCTTTGTCCCTGTCATCGAGGGATCGCAGCTCGACGGCATCAGCGACGAACATCTGCGGCAGCTGCTCACGCCCTCCCGCTCCGGCGAACCGGATCCAGTGTTCGCCCGCATGGCGCCGCGGCACAAAATGCGGGTCGTTGCGACACTCAAGGAGATGGGGGAAGTCGTGGCGGTGACGGGCGACGGCGTCAACGACGCGCCGGCGCTCAAGAAGGCGGACATCGGCGTGGCCATGGGCATCGCCGGAACGGACGTGGCCAAGGAAACGGCGGACATCATTCTGCTCGACGACAACTTCGCAACCATTGTCAACGCGATCGAGGAAGGCCGCACGGTGTTCGACAACATCCGGAAGTTCGCAACCTATGTGCTGGTAAGCAACGTCCCGGAAGTCGTGCCCTATCTGGGCTACGGTTTCTTCGGCATGCCGCTGGCGTTGACCATCCCGCAAGTCCTGGCCGTCGACCTCGGCACGGACATGGTCCCCGCCATCGCGCTCGGCGCCGATCCGCCCCATCCCGGGCTGATGGATGTGCCGCCGCGACCCAGGTCCGAGCGGCTTTTGACAACCCCGCTCCTGCTGCGGGCATACTTGTTTCTCGGATTGAACTCGGCCCTCCTGGCGATGGGCGGGTTCTTTCTGTATCTCTACGCCAACGGCTGGACCTGGGGCGCCCCGCTGGATTGGTCTGCTCCATTATATAGAGAGGCCACAACCGTCACCTTCGCGGGCATCGTGCTGGCCCAGGTGGCCAACGTCTTCGCCTGTCGCTCCAGCCGGCTCAGTGTGACACACCTCGGCTGGTTCACAAACCCGCTCATCCTCTGGGGGATTGCGACCGAGCTGACGATCCTCGTGCTGATCGCCTATACCCCGTTCGGACATTCCGTCTTCGGCACCGGCCCGCTGCCCATCTGGATCTTCGGCCCCCTCCTGCTGGGGGCGGTCGGGCTGCTTTTGGCGGAAGAAGCTCGTAAGATGATCGCGGCGCGGCTGTTCCGCACGGCACAAGCCGCACCCCCTGGAAAGGCCCCTACGTCATGAGCGACGACGCCAACGAACCGGTCCGGCAGGTCCCCGTCAACGAAGTGCTCCCGCGGGAAGCGGCGCCTCCCATGGCGCCACCGCATGACGGTCGCCGCCCTCCGTCCGTTACCGTGATCCCGCTGCCGCCCGCCCGCCGCTCAACGCGGCTGAAGTGGTTGTTTCTCGGCATTGTCGCGGTGCTCCTGATCGGCGGCGGCGCCTGGTACTGGATCAACGGCGGCCCGCCCCCGGTGCAATACAAGACGGCGGCCGTCGATCGCGGGCCCATCACCTCGATCGTCACGGCGACCGGCACGGTGAACCCCGTCGTCTCCGTCACCGTCGGCAGTCAGGTGTCGGGGAAGATCGCCGCGCTCTTCGCCGATTTCAACTCCGTCGTCACGAAAGGACAGGCACTGGCCCAGATCGACCAGCAGCCGTTCAAGGCCCGCCAGAGTCAGGCCCGTGCGGCGTTGAAGAGCGCGCGCGGGAATCTGGCGAAGGCCAAGAATCTGGCCGCGCAGCGGAAGCGGGAACAGGACCGCATGACGACGCTCCGGAAGCAGGCGTTCGTCTCGCAGGCGGACCTGGACGTGGCGGAGACCAATTTCCGCGACGCGCAGGCGCAGGTGGAAGTCAGCCAGGCGCAGGTCGATCAGGCGGAGGCGACCCTGGCCTCCGCCGAACTGGATCTCGGCTACACCACGATCTACTCGCCGGTGAACGGCATCGTGGTCTCCCGCAACGTGGATGTCGGCCAGACCGTCGCCGCGAGCTTTCAGACCCCGACCCTCTTCGTGATCGCCCAGGACCTGACGCAGATGCAGGTCCATTCCAACGTCAGCGAAGCCGACGTCGGCGGCGTGGCCGAAGGGAAAGCCGCCCGCTTCCGGGTCGATGCCTACCCCAAATACTTTTTCGAAGGCACCGTGACGCAGGTCCGGAACGCGCCGATCAGCATTCAGAACGTCGTGACCTACGACGTGGTGATCACCGTGGACAACAAGGACTTGAAACTCAAGCCCGGCATGACGGCCAACGTCACCATCATCACGGCCAAGAAGGAATCGCCGCTGCGGGTCCCGAACGGCGCCTTGCGATTCCGTATGCCGAACGTGCCGGTGGACAAGAAAATCGCCCAGGTGTGGGTATTGGCGCAGGACGGCACGGTGCGGCAGCAGGTCGTCACCACCGGCATTGCGGATTCCCTGTTCACCGAAATCGACGAGGGCGCGCTGAAGGAAGGCGACGCGGTAGTCATCGGCATCGACGCGTCCGAGGAGCAGGCGCAGAAGAAACTGCCGCCGGGCTTCGAACCGGGCCGCGGGATGCGATGACGCGCCGGGCCGCCGGCTCCTGACCACAGCACACGGGCACCCATGTCTTTTCTCTGGCTCACCATTCTGTCAGCCTTGCGCATCCTGCGGCGGAATCCCCTGCGGGCCGGGCTGACGATGCTCGGGATCATCATCGGCATCGGAGCCGTCGTCGCAATGGTGAGTCTGGGCCAGGGCGCGACCGCCTCCGTCCAGGCCGAGATTTCGAGCCTCGGCACCAATGTCATGATCGTCATTCCCGGCGCCACGACCGTCGGCGGCGTGCGCGGCGGCCTCGGCACCGTCTCCACGCTGACCGTGGACGACGCGCTCGACATCGAGAAGAAAGTCCCGGGGGTGACGACGGTGATGTATGCCACCCGCTCGATCCTCCAGGTGATCAGGGAGAACAAGAATTGGAGCACGATCGTGCTCGGCACCACGCCGGAGTTCACCGATGTCCGCAGTTGGCCGGTCGCGCAGGGCAACTTCTTCACCCAATCGGACATGGACGCCGCCGCGAAGGTGGTGGTGCTCGGCAAGACGGCGGCGCAGAACCTCTTCGAGGCCGGCGAAGAAATCATCGGCAGTGAGATCCGTATCCGCAACGTGCCGTTGCGCGTGATCGGCATTCTCGGATCGAAAGGCCAGTCCATCACGGGCCAGGATCAGGACGATCTGGTAGTCCTTCCCTTCACCACCGCCGAGCGGAAAGTCCTGGGCACGCAGTTTCTGGGCACAGTCGGCATCGTGGTCGTGGCCACGCAGACCCGCCACGACATTCCGGCCGTCGCGGAGGACGTGAAAGACCTCCTCAGAACCAGACATCGGCTCCAAGCCTCGGACGAGGACGACTTCACGATCCGTACGATGGAAGACATCGCCAACACCATGGCCGGCACGAGCCGTACCCTGATGCTCATGCTCATGGGCATTGCCTCGATCTCGCTGATCGTGGGCGGCATCGGGATCATGAACATTCTCCTTGTCTCCGTCACGGAGCGGACGAAGGAAATCGGCTTGCGCATGGCGGTCGGCGCCAAACGGATTCATATCCTGCTGCAATTTCTCATCGAAGCCATCATCATGACGATCATCGGAGGCATCCTCGGCGTCGGAGCCGGCATCGGCATCTCGCTGCTCCTGACGAAACTGATCGGCTGGCCGACGATCATCTCCCTGCCGGCCGTCGCCGCCGCCTTTTTCTTTTCCCTCATCGTCGGCATCTTCTTCGGCCTGTATCCGGCCAACAAAGCATCGAAGCTTAATCCGATCGAGGCACTCCACTATGAATAGGCACGGGATGTTCCATGCCTGAACCGACCCCGACCTTCTGGAGCTTGTCAGCCGACCAGCTCCTGGCGGATCTCCGCTCATCTCCGGAAGGGCTTGCCGCGAACGAGGTTCGGGACCGCCAAGCACGCTACGCTCAGCTTCGCCTCAAGCCGCAGCGGGATATCAGGCCGCTCGTCCTGCTGTTCGCCCAGTTCCGCAGTCCGATCATCCTCATTCTGATGTTCGCGGCGATCGTCTCCTTTTTTCTGTCCGACCGCACGGACGCCCTCATCATCCTCACGATCATCCTCGCCAGCGCCCTGCTCGGGTTCTGGCAGGAACAGGGGGCGGCCAAGGCCGTCGCGGCGCTGCTCGCGCTCGTCCACGTAAAGACCGACGTCCTGCGGGACGGCCAGACCGTGGAAGTCCCGCTCGAGGAGATCGTCCCCGGCGACGTCGTGGTCCTCTCAGCCGGATCGAGCATCCCCGGCGACGGCTTGATCCTGGATTCGAAAGACCTCTT